>CALFOZ010000001.1 GCA_937919205.1 uncultured Planctomycetia bacterium
CATCGCGGGCGCGGCTGGTCCCGTCACTTTTTACACATGCGGGCCAACCGTGTACGACGACGCGCACATTGGAAACTTTCGCTCGTTTCTAAACGCCGACATTTTGCGCCGCACGATTGAACTCACTGGCACACCGGTGCGCCACGTGATGAACATTACCGATGTTGGCCACATGACCGACGACACCAACGCCGACGGCGCCGGCGAGGACAAAATGGCCGTGGCGGGTCGTCGCCTTGCGGAAGCAAAAAAGTCTGGAAAAATTCACGCCGATGTCGCCATTGACGCCAACGATTCAATGGCGATCGCGGACTTTTACGCCAACCGATTTCTTGAAGACGCGCGCTTGCTTGGTCTGAAAGTTGCCATTGAAGCGCAAAGCGATCCATCGCTTATGCCGCGGCCAACTCAGTGGATTTCACAAATGCTTGACATGATCAAGCAACTCATTGAGCGTGGTCACGCATATGTGGCCAGCGACGGCGCGGTGTATTTCAATGTGAAAAGTTTCGCTGACTACGGCAAACTTTCCGGAAACACGCTTGAGAATTTGCGCGAGGGCGAGGGCGGCCGCATTAGCGCCCAGCATCAGGCGGTCAAGAAAAATCCGGGCGACTTCATGTTGTGGAAGCCCGACCCGCACCATGTTTTGAAATGGGATTCACCTTACGGCGCCGGGTATCCGGGTTGGCATTTGGAATGTTCCGCCATGGCCGCTGGTTTGCTCGGCGCGGAAATAGATATTCACTCCGGCGGCGAGGACAATATTTTTCCGCATCACGAATGCGAAATTGCGCAGAGTCGCTGCGCGCACAACAAACCAAGTTTTGCGCACCTCTGGTTTCATACGCGCCACCTGATTGTGGAGGGTGAGAAAATGTCCAAGAGCAAAGGCAATTTTTTCACCGCGCGCGACTTGTTCGCCAAGGGCGTTACACCCGCCGCTCTGCGCCTAGAAATTACGCGTACGCATTACCGCACCAACGCCAACTTCACTATGCAAGGTTTGGCGGATTGCCAGCGCATGATTGATCGATGGAGTCGCGCCACTGAAGCGTTGCAAGCGAAAGTTGCGGCGGGCACACCACGTTTAGTGGGAGGCGACGCACACAATTCCGCCAGCGCCAAAAACGCACACGCAAACGCGAACGCAAATATAAATGCAAACGCAAACGTAAATGTAAATACAAGTGTAAACACAAGCGCAAACGCAAACGTAAACGTAAATACAAATGCAAGCGCAAACATCAATCACAACGCGCCCCCCGGTCCATTTGAAATCGCTCTGCCGCGATTCACTCAAGCGTTATGTGAAGACCTGAACATGGCGCGCGCAATTGCGGCGCTTAACGAAGCAGTCGCCGTTGCAGACAACTCCGCGTGTGCGCACCGCGAACTTGCGGCGCTACAAAAAATGGATTCCGTTCTTGGCGTGCTAGAGCGCAACACTCAAGTTGCAACCAGTGGCGACGGCGACTTTGAAGCCAAAGTGAACGCATTGATTGAAGTCCGTGCTACCGCGCGCCGCAACAAAGATTTCGCCGCAAGTGATCGCGCTCGCGATGAACTTGTGTCTCTAGGCGTGCAAATTAAAGATGGCGCCACGGGAACCACTTGGACGCGCGCGGTTCGTGCTTGATTTTAAATTGCACAACAGTGTGAATATTCGTGCTTCATAAAATATGTCGCCACGTGGGCTCAGACAACACACTTATGTTGTGGCAACATATTTTTTCACGAACTCATTCAGCCCCACGTACCGTTCATCTTTAGTGCGAAAATTCCACAACAGTTGTGCCGCTGTCATTCGTTAATCGCAACAAACCGCTTTCTAGGGAAAAGTTACGCACGCTTGCGAGTGCGGCAAAATAAGCTTGTTCGGTCTTCATAAGTTCCGGTGAGCCGCCCATTTTGGTGGACACAAGCGGACCAAATTTCAATTGCCCCGTTGCCGTTGTGCATGTTCCAGAAAATCGATTCACGCCGCTAAAGCCAGAGACCGCATTGTTGGCGCCAAACTCAAGACTAAGATTTGCGCCCGGAATTGCTCCGTTGCTATTCATGCTGACCAACACCCACTTGCCACCACCAAGCGATTTAGGATCGGTTCGCGCCTCAAGCTCTTGTTTCACCCAAACCGGTTTCGGTTGCGAATCGCAACCACCAGTAATCAGCGCGCCAAACATGGCACTAAAAAGAATTGAAGCAACCAAACGCGCGCGATGGATTTGTCTCATGTGTGTCCTTATATTTTGTAAAGATGATTGATAAACAAAAAGCAACTTTAGCAACCTCGCAAACATTGCCAATTCCCGCGTCGCAGAAAGGGTGGCACCACAAGCGAGTTTAGCACCCTCGCAAGCCCCGCTTGCGAGGGGTGCGTTGTCTGAGCGACTGGTGCCACCCTTTCTGCAAAGCGTTTCACTTTC
>CALFOZ010000002.1 GCA_937919205.1 uncultured Planctomycetia bacterium
GCCGTTGGTGCGCAGACCATCCACTTGATCTTTCATCAATGCGATCAGCGGACTCACGCAGACATCAATGCGAGTGTCGCCAGCACGCGCCGCCGCGAGCGCGGGCACTTGATAGCACAAACTTTTTCCGCCACCTGTGGGCATGACCACCAGAGTGTCGCGACCTGCAATGCCCGCGGCGATTGCTTCGGCCTGCAGTGGGCGCAATGTGTGGAATCCCCAGACGCGCTGAATATCGTCAACGACGGCGGGGTCGAGTTCAGGCGCAGCGCACCCGACAACATCGACCCCACGCGCAGCCTGCACGGGGATGAGCGATTCCGTTCGCATGGTGAGGAGTCTAGTGGCGCGCGCGGGCAGATTTCTGAATATGCGCGGAAATGTCGCAACTAATTTGAAAACGAAAATTATTTCTTCTTCAACAGGGCGCCAAATAATTTATTTCTTCTTCAGCATGGCGCCAAACGCGTCGGCCATGGTTTTTAAACCAAGTTGCGCGCTGCCCCAGTCGCTCAACTTTTCAGAACTAAAGCGCTGCGTATTCTGCGTGTCGGCGTAGGCAGCAACTGGCGTGCCGTCCTTGCCGTCAAGCGCGTACATCTCGCACGCCACATAGCCATAGCCCCTGCCGCGCATTTGACTTTGCGGCGCGATGTTGAGCGCTGGAATATTTTGCTTCAAGCCAGTGATCGACGCGCGAATTTCCAACACGCCAGGACCAACGGCCGCCGCGACAGGCAAACCCACCGCGCCAATGATCTCGTTGCGGAACTCAATTGAAAGTTTACTGGCCTCATCAGGATTGTCGCCGTTGGCTTCTATCTTTACTTCTTGCACAACCACGGACTTGAACGCGCTCATGTCCTTCATGGGATTTTTGTAGGAGTGAATTTCCGTGCTCTTGTTGTAGTCCAATGGAATCTTGGCGGGAATAAAACCAGTCAACTCCACATTGGTGTTTTTATGGCAAGCGGAGCAGGCGGCAATAAGACAGAGAGCGGCGGCAAGTTTGGAGAATTTCATGTGTGGTTTCCTTTGAATGATGCGAAGCGTGACCGGCAAGAATGTATCCGCAAACCGCGACCATGATTTGCGCGCAATGGTTCACACGCAAATGCAAATCACAAAATGCAACCACAACTTATTACACACGCCAAGTTCACAACAAGTTCACGCCAAGTTCACAACAAGCTCACGGCACAAAGCGCGGCGGCGGCGGCGCGGTCACGGTGACGCCATCAATGATTATTTTCCACGCGTGCAACGAAAAGTGCGCCGGGCCAGGCGCGCCATACAGCGTGTCGCCTTCAAGTGGATGCTCCAAGTACGCAAAGCCCGCGCGAATTTGGTGGCGCCGACCTGGGCCGATCAATTCAACTTCCACCACATCAACACCGCGCGCGACAATGTGGCGCAACACTTTCCATTTGCAGCGGCCGCCGGTTTCCCATGAGCCCGCGCGTGACACCGACACTTTGGCGGAGCGTTTGTAGCGGCCCTCAAAGTGCAGGCGAAAATTTCCTTCCTTATCCAAACCACCTTTGACAAGCGCCAAATATGTTTTGGCAATCGCTCCATCGGCGCCGCCCATGGCCGTGCGCAAGCGCTCATGCGCCTGCAATGTTTTTGCAATCAGCAAGCACCCGGAAGTTCCTTGATCCAGTCGATGGCACAAGCCCGCCTCTGGAATGCTGCGCGCAGTTGGCTCGCGGCGCTCCCGCCACGCTTGCACGCTTTGGACGTGATCAATTTGGATTATTTCAGTTTGGCTTTTTTGAGCGTGGCTTTTTTGAGCGTGGCTAATTTCAGTTTGGCTAGGTGCCGCCTGAACCCGCTCGCCCTGCTCGCCGGCGTCATTCTCACCCTTGACAACTTGGCGCGAAACACTGTGCCAACCCGCTGGTTTATTCACAATCAGCCACTCCTTGGTTTCATGCAACACCGTGGGCGGCGTGTTGTGGGCTGTCACTGGATTGCTCATGCACGCAGAATAGCACCCGCAACAATTCGCCACAGTTTCGTACACTCTTGCCATGGCGTACTACACCAGCATGGGAAAAATTCCCGCGAAGCGACACATTCAATTTCGTCGACCCGATGGCGCGCTCTACAGCGAGGAAGTTTTTGGCACTGAAGGTTTTGTTGGTCCAACCAGCACGCTCTACCACATTCATGCGCCCACGCAAGTAATTGGATGGGAGCCACTGTATGAAACCAAGCCCGTGTATGTGGAGCAATCCGTCATGCGCATGCGGCACATCAAGACGGCGGCAATGAAACCAAAGGGCGATCCAATCACGGGCCGCATTGTGTTGTTTGGAAACAGCGATGTTGAAAT
>CALFOZ010000003.1 GCA_937919205.1 uncultured Planctomycetia bacterium
CCCTACAGAGATCACCGTTGCGCCAAAATTCCACTCATATAAAAAATTGCACCATACCCCGGCCGCGAACATTAGCACCACCGCGGCCAACCCAAATGTAAGCACTGGTTGGTTGTATGGAGTTGCGGCGGTGGGCATGGTTCCATGCAACTCCGTCAACATGAAAATCAATCCAAGCCACAACGCCACCATCATCAGAACGCAGGCTACTCCCAGAAATTTTCCAACCACAAATAACGGCCGCGGCACTGGTTTGCTTACCACCGTGAGCACGGTCTTATTTTCAATTTCCTTGCTCACCACGCCGGTGGCAAGAAACGCCGACAGAATCACTCCGCACATAAAAAGAGTTGACAGTCCAATATCAATGAACATCCGTTGATCGTCCTCCATGGTGAATCCACTAAATGGAATCGAGAGGAAGATCAGCAAAAATCCAATCACCGACGCCACCAATGTGACAGGTTGTCGGATGCATTCCAGCAGGGTGTTACGGGTCAGCGCGAGTAGTTTTTCAATCCAAGCCATGGGGGGTCTTTCGAAATAGTGCTGGAAATTGTTCGCCAAGAGTAACGCATCCCTGAACAGCATTCACGCATATCACGTAATTCATTCCCCAGTCCAGCCACTCTGCGATACTATTTCCAAACCCCAATCGCCACCTCCAATCGCCACCCCCAATCGCACCATGAGAATTGATCATTTTTCATACCAACAAGCCAGCCGCGTTTCGGTTCTTGGCTTTGCCTTGCAATGCGTGATTGGCATTGTGCTTTTGGTTTTCGGACGGCTTGCGGGGGACACGATATTAGTGGTCGCCTCCACTGAGGTGTTGTGCGGACTGCCAGTGTGGGCGGCGTTGGCGGTCGTGTTTCATCAACATCGCTTGGAGCGGCTGGAATCATTTGAACGCGAGGAGCTTGCGCAGTCGCGTGGCGAAACAATCTTTCAATCCTCGGCGCTTGATCAAGATGCCGCGGCGCGGCGACTTGGCCAGATGCATCGTTGGCTGATGCCGCTGGTGAGTTTGTCGGTGGCGTTGTTGTTGTTTGGATTGGGCATGTGGAATTGGTCGCGCTTGCGCGACATGCAAGATCCAGGACCAGATGGCGCGGCGTTCGCGGTCGGATCATCATTGGGTTGGCAACTTGCGGTGTGCATTGGATTGGCGCTCGTTGCGTTTATTTTCGCGCGGTTTGTGGCGGGAATGTCAAAGCAATTTGCGTGGCAGAATTTGCGCGGCGGCGCTGGATTCATGGTCAGCAGTGCGTTGGTGATGCTGGCCACCGCGGTTGGCATTGGGTTTCATGTTTTTCAACGGCCGATCGTGATCGAGTGGATGGCGCTTGGTATCGCTGGATTTCAAGTGGCGCTGGCTGTTGAAATTTTCTTGAACTGGACTTTAAATTTATATCGACCGCGCCGGGCCAATGAAATTCCGCGCCCAGCATTTGACAGCCGCGTTCTGGGATTGCTCGCCGCTCCGGATAATTTAGTTCGCGGCATCAATGAAGCCGTCAACTATCAGTTTGGATTCGACATCACGTCAAGTTGGGGCTACAAACTTTTGTTGCGTAGCAGTGGCGCGCTCGTGGCGATTGGTCTTGTGGCACTTCTTGGCTTAAGTTGCATTGTGGTGGTGGGTCCTGGCGAGCAAGCGGTTTGCCTTCGCGGCGGTTCCATCGTGGGTCGAGTGCATCAAGGCGAGCTCATGTGGAAATTACCTTGGCCATTTGAAACCGCGGAGGTGGTGGATATCGCGCAAGTTCATGCTTTGCCCTTGCAAACCAGCAATATGAAAGTTGGCAGGGTGAATTTATGGAGCGACGCGCCCGATACGGAAAATCAGCGCGCGGCCTATTTGGTGGCGGCCCCCCAACTTGCGATGGAGGTGCAACGTGACTTGGGAACCGGAAGCGAGGCCGCGATGGTCTTGAATCCGCTCGCTCCCGCCAACATCTCGGATGTCAACTCCGATGCCGCCGCCAAGGGAATCAGTGATCGTTTCGCGCTTGTGGACGCCGATTTGGTTTTGATTTGGCGCATCAAGTCTGATGGACTTTTATCCTGGTTGAATTTTGCCAGCGACACCAAGGTGCGCCGAGCGGGCTACGAAATGCGCGAAGTTATTTTGCGCGAAATGTCGCGGCGGGATGTGTGTCAGTATCTTTCCACGCGGCCGCTTGATGAAGTTCTAAGCCCCAGTGGTGCCGCGCTCGCCACGGCGTTGCGTGAACGCATTCAAGGAACCTTTGATAAAGGGGGAACGGGCGTTGAGGTTGTCAGCGTGCAAATTCCTGCGTTGCGACCGCCGGGCGAAGCGGCGGCGATGTACGAGGAGCTTTCCATGGACACCCAAAACGCGCGCAAGGTAAAGGAAGAAGCTCAACGAATTGTGAACACCACCATGGCCGCGTTGCTTGGAGACGCAAGATTGGCCGCGCAAGCCGTGGAGGCGATTGAGGTGTGGCGTGTCACCCAACGTGCCAAGGGCGAAGCCGACGCGGATACCGTGGCCGCGCGGGTGGCAGTTGAAAATATTCTGGTGTCAACCCGCGGTCAAATTGCCACGCAGATCAAACGTGCGCGCGCGCGCCGATGGGAATTGCATTTGGCGGCGCGCAAGACCGCCAGCGAAGTGCTTGGACAGGCCGGCGCCTATCACATGGCGCCAGAATTGTTCATGCAACGCAAACTTATGGAATCCTTATCGCAAAGTCTTTCAAGTGTTCGTCAAAAATATGTTTTGGGAATCGATCCCAATCGCATTCGTGTGGATATTCAAATGCAACAGCCAGAAGTTGGATTCAACTTGGCTGATTACGTAGAAAAGAAATCGGATCAGTAAACGTAGGAACTTAAACAATGTCAAAGACTCTTCCCATTGCCGCCGGCGCGTTCATTCTGTTCGTTCTGACTTTGTTCAACACCACATACACCGTGAATTATCACGAGGTTGCCGTGGCCACACGCTTTGGCAAACCCGCGGGCATTGTTCGCGAGGCTGGTCTGCACTTCAAGGCGCCGTTCTTCATTGATCAAGTGGCCAAGTTGGACACGCGACTTCAACTCTCGGAAAGCAATATGGAGACGGTGCTTACAAAAGATGGGCAACAAGTTGTGGTCAAGGCATTTCTGCTGTGGCGTGTCAATGCGAATGGTGACGCGCCTTTGGCATTTTATAATGGCTACGGAAATCTAGACGCCGCGAGCAAGGAACTAGAGACGCGCCTGAACGCCAGCATTCGTGGCTCGGTGGGGCAGTTTGCATTCGCCGATTTGATTGGTTCTAAGAGCCGTTTGCCCGACGCGGAAACCGCGCTTTTGGCTGATATCAAGCTCAATCCAATGGCCGGCGTGGAGCCCGTCACTGTGGGCCTAAGTCAAGTTGTTCTGCCACCCAAGACCACCATCGCCGTGGTGAAACGCATGAGCGCCGTTCAAGAGACATTGGCAAACCTAGAGGAAAGCCGAGGTCAAGCCGAGGCCGACGCCATTAAAAGCATGGCCGCGAGTCAAGCCGACACCATTCGCAATTTTGCTGAGCAG
>CALFOZ010000004.1 GCA_937919205.1 uncultured Planctomycetia bacterium
GGTCGCCCTTCTCGTCGTGCCAACGCAACTCCGCGCTTCCGCGCGTGGCGAATATTTTCAGCCCAGCCACGCGATGATTTTGTTGCGCCACAATGGCCAACACGTCCAACGCGAGCGCGGGAACTTTTGCATCCGCGAAAGAATTTTTTTCCTGATCGAGGGCTGGCGTCACTTCGCTGGGCTTTTGCGCGCTGGCGCATGCCGATGCGGCAAATACAAAAACAAACATAAAAACAAACATAAAAATAGGCAAAATCAGTTGATATACGCGGCTCATGAAATTGGCCCATCAACCATCGAAGGCCGCAATCTCGCCAAGTTCGTCCGCCAAAGCCTGCACCGCCGACTCGTCAAGTTGGGGCCGCAAAACGTCCACCGGCGCGGCGCCTTCGACAGCGCCTCGGCGCGCGAACAACCAAAATTCTTTCTCGTCGCGGTGCTCAACTCGCAATTGCTTCAATCTACGCTTACGCAACAAGATCATTGCCAACAACCAACGGATGGCCACTCGATTGGGCCGGTCATCGCCCGCGAGCCGATCAAAAATTTCCTCAACAGCCTCGTCGTCAATCACAATGCCACGCTTACGATCAGCTGCTGGCATGATGGTCTTCCAAAAGCAAATCATGCCCTCGGGACGCGCGCCATCAAGCCATGCAGTGATGGAAAAATCAAGGCGCTCAAGAGTGTGCGTGGCATTTTCACGGATGGCGGACATGCAGGGAGCACCGGCTGAAAGCACCTCGCCGCTGGCCGCGCAAAGATAGGTTGCCTTGCCGATCGAAATTGGAGTTGCTTCACGGGTCATGCTTTAATCCTATCGCTCAGATGGCATACTGCGTGGTACAGTTCGAATGTGTTTGATCGACTCACACAACTTTTTCACGGTGGGGATCCCCTCTCCATCGCCCTTGAATTGCTGTTGATTTTCGGCGGCGTCATGCTGATCTTGCGCTTTTTGCAAGGAACCCGCGGCGCCGGCGTGTTCAAGGGCATCATTGTGCTCGTGGCGGTTCTGGTTCTTGGCATTCGCTTCGCCGGCCTGTTCAGCGAGGCGTTTCCCCGCTTGCGATTTCTTAGCGAGGGGTTGCTTGGCGCCATCGCCATTTTTATGTTGGTGATCTTTCAGCCGGAACTTCGCCAAGCCATGGTGCGCATTGGACAAACCATGTCGCCGAGCGAGCGCCGCCGAATTGATCCGGTGATTGACGCGCTTGAAAGCGCGGTGGAGTTTCTGAGTCGCAACCAATTTGGAGCGTTGATTGTGATTGAGCGCGGCACTTCGCTCGCGGGAGTTGCCGCGCAAGGAGTTGCCATGGACGCCACCATAAGCGCCGAACTGATAGAAAGTATTTTTTGGCCCTCCAGTCCTCTGCATGATTTAGCGGTGGTGATTCGCGGCGAAAGAATTGCCGCGGCCAGCGTGCAACTTCCATTGGCCGATCCCGTGGCGGGAATGAAATTGGGCGCGCGCCACCGCGCCGCCATGGGCGCCACGCTTGAAAGTGATTGCGTGGTTGTTGTGGTGAGCGAGGAAAATGGCTTGATTCGATTTGGCGAACGAGGTGAATTGTCGGAGCCAATTCAATTTGACGAATTTGCCGCGGGGTTGCGTCGAAGACTTTCGCGCGGATTGCGCCGACCGCAACAACGATCATTGTTTGGCCGCTTCATTAGCCGAGTGGGCGGCCTTGACGCGCCAATGTTGAATTTGCCGAACCATTCGGAACATTCAGAATTAAATGCCGCCGCGACGTTGGCCGCCGCGCAAGAAGAGGAACGCGCCGAGCGCGAGGAAGAACGAACGAATCAAGACGACTCTGTAGTAGAGAGTCATAAGGATGGCGACGATGGCGATGAAACACGTCAAAATAAAAATGATTCCGATGATCGTTCAAATCGGCGGAGCGACTGATGGGAAATTGGAGCGCCAATCTTTCCACTTGGTTCGTGGCGGTGATCGCCACGCTGTTAATTTGGACGTGGGCCGCTGATCGAACCCGTGACACCCGCGAACTCAAAGGCACAATCTCATTTCGCTCATCCGACCCTAAGCAACACTTCGTCGATCCCGTCAAGCCGTTTACCGTCACGTTGTTAGTGAAAGCGAGTCCGGCAAGCATTGATCGCATTCAAACCTTGCTGGATGAAACGTTGCTTATTCCCAGCGGAACCGCTGGTTTTTCAAGCGCCACTGGCTCCTACAACGTCATGCTTGCGGAAGCACTGAACAACGTGCAACAAATCATCTCCACCGACGCCACCATTATTACTTCGCGACCCGAGTCCGCCAAAGTGGTCGTTGGCGATCTCACCTCCACGCAATTTCCGCTGGTGGCAAAAATTTCACTGGCTGAATATGAATCCGCGTCCATCAATCCCGCCGTTGTCGTGGTCACGCTTCCAACTTCGGCCATGAATGCCATGAAGAATTTGCAGGTGGAGGCCGTGGTGGATACCAAGGATTTGTCGACTGGAAAAAACACCGCGCCCGCGACATTGCGTTTGCCTGAATCAGTGGGAGTGAAGCCAGATCAAGTGACCTTCGTGCCCGACAAGGCCACCGTAACTTTCACGCTTCGAAGCAAGACTCAAAATATCAATTTAGCGACAGTGCCATTGCAAATCGCCGCTTCGCCAACAGATCTCAAAGGGTTCGACATTTCGTTTCCACAAGATGGCGGCGTGTTGCGCGACGTGGTGTTGATTGGTCCAGCAGACGCGCTTAAAGAATGTGAAACCGGCAAATTTGCCGTGGCCGCCATTGTGCCGCTAAATAGTGGCGATCTTGGAAGCAAAGTTGCCAAGAAAGCCATATCCAATTGGATTTTGCCGCCTGGAGTGAGCGTGGAAAGCGTGGCCGGAAAACAAATTGTGAATCCAGAAATTGCGCTCAAGATTGAGCCGCGCGCAACTGTGCCCAATGTTCCGGAAGCGGAAGTTGAGCCCCCACTGCCCGCGCCCAAAGGTCCTTGATTCCTTAGTTCCTTGATTCCTTGATTCCTTGATTACTTAGTTCAGGGCGATGAAGGCGCGCGCAAATCAAACATAGAGCGCACAAATCACAATGGTAAAAAATTCGTTCAATGTGGGCGAATCAATTGCGCGCAACAAAATATATTTATGCTTGGATTAGTTGCCAACGCGCAGCGCATGCCACTGCTTCTTGCCGCGGCGCAATAAAATAACCGCGCCATGCAATACATCCTTGCGCGTCAACTTGGCGTCGGTAACAGCCTTCTCGCCATTCACGCTCACGGCGCCGGCGGCCAGAAAATCGCGCGCCTCGCGCTTGCTCGCGGCAAGTGGCGTGGTGGCCAGAAATTCAAGCAACGCAACGCCATCGCCATCAAGTGCACTCGCCGCGATTACAGTGCTGGTTAAATCATGCGTAACTTCGTCCAACAACGCCGCGTCGAGCGCGCGGATATCGCCAGAAAACAGGGCCAAAGCCGCTGATTTTGCGCGCGCCACTTCCGCCGCGCCGTGGATCATTTCCGTGGCGGCGTCGGCCAACGCTTTTTGCGCGGCGCGCTCCGATGGATTTGCTTTTTGCGCCGCCTCCAGCGCCTCAATAGTGGCGCGGTCAAAGAATGTGAACCAGCGCAATAACTTTCCAACTTCCTCGTCGGATGCGTTAAGCCAAAACTGATGAAAGCGATAGGGCGAAGTGCGCTCGGCGCTCAGCCACACATTGCCAGATTCACTCTTTCCAAATTTCGTTCCGTCGCTCTTAAGCAACAGCGGCGCGGTCAAGCCAAATCCCTCGCCTTGCGAAAGTCGGCGAATCAAATCAATGCCGCTGAGAATATTTCCATATTGATCACTGCCACCCATTTGCACGGTGCACCCATGCGCCTTGAACAAATGCGCGAAGTCATAGGCCTGCAAGATCATGTAACTGAACTCGGTGTAACTCAAACCCTGCTCGCGGCTTTCAAGGCGATTGGCCACGCTGTCGCGCGTGACCATTTGATTCACGCTGAAATGTTTTCCAATATCGCGCAACACTTCTATGTAGCCCATCTTCAACAACCACTCGGCGTTGTCCACAATCACGGCCGCGTTGGGCCCGGTGAAATCCAGCAGTTTCTCAAAAATTTTGCGCTGTCCCGCAACATTTTTCTTCACTTGCGCGGGATCAAGCAACTGTCTCTCGCTACTTTTTCCGCTTGGATCACCGATTAAACCAGTCGCACCGCCCATGACCACGATGGGTTTGTGGCCACAGCGTTGCAAGCGCGCCAACAACATTGCGGACACCAAATTGCCAACCGTCAAACTGTCTGCGGTGGGATCAAAGCCCGCGTATGCGACTCGACCAAGCGTGGCCATGTGCGCGGCCAACCCCTCGGTGGTTTGATGCACCATGCCACGCCACGACAATTCAGCCACGAAGTCCGATTGATTCATGCGCGAGGCCTCACGTTCATTTAGTGAGCCATCGCCGCGCTCTTGGATTGAATGCTGGCCATTAATTCAGTCCAACTGGCCACGAATGAAGCCGCGCCTTCCACTTGCAATTCATTGCCAACTTTCTCAATGAGGCAACCGGCTTTTTCAAGCGCGGCCACGGTCGCTGGCCCAGTTCCGCCATCAGTTCGCAACACGCCATCAAGCGAGCCATGATCAAAGAAATCATTCAGCGTTGACTCGGGCATGGTGTTCACGGTGCGCGCCGCGGCAAGCGCCTTGACGTACATGATGTCCGCAAGCTTTGGATCCTTGGTGCTAGTGCTGGCGAAAAGAAATCTCTGCGGACGCGCGCCTGCGGCTTGCAACTTTAAGAAGCGATCGCTGGCATACAGTACGCAATAATCCCTGTAGCACACTTGCGCCACGGCAATACCGGCGGTGTTCTTTAAATTGTCGGGCAACATTGCCGCGGTCTTCTTGTCCCATCGGCTCACAAACATACTGGCCACGCTTTCAACAGTGACGGATTTACCCTCTTTCATGCGGCGTTCAAGGCCTTTTAGGTACGCGTCGGCCGCGGCGAGATATTGCTTTGGGCTAAACAGCAGAGTGACATTCACGGAAATTCCGCGGTACGTGAGTTCTTCAATCGCTAGCAAACCTTCAGCGGTGCCTGGAACCTTTATAAATAGATTCGGGCGATTCGCCTTGGCGTGCAACGTGACGGCTTGATCGATTGTTGTCTTGGCGTCGCGCGCCAGCAACGGACTCACTTCAAGACTCACCCATCCATCCACGCCGCCGGTGAGCGCGTGAATTGGCTTGAACAAATCCGCGGCCTTGGTGAGGTCAGTGATGGCAAGTTCAAAGAAAAGTTTTTCGCCGTCAATGCCCTTGGAAAGTAGATCGCGAATTTGTGGATCGTAATCATTGGAGCCAGTGATGGCCTTCTCAAAGATCGTTGGATTGCTGGTCAAACCCACCACGCTGTAGGTGTCGATATATTTCTTCAACTGCCCCGTCTGCAACATACTGCGAGTGATGTTATCGACCCAAATACTTTGACCGGCGATTGAAAGAAGCGCTGTTGCTGTCATGGTGATCTCCTTGTGTGGTTGCGTGCGATTGACTTGACAGATTAGCGCAATTTTTCCAAAGTGCAAAACGCAAAGTAAAGATTGCGTTTATTTTTGCTCCCCACTTGATTGCGGCACATGCGCTACCTTAATTGCAACTTCCAAAGGAAATACCCCATGACATCAGCGACACCAACCGCCACAACAACCGCACCGACCACCGCACCAATCACGCCGCTTGATAGCCGCCCTGAATGGAAGGCCCTTCTGGCGCACGCCGAGAAAATCAAAGCGACGCATTTGCGCGACATCTTCAAACAAGATCCAAAGCGTGGCGGAGAGTTGGCCGTGAACGCGCTTGACATGCACTTTGATTTCAGCAAGCAACGCGTGACGCGCGAAACTTTGCAACTGCTCTTCGCGCTGACGCGCGCTTGTGGTCTTGAAGCGCACCGCGACGCCATGTTCCGCGGCGACAAGATCAATAATTCCGAAAATCGCTCGGTACTGCATGTCGCCCTGCGCGCGCCGCGCAACGCCGTCATCAATTCCGACGGCAAGAATGTCATGCCAGATGTATGGGCGGTGCTTGACCACATGAGCGCGTTTGCGGAAAGCATTCGCAGTGGAACATGGACTGGCCACACTGGCAAGCGCATCAAGACCGTCATTAATATTGGTATTGGAGGAAGTGATCTTGGTCCTGCCATGGCGTACGACGCTCTGCGAAATTTTGCGCACCCCTACGTGGATTGCCGCTTTGTCTCCAACGTGGACGCCAACGATTTCTATGAGAAAACCCGCGGTTTAGACCCAACTGAGACGCTGTTTGTAATTAGTAGCAAGACATTCACCACGCTTGAAACCATGACCAACGCCAACAGCGCGCGCGAGTGGAGCATGAAGGGCTTGGGCGGCGACGTGAAAAGTGTGGCGCGACATTTTGTTGCCGTCAGCACCGCGCACAAAGAAGTTGTGGAGTTTGGCATCGATCCAAAAAATATGTTCGGCTTCTGGGATTGGGTCGGCGGCCGCTACAGCATGGACAGCGCGATTGGTCTTTCCACCATGATCGCGGTTGGTCCCGATGGCTTCCGCGAATTGCTTGATGGCTTCCATGACATGGACGAACACTTCAAGAGCACGCCGCTAGAAAAGAATTTGCCGGTCATCCTGGGCTTGATCGGTTTGTGGAATAACCAGTTCCTGGGCGCGGATGTTCTTGCCGTGCTTCCGTATTGCCAATACTTGGATCGATTCAGCGCGTATCTGCAACAGCTGGAAATGGAATCCAACGGCAAGCATGTCACGCGCGATGGCCAACATGTGAAATGGGAAACATGTCCAGTGGTGTGGGGTCAGCCCGGCACCAATGGTCAGCACGCCTTCTATCAAATGATCCACCAAGGCACAAAGTTGGTCCCCTGCGATTTCATTGCTTTTGCCCAGCCTTTGCACGATATTGGCACACACCAAGACACGCTCACCGCCAACGTGTTGGCGCAGGCGGAGGCGCTTGCGTTTGGCAAGACCACCGCAGAAATTGTGGTCGAGGGCGTGCCGCAATGGTTGGCTATTCAGAAAACCATGGAGGGCAACCGACCATCCAATACCATTCTGTGCAAGAAACTTTCGCCACGCATGTTGGGTCGGTTGATCGCCTTCTACGAACACAAGGTGTTCACTCAAGGAACAATTTGGGGCGTGAATAGTTTCGATCAATGGGGCGTGGAACTTGGAAAAGTTCTTGCCAAGCGAATCATTCCAGAGTTGTCTGGAGCGCCTGCGAAGTTGGCGCATGACTCCAGCACCAATCAACTCATCGAGACCTATCGCACGTGGCGCGGACGTTGATGAAGTGATTCGCAGATGCGTTTCACATTGAATCATCCGCAACCACAATCGGTTCGTCATCGCCAGTTCGACTGTTGTTCATCAACAACAAGAGCGATCTCTCAATGATCCCCATCGCACCACCACTTTTCTTCTCCGCATGGCGCGCAACATTTCGCGCGGGAATGACACGCAGCCGATTCCTGCGCGACATTGTCGCAGGAATCGTTGTAGGCATCACCTCCCTGCCACTGTCCATGGCCTTCGCAATCTCCGCCGGCATGACCCCGCAATCGGGTATTTACACCGCCATCATTGGCGGATTTATCGCCGGCTTTGTGGGCGGTTCGCGCTATCAAATCTCTGGCCCCACCGCCGCATTCATAGTGATTTTACTGCCCATTGTGCATTCAATGGGCGTGGCGGGATTGCTCCTGGCCACCATACTGGCGGGCGTCTTTCTTTTCCTCATGGGCCTCTTGCGGCTTGGCAAACTCATCGACTTTGTTTCATTTCCAGTCATTGCCGGCTTCACGTTTGGTATTGCTCTTTCGGTCATCATTCTGCAATTGCGCACGCTCTTGGGCGTAACCGCGCCAGCCACGGTTCATATTGTGGACGAGGTACGCATGGTGTACACGCACATGTCCACCCTGAACTGGTGCGACACACTAGTGGGCGGGTTCACGCTGATCGGTCTATTCACATGGCGCCGCTTCATCACCATTATTCCAGGCACACTTGTTGTACTGCCCTTGTCCGCGTTGCTGGCTGTGATCATGGCGCGCATCAATCCCGCGTGGCAACCACTCACCGTTGAGAATCATTTCACAACCATCATTGATGGCGTGAAAGTTTCCGGCATTCCAACAGGCGCGCCGCACTTTGATTTTCCATGGAACCTGAGCGATCCCACCAAACTTGCATTTGACTTTGATCACATCAACTTGCTCGTTCGAGCCGCGGTCGCCATCGCATTGTTGTCAGCTATAGAAACTTTAATCACCGCCGTGTGCGCGGATCGACTTACGGGCACGCGCCACAATCCAGACGGTGAATTGGTCAGCCACGGCTTGGCCAACATGGTTGCGCCGTTCTTTGGTGGGTTTGCAACTTCAGGGGCAATTCCCCGTACTGCCGCCAATATTCAATCGGGTGGATCAAGTCCGTTGGCGTCGGCGGTGCATTCCATTTCTTTGCTACTGGTTGTTTTATTTCTAGCAAAGTGGCTTGGCTACTTGCCCATGGCGGGCATGGCGGGCTTGCTCATATTCATCGCGTACTACATGAGCGACTTGGCAAAGTGCTGGATCATTATTCGCACTTCGGCTCGCGCCGAAGGTTTCACACTGCTCATGTGCGTGGTGTTAACGGTGTGGTTTGACATGGTCATCGCCATTGGAGCCGGAGTGGTGCTCACTTCTATTTTGTTCATGCAGAAAATGTCCAAATTGGCGGTGACAGAAAATACATTGCAAGCGCCCCAGTTGGAAGCGAAAGCAGTTGCCCCAGAAATCGAACCCGTGAAAGTGCCCGAGGGTATTTTATATTTCAAAGTGCAAGGCGCATTGTTCTTTGGCGCGGCGCAACGAACCATGGGAGTGATTGAACCAAATCCCGGCGCCTTTGGCGCGGTGATTGACATGCGTGATGTTCCAATGATTGACTCCACTGGTCTGACACTGCTCACAACAACGATTGATGGACTGACCAAGGCCGGATTGACAGTGGTGTTGGCGGGCGTGCAACCAGAACCCAAGACTGTTTTTGACGCCGCGGGCTTCCGCGAGACCAATCCCAATGTGCGGTTTTTCCTTGTTTTGTCCGAGGCTTTTCGCGTTTTGCTGATGACCAAAGATCAGCACACCAACTATCGCGCTGCGGCTCACACTTCCTCGTAATCCAAATCAGCCGCGTAGGTTTCATGCACGCCAAGCAGAGCGAGCATGGAAACAATCATGACCGCGGCGCCCGTAATGACGGCGGCTTTCCAGGCCGCGCCTGGATCATTCACAAACCATGTCTCGCTCCAGACCCACAATGCCGCACTGCCGCCCGCGCTCCAGCGCACCAAGTTGGGCGCCAAGGTTGCGGCCGTGGCGCGAATGTTGGTTCCAAATTGCTCAGCCGCGCTGGTGGCGAACACCGCCCAATATCCGCTACCAATACCTAGCACAAAGCAACACACATAAAACATATTCAAACTTTGACCACCAACGCTGAAGTACAACGCCATGCCCGCTACGGTGAGCAGATGGAAAAATAAAATCGCCTTGCGCCGACTGCCAATCCACTGGCTCAACAGTCCACTTGAAAGATCACCCGCGGCAAGTCCGATGTAGCACCACATGATGCTTCGACCTGGATCCGGCTTTGCATCAAGTGGCAAACCCAAACTCGCTCCAATCACGTCGCCATATTTCACAAGCGTTCCCACAACAAACCAAATTGGAATGGCCGTAAGCACCACGCACGCAAAGCGCGCCGCGCGCCGAGGCGGCCAGAATAAAACACGCAAAGAGCCTTTCTTTGCGCTGGATTTAAGGTGATTCCACATGCCGCTTTCCGCCACTCCAAGGCGCAGGAATAGCAAAGACAAACCAAGCACGCCGCCCACCACCAACGACATGCGCCACGACACCCACTGCGTGACAAAGTATGCCGCCACCGCGCCCATGATTCCAAGTGTGGCAATAAGCGTGGTGGCGTAGCCGCGCCATTTCGGCGCCGTGAGTTCGCTAACCAGCGTCATGCCCGCGCCCAGTTCACCAGCCAAGCCAACACCCGCGACAAAGCGCAGTACTTCAAATTGATGAATGGCGCTACCCAAGCCAATGATGTGCAAGAAAGCCAGCGGACCATTTGGATCAATATCCGTGATGGCCGCGTTGAGCAAGTTGGCGACTGAGTACACCAAGATGGATCCAAACAAAACCGTAAGGCGGCCAAGACGGTTGCCAAGCACGCCCCACAAGACGCCGCCCACAAGCAATCCGCTCATTTGCAAAATGTTGTCAATCCACACGCCCCAATCTTTCAACAGCACATCATGTTGATCCGCGGGCAGAGCGGCGAGTTGCGGGGCAAGCACCTCGCGCAAACTGGTTTTGCGAATCAACGCGAAGAGCAGTAAGTCGAAGATGTCAACGAAATAACCAAGCGCGGCCACCACCACCGCAAGAACAACCACCGAACGTGGTTGCTTGATTTTGCCTTGATTATGGCTTTCCATTTGCGGGCGGCAAAACTGGTGGCGTTGCTACTGGTGGCTTTGCTACTGGTGGCGCAAGATCCAAATTCATCGCGGCCACAAGTTCCTGAATCAACGCGTTCAGTTGTGTTGCCGCTGACGCGTCATTCACCAAACTTGTGCGCTGTTGACCCCACACGGCGGCTTGTTTTGAAAATGCTTCACCAGGAAGTTTCATCACTCGAGTCACCAACAACATCACGCCCAACGCGCGGCGTGGTTGATCTTCGCTGATCGAAACAAGAAGCATCATTTCCACAGGGCTCTGCTCTGCGCAGGTCAATCCAACACCTACAAGCGATTGCGTGAGCTGGCTCTTTGCGTCCGCGTCCGCCAAACCGGGCAATGGAGTTTTCACTATCACCAACGCCGTGCACTTCACAGATTTCACGCCGCTGATGGATTTGGAAAGTGGAGCGGCTGGTAGAGCGGCGGGATTTGCGTCAATGGCCCTGGCTTGGTCGATTTCTCCGCGACTACTGGTCGCTAGCGCGCGCGCTTCATCGCGTTCAGAGCGCACGCTTGATGCGTCTTTTCGGGCGTCAACCAATTGCCGCGCGGCTTCTTCGGCTTGACGCGTTGCATCGGCCATTTTTTTCTGCGCATCGGCCTCTACATTCTTGGAGTCCCTTGCCAAAGTCTCGGCCGCGTCGATCTTTGTGGAAAGCTCGGCAAGATTGGCCACCGCCCGGGATCGATCACGCTCTTTGTCGGCAAGCGTGGCCTGGTTCACAATCCAAGTCATCAGCACGCCAATGCCAAAGCCCACAACAAGAATCACAATGATCAACAATGTCGAAATGGATTTTGGCGAACTACTCTGCTTTGCGCGAGGCGCGCCATCACTCCATGGGCTTGTCTCTGTCATTAAAATAGTCTCGCTTTACAAGGTATTATTGTCATAGCCTTCTCAGGGGTGTCGTTGCAAAGTCTAACCAACTTGCGCGCGCACCGAGTTTCGCCAAAGTTGCCACCTATGTCCACCAACAATCGCAACAATCAAGTGAACGAAGATGAGTTGGATCTTTCGGTTGATTCGTCGATCGATCTAGGCTTGGATGGCGACACCTTGCTGGAGGCCACGGCAACTTCAATTGCGCCAATGCAATTTTTGCGCAGTGGCGATCAACCCACACGCGATCGAATTGTGATTTTGGGGCGAACCCGAGCCGGAAAAACTATTTATTTGTCGCGCTTATACGAGCAATGCTGGCGTGGCAACGGAGAGATCCACATGGAGACCAGCTCCGGCAAATCCCACCTTGCGCTTCTAAACGCCGTGGCGGAGATGGCCGAGCATCGGCGCTGGCCCAAAGCCACGGATAATTCCACGTATTTGGATTTTCAACTGACCTGGCAAGGCCACGCGTTCACCATGGTGAGCTTGGATTATCCAGGCGAAGTTTTTCGCCGCGCTTTTGTGGAGCAAATCGAGGACGCCAACACTGCGGAGTTGATCGACCATGTGAAACGCGCCGCGGGCGTGGTGTTGCTCATCGATCCAATCGTTCTCTCCAGCGGCAAAATTGGCGACGCCGCCGATGACGATTACGGAATGGTGCAGGCCTTGCGATTTATCCGCGGACTGCCTGGCGGCGAGACCGTTCCGATTGGTTTGGTCCTCACCAAGATCGACATCAACGCGGATCTGATCCGCCACCACGGCGGACTACGCGGATTTGCCAACAAATACTGCAATAATTTAATTCGAGTGGTTCCCGCGCTCACATTATTTGGAACATGTGCGGTGCGCTCGCGTCGCGACGCGCTGGGAAAAGAAATCCCAGATCTCAACAAGCCAGCGCGTGGGTTGGAAAACCCAATCATATTTTGTTTGCGCAACATTGTGGCCAATCGAATCAAATCCCGCGATGAAACCACCAAGCGAAGTCAACAAGAATTTATCCAACGTGAAATCAAGCAGGATGCGGAGGCCGAAACCAAGGACACACGATTTTGGCTTTGGGCCAATGTTGTGTTGCTCGTTGGCCTGGCGGCGGTGGGAGTATTGACCTGGATCGTTGTGAGAAATTTTTTGTGATCCAAGTTTCCACCCATCTCTTTGGGTCAATCGATGGCTATCAAACATTGGCAAAGAGCGGCGATGTGACCGAGTTGGAGGAGCGTGCGCTGTCCATCTTTGGATTCGGATCGCCGCATTCGCCCCAAGAGATCGAGCAACTTCAGCATCGACCATGCGTGGCGGGTCAACCACTGCCTGGCGGTCGCTTTGCCATCACGCGTTTGTTTCCTGGTGGACCTGATGTGGCGGGTCGTGACACGGTGGAGCGGCGAAGCATTATCTTCACCGCGCAACAGTGGAAGTCCGTGGTGCAGTGTGATGTTGAATCGTTGGTGGCGGATGACCATGCCTTTGAGCGCGATGCGTTTGTAAATGCGTCGACGCATTCCGTGCAAGTGCGTGACAGCGATGATTTATTGCCGAAGGCTGGCGAACTTGAGCGCCACTTGTATGACATTCTTTTATCAACGCCACGGCATAATTCCTGCGCGCTTTTGCCAGATGAGCTAGCGAATCGCCGCGCATTGATGCGCTTGCTGAAATTGCTTCCCGCCCAAGACGCCTGCCAACTTTCGTGGGGCTTGGGTTTGTTCGCCGCCACGCCGGGCGTTCGCATAGCAACAGCTTCGGCGTCCGCACCCGCAAGCCCGCACGCGCGTTGGCCTTCGCTTACAGGGCAGTTGGCGCATCCAAACAAAGTGGCAACGCTCGGCATGAGTTTGGATATGCGCGCCACCATGCGCGGCATTGCAATTGAACAAAAAAATCCACGCATGTCGTTACGTCAACTCTTTGATGAATATCTTGCGTGGATTATTGTGATTTGCGTGTTGCTATTCATTGCGTTGGGCTATTTTATTTTTGCATCACGACCGCAAAAATCAACACGGCCGTTGCCTGCGAATGTTATGCAAGCGCCTACACCACCCACTGAAATTACCAAGTTAGAAATACCCAACACTGTTGTTACTGAAACCAAACAGGTCGCCACGGAGCCTGCCGCTTCAGAACACACATCGGCAACTACAACAGCAACTGCAACCACGTCGAGCGATTCCTCTTCGCCGAGCGCGGCTAAACCCACTCCTGCACCTGGTGGTGAAGTTCAGCCCGCCACTTTGGCTTCAACGCCACCTGAAATAAATCAGGCGCCATCAACACCTACCGCGCCGCAAACGGATTCACCCATGAGCGAACCAGTGAATGCCTTCACGGAAAATTCTATATTTTGGTTTGAAGCGCGCAAACTATTCGACATGGCGCACCCGCCCGCACCAACAGATCTAACGCTTCTTGCCAAATGGGTGAGCAAGACTAAGTTGCAAGTCAAAGACTTAAATGATCTAGAAAATAAAGTGATTCAAACAGCAACGGTAATGAACTTCAAAAAAATTCTGTTTGGTAAATCTGCAGATGTACAAAACCTAAAAAACCAAGATGAAGCCAACCAGATGTTTAATGCGCTTCTATTGATTTTGGCTGAATGCGATATTTTAAGCGCAAAGGCGGCGATTCAAAATCATCTTGCATCACCCTTAGATTTAAAAAATAAATCCGAGATTGAAAAACAAATTGGTGAATTGGATTTTCCCCCAGTCATGCGAAGGTGGATTGAAAAAATCGGTGCCACAATGCCTGCGAGAGATTTTATTCAAAATAATCTTGACTTGAAAATCCGAGACTTAAAAAGAAATAAACAATTCCCAATCAAACAAATTGAGATTCCAGCGAGCCGCCCAAAAAGCCTTCCGTAACACACCCCATGACCTCCATCGGCCTGATCACTTTGTTTCGGCAAGCCACGCAGGCGGCGCGTGAGGGTGACGCCAACGCCTTCGCTCAAATTCGGGCTTCCATTGACACGCTTGATCGCATGGGCGAAATCTCCCGCGAGGAACTTGATCTATTAACTATCGTGGCATCGGCGCGTTTGGGCGACACCGAGCAAGCACGCTTCGTGCTCAAGCGCTTTGGTTCGCTATCAACCACGCAACAACAAGATCTTTTCAATTGGCTTGGCGCATGTCCAGAAATGGCACACACACGCTTTCGTGAATTTGTGTTTGAGCTTCGCGTGTCCGCACGCGCGCCTCGTCGGCGCTTTAGTGTATTTCACTCTCGCTCCCTCAGCGTTGTCTTGGTGTCGATCACCTTTCTTCTGCTCATCGGTGTAGTCGTGCTGATTCAATTTATCCTGCCCAAGTCGGCCGTCGTGAACACAAAAAATATTTTGTACGCCGTCAGTTCCGCAGACACGCCACTGCTTGTGGATTCCTTGCCAAGTTCATGGCGCGCGGCCTTGCAAGAATCCGCGTTGCGCGTCGCGGTCTCCCCCGCCGATCCAACCGCGGACCAAACTGCTCTGCAAAAAGCTTTTCGTAATTTAAGCGCCTCGTTGATCACTGCGCATGCATCGCCACAAGCAAAAAATATCTGCAAGTTGCTTGTTGGCTCTGACGCAGACACGGACATTTTAAATCGTCTTGCCGCCGGTGTGTCCGACATTTCCAAATGTGAATGGATGAACGCGTGGATGTGGAAGGATCAACTTCCCTGGAAATCAACTTTGTCCGCGGACGCGGTTCTTGTGTGGCGAACATTGCTTGCGCACGCGCCTCTCGCGCAATGGTCGGACGCGCTTTTTGCGCCCCAAGAACACATCACGCCACTTGAATCAACCGTTTTTTATGTGAGCGAAACTTCAACGCAACCCGCAAAAAAACTTGTACTTGTGCAAGGCAGATCAACTTCCTGGCAACTTACGTGCGTGCAAGTGGACGGCGTGTGGGTGCCAGTGGATTGGGTCGAGGATTGGGCTCGTTGTGAACCATGGATCAGCGGTAAAAATTCACCCGCATATCCGCTGAGCCAACTTGAAACAATTCTCGCCAATCACTTGAACGGCGTAGCATCATGGCTGACACGATCGGTGCAAAGTTCTACGGTGACAATGCCCACTGAGAAAGAAGCTTCATGGTGGATCGCGCAATAAAATTTATATTTCGTAGCGCGGCGCTTTACTGTGTTATTGGTTTGACCAATGTTTTGGCCTGTGGTTTTATGTGTAGTTGTAAAAAACAAAATGATCAACTACTCGCTGTACAGGCGGAGCCAGAACCAACATTGGAGGCAAATCAAGCTTTGCCGGTCACGCAAACTTCAACCGCGCTATCGGGTCAAAAAGTTTCCGCAAAATCAAGTGTTACTTCAACAGCACCATCAAAAAATAAAAATAGCGGAAGCGGAAG
>CALFOZ010000005.1 GCA_937919205.1 uncultured Planctomycetia bacterium
CGGGCGCAAATGTTTCTGCTGGAGGCCGCGAGCGCCTCTCCGCGTTTGTGCATGGCTTGCTTCTATTGATTGCAGTTGTCTTTGCGGGCACCGTACTCAACGCAATACCACTCGCTTGCCTTGCCGCAGTTCTGATTCAGGTGGGACTCAACCTTGCAAAGCCATCGCTGTTTCGCATGCAAGCAAAGTTGGGCGCCATGCAATTCTTGCCGTTTGCAATCACCATTGCGGCGGTGTTGGGTCTTGATCTACTCAAGGGCGTGATTGTGGGAACAGTCATTGGTGTCATGTTTGTGCTTCACCAAAACTCCAAGAGCGTGGTTGTGATCACGCGCGGCGAGAACGGTGCCGTGCAAATGAAATTCCGCCGCGACGGAACTTTTCTTTCAAAGCCAAAAATTTCCGTGGCGCTTGAAAGCATCGAGGATGACTCGACCTTGGAGATTGTCGCAACTGGGGAGTTCCTTGACCAAGATGTAAAAGAAATGTTGACAACCTTTATTCACGGCGCGAATGCGCGACGCATTACGGTGCGTTTGGTGGATGTTGATCTTGCAGGCGCGACTGTTGGGGGCGGCCACTAAAGTGTGATGCACACTTCCGATTCTGTTGATGAAGATGCCATTGACTCCGCCATAACTCGGGCGTACGGGATCCTGCCTGATCAAGGGCCGATTGGCGTGTTTATTCATCACAACACGCTTCACGCCTATCAACATCTTCCCTTTCATCGCGCCATTCAAGAGGGTGCCGCGCGTCTTGGCGCACAGGCCTACATGTCACTTGAACGCTTTCACGCCGCATGGAAAAGCGGGCGCATTGAAGAAAGCGATCTTGAAGAAGCCCTTGATGATGTACCGAGTGCGGATGCAACGCTGCAACTTCCACTTGGTCTTTCGCGCCGTCAACTTCGCCGCGCGTTGCTTGTGGAACATATCGATGATCAGGATGCTGCAGGATTGCTGTGGCGAATTCGCAACGGTCCGTCGCCTGTAGCGGCTGATATGCCGCTGTGGGAGGCCGCTTTGGAACGCGTGGCACGCGGGCCGCTTCCTGCAACCAAGACCACCCCGCCGCCGCTTAGACATCGTGACGCATTGATCGCGTGCGGCGCGCGCGATCCAGACATTGCGGTAACGCATGAACTCACCGCGCTCTGTTCAAGTTTTTTAGATCAAGGGCAAGCCGGCATCACGCTCCCAAATCGCTCTGAAGGTTTCTTGATGGCGGTGTCGTTGCTCTTTGCTTCGGGCGCTTCTGTTCCTCGTCTTTGCCGCGGTGCGGAGGATGACTTCCGCCGAATCGCCATTGAACGAACACCGGCAAAGATTGTCATTGCCGCCGCGCTTGACGCGCTGGGTGTGCCCGAAGATGAACGTAAGGAGTATGTGATTGCCACCGCGCTCGCTCTGCCTGGATGGGCGGGAATGTTCTCTCGACTTGAGCGAAATCCCGCGGAGAATCATGCGAACTGCCCGATCTCCTTAGCTGAATTCATAGCCGTACGAATGGTGCTTGATCGCCATGCGGCGGAGCGATCGGCGTGTGAAGCACTGCTTCCAACTTCTTGGAAATTATTGCCTAAGCAGATTCCGCGGCCTGAACCAATCGCCACTGCTTCCGGTGCATTTTTACTTTGGAATCTGGCGCGTGTCGCAGGCGCGCGGCCAAATCAAGTGCGCGAAATGAACGATCAATCTCTAGCCACGCTTTGGCACGAGACGACCATCTTTCATAATGGCGCGCGCGGTCAGGTGT
>CALFOZ010000006.1 GCA_937919205.1 uncultured Planctomycetia bacterium
AATCATTCGTGGAAGTGCGTTGCCACCTTTCTATGTATGGCGATGTGTTGCGCACGCGTGTTTGCTTTTGAAATTTCTAGCGAGATGAGTGGGGCAGTTGCGCCAACTGCGCAAACCGTCGCCGCGCAAAACATATTTGCGAAAAATGTTCTTGCTCACAATTCGCCAGCGCAGGACGCGAACCCGCCGTTGGTGGAACCCGTCAACGCGGCGGCTGATTCCATAACGGCCGCCACGCCAACTGCTGCACCCGTGCGTCATTGGTTTAATAGCGAAAAGACCGCGCTTTTCCTATGGATTGTGTTCATTGGCGCTGCCGTTACCGTGTCAGTGTGGCTGGCTAAAAGTGGTCGACCCATTCGCATTCGCCGCATCGCCGCGCTTGAAGCCGTGGACAACGCCGTGGGCCGCGCCACGGAAATGGGTCGATCCATTTTGTTTGTGCCCGGCATTCAAGACATGGACAATATTCAAACGGTCGCCGGCTTGACCATGCTTGGCCGCGTTGCAAAGACCGCCGCCGACTACGACGCGACCATTGAAGTGCCAACGTGCCGATCGCTTGTTATGGAAGCCGCGCGCGACACGGTGCGCGCCAGTTATCTTTCCGCTGGTCGCGCCGATGGTTTCTCCGCCGACCGCATCACGTACATCACCGACGATCAATTTGGATATGTGGCGCACGTGGTCGGCAACATGGTGCGCGAGAAGCCCGCGACTTGTTTTTACATGGGCTGTTTCTTCGCGGAGAGCTTAATTTTTGCTGAAACTGGCAACGCCATTGGCGCAATTCAAATCGCCGGCACCGCGGAAAGCAGCCAGCTTCCATTCTTTGTCGCGGCCTGCGACTACACATTGATCGGCGAGGAATTTTTCGCGGCCAGCGCGTATTTAAGCGGCGAGCCTGCGCAACTTGGAACTTTGCGCGGCCAAGACATCGGCAAATTCGCCGTGGGCGTGTTGATCGTATTGGGCGTGCTGGCGTCCACCATTCTTGCCATGGCGCCCAATTCCGCGGCCGTTGTCTGGTTCCTTGACTTTTTGCAGGAAACATTAAAAAGCTAACCCATGAAGCGCATCATTCCAATGTGGATTGCAATCATTGGCGGCTTCGCCATGATGCTCAGTTCATTTTTTCCGCTGGCTGAAAGCGCGGGCGAAATGTTCGCCGATGTGTTCAACGTGGTCGCCGCGATTGCGTTTGTGCTGGGCGCCGGAAGTTTGGCCAAACAACATTTACAAAAACTCAGCAGGCGCGACGCGGGTTGGGGTTACAGCATCATCACGCTTGGAAGTTTTTTAATCACGCTGTTCATTGGCGTGTTGAAGATTGGTATGCATCCCAATCCCAATTTTCCCCAAGCGGCCTACAGCGGTAGCAATGATGCCGAGGGCTCCGCGTGGAGTTGGATTTATGAATACATGATCACGCCGCTCACCAGCACCATGTTTGCGTTGCTGGCATTCTTTGTGGCTAGCGCCGCGTTTCGCGCATTTCGCGCCAAGAACACCGAAGCCATTTTGCTTTTGGTCACGGCCTTCATTGTGTTGCTTGGCCGCACATTCGCGGGCGTGGTGCTGACGGGTTGGTTTCCTGATTGGGCGTCGGGTTTGCGTTTGGAAAATCTTTCTATCTATGTCATGCAAGTGTTCAACACCGCGGGCAATCGCGCCATCATGATTGGCATTGCGCTGGGCGTTGCGGCCACGGGCTTGCGAATTCTTTTCGGCATTGATCGCAGTTGGCTTGGCGGAGGTGACGCGTGAGTTCCGCAAATTTCAACAACATTCGCTTTGGCGAACATTCGCTTGGCGGAGGTGACGCGTGAGCGCCGGAAATTTCAACAACACAAACGCGTCGACGCGTCCGTGGTTTGAGCGGCTGGATCGCGTTGACCGCCGCTGGATTTTCCTGCTGATGTTTCTTGCCGTGTCGGGTCCCATCTTGTGGATTGGCGTCACTGGAAAAACATTGCCCGAGGCGCCAACGCTTGCCGCGCGCGCGGTCTTTCAAGAGATCGATCAGTTGCCAGCGCGCAGTTTGGTGCTGATTTCATTTGATTACGATCCGGCCAGCGCCGGCGAGTTGCAACCCATGGCGACAAGTTTGGTGCGCCAATGCGCCGCTAAAAATCTTCGCATGGTATTCATCGCGCTCTGGCCACTGGGTAGTCAAGTGGCCCAGCAAACTATTCAAGATGTGATTCGCGACGATTATCCCGCGCTGAAAGAAGGCGATGATTTTGTGAACATGGGCTATCAAGCGGGCAACGAGGCCGTGATGAAATTGCTACTGACGGACTTTGCAAAAGCGTTTCCAAAAGATTCGCGTGGCGAGGCCACCAGCAACATTCCAATGTTGAAGGATGTGAAAATGGTTTCGCAGTTTCCACTGCTCATCAGCATCAGCGCTGGGTATCCCGGTAGCAAAGAGTGGGTGCAATATGTCATCAGCGCCAAGAACGAGGAAATGAATTTTGTCACGGGTTGCACCGGCGTCAGCGCGCCGCAGTTGTATCCATATTTTCCACAGCAAATCGCTGGATTGTTGGGCGCCATCAAAGGCGCGGCGGAATATGAATCCATGGTCAACGCGTCGCTGGCGGTTGATGGCGTGGCCACGGCGCCCAAATATTTGCAGGCACAGCGGCGCATGGGTCCGCAGTTGGTGGCGCACTTGCTCATGGTGGGATTGATCATTGTTGGCAACGTTATTTTCTTCGCGCGCAAGCGCAGAGGTGCCGCATGACGCGCCAAAGCAAAACATGGTTGGTCATTGGCGCGGTCTTTGTGGCGTTGCTTGTGGCGCGTGGCATGATTGGCCAAGGTCTTGGTCGCGTCTATGTGAAGCGCACCGATGTCACGGTGACAGTGCCGGATGC
>CALFOZ010000007.1 GCA_937919205.1 uncultured Planctomycetia bacterium
AATGTGGTCAGCCTTTGTGTTCACGGCCTCAACGCATTTGCGGACCAACGCTGGAATGACATGCGAAGTATCCAAATTAAAATTATCACCCGGTCCGTATAAATTCACTGGCAATACATATGTGGACTTCAAACCATATTGCCGTTGATACGCATCCAACATCACCATGGCCGCCTTCTTGGCAATGCCGTACGGCGCATTCGTTTCTTCTGGATAGCCGTTCCAAAGTTCGCTTTCTTGAAACGGTACCGGTGTGAACTTGGGATACGCACAAATTGTTCCAACCTGAACAAACTTGCCCAAGTTGCGTTGGCGCGCGTGTTCAATCAAATGCAGCGCCATGGCCATATTTGCAAAAAAGTAACGACCGGGATTCTTCATGTTTGCACCAATGCCACCAACTTCAGCCGCTAAATGAAAAACCACGTCTGGCTTCATGGTGTCGTACATGCGGGCAACGGCGACTTCGTTGGTTAAATCAAAGTCTTTTTGCCTTGGAATTAGAATTTCACTCACGCCGCGTGCCTTAAGTTTAGTAACAACAACTTGACCTAAAAAACCAGCGCCACCAGTGACCACAATGCGCTTGTCGCGAAATGGATGTACGGATGGGGCAGTCATTTCAATAAAGGTACCCAATGATTCAAAGGTGAAGGCACCATGATGGCGATACTCTATTCTTTCGCTGAAAGTATCGGACAATTCGCATGCGCGGGCGTATAAAGTTACTACAGAAGGAGCTACCAAGTTGAAGAAGGCAATCATCACTGGAATCACTGGTCAAGACGGAAGTTACTTGGCTGAACTTTTGCTTGGCAAGGGCTATGAAGTTCACGGAATTATTCGTAGAAGTTCCAGCTTCAACACAGAACGCTTGGATCACATTTATCAAGATCCACATGAAAAAGGCGCGCGCCTTCGTCTGCACTACGGCGACCTGAATGATGCGAATGGTTTGTTGGATGTACTTCGCAAGGTCCAACCAGATGAGGTCTACAACCTGGGTGCTCAAAGCCACGTGCGGGTAAGTTTTGATCAGCCTGTCTACACCGTGGACACGGACGCTACAGGAACGTTGCGACTGCTTGAGTCGCTGCGATCATTTCAAGAAATTTCAGGCAAGTCAATTCGTTTTTACCAAGCAAGTTCAAGCGAAATGTTTGGCAAAGTGCAGGAAATACCACAGAAAGAAACGACGCCGTTTTATCCACGCTCGCCATACGGTTGCGCCAAAGTATTTTCTCATTGGATCACGGTGAATTACCGTGAGAGTTACAACATGCACGCGAGTTGTGGCATTCTGTTTAATCACGAAAGTCCCCGTCGCGGTGAAACATTTGTTACCCGCAAGATCACGCGCGCGGTTGGCCGTATAAAACTTGGCATGCAGAAGAAGTTGTACTTGGGAAATATTGATTCACAACGCGATTGGGGTTTTGCAGGGGATTATGTGGAGGCCATGTGGCTTATGTTGCAGCAACCCAAAGCGGATGACTATGTCATTGCAACAGGCAAAATGATTTCAGTACGAAAGTTTTGCGAACTAGCGTTTGGTCATGTCGGCCTGGACGCAAAAGATTTTATTGAAATAGATCCGCGTTATTTTAGACCGGCCGAAGTTGAACAGTTACAAGGCGACGCTTCCAAGGCCAAAAAAGTTTTGAATTGGGCGCCAAAGGTTGGCGTAGAAGAACTTGCGCGCATGATGGTAGAATCCGATCTTGAACAAGCAGGCCGCGAAAAAACTTTGCGCGACGCTGGGCATGAATTGCCAGCGAATTCAGGGCATGATCAATAGAAATAAATTTAATTTTATAATTTTAGATCAATTTTGAATTCTTAAACCAAACTCTCCGACTACGCGCAAGACATGCACGGCGC
>CALFOZ010000008.1 GCA_937919205.1 uncultured Planctomycetia bacterium
CTCTGTAGGGCTACCACTTTTATTCACCGCGTACTGCGTGTGCTTGATCTTTAAACCAAACTGGGCAACGGCGGATATCACCACAACATTCAAGCCAAATCTTTGGAAAGCCATTGGCATGCTGATGATGGCTGAACTAATTCTTGGGGCAATCGCTGTCGCGGTGAGCACACGGCTTGGGCAAGTGCTGACGCTGGCCACGGTGTTGGGCACATTCCTTGTAGGCTTGCTCAGCGATTGGTTGTTTGCCCGCAAGTTACAGCAGTTGTCAGACCTGATGGCCAAACTGCCCGCCGAGAATCAATCGTGGCATGATTCCATGCATTTGGAGTGGGGTTTTTACAAGGTGCTTCAATCGATTTTTCCAAACTTTCAATTGTTTTGGCTCACCGACGCGTTGACCCAGAAAAAAACAATTGGAATTGATTACATCGCCTCCGCCGTGCCTTACGGATTCGTGTTGATTGTGATGGCGTTGGCGCTTGGAACATTCTTGTTTCAGCGGCGCGAAGTGGGTTGAAATCTGGTGCTGAAAGTTTGGCTTTACAAGTTTGCCGTGCTTGCAATCTCACGAAATTTTCACATCAATCCGCTGAACTTAAAATGACCGAGATCAATGTGGCCATGCAACGACTTCTGCCTTGCGCTTTGCGCTTAACAAAATAACTCCAATGACAATCGGCAGGAGTATGCCCATGAGCCCGCCGCACCCCACTGAAGCGAACCAAATTCCCTTGATCATTTCGGGCATGAATTGCGGCATGGGCTGATTTTGTTTTTCCAATTCCGCAAGCATGTTGCGTTTCATCAAGGTCTGCATCTCATCGCTTTTGGTGATTTGAATGGCGAGCCCACCCACATTCAATAGAAACGTAAGAACCACCCAAATCATGGTCATGGAATAACCACAGCGCATTCTTTTGCGTAGATACCAACCACTGAGCGCGCCAAGAATTGAGACCGCGGTTCCGAAAATCAAAATCGCTCGAAGCGCGGCAACCATCCAGTCAGGCAGTCCTTGATAAGTCTCCACCGCCAAAGATTTATTCATGAAGCCCCAGATTGCAAAGATGACACCCAACACGCCCCAAATCAGCATGATCCAACCAAGAACGCTTGGCCACTTTGTTGGCGCTTGTGGCAAAAATGGATCTTCAGCTTCGGTGAATATTTGTGACATGACAACAGCATAACAACGGTCACCCCATTCGCGCCGTGATCTTGCGAAGCGTTTCGCCTAGATTTCTTTTTGGTTTTTCTTTGTCAGTTTTTCTTTTTCAACGCGGCCAACTGCTGGTTGTAATCCTTCTTCAACCGCTCAAAGGCTTGGCGAACAATTGGGGCTTTCACTTTTGCTTTTTGAAAACCACTAAAGAGATCCTCATATTGCTGCGCTTCTGGAGGAATCATCATGCCGCCACCCTCATAGCCCATGGCCACGGGCTCGCATTTTTCCCAGACGCGCAGAATTTCATCCAGCAATTTTTTTCGGGCTTGAATTTGAGCAATTTGTCCTTGGCTTGAGCCTTTGATTTCCCATTCGGTCATGAGTCTGGAGGAGGCTTTTTTAGAGTCAGTGATTGTCTTCTCCCACGCATCTCCAACTTTCTTGCCGTTGGGATTGACCACATATGAATTGGGCTTCAACTGCATGATGTTGAAAAGTTCCGCCTCCGTGTCGGCGGTCCCTTGCGAGAAACCGCAAGCCAGCGCCACGTCCTCGGTGAATGTCAAGTTGTCCTTGTCATTGCTCAACATCACTTCGCCGCTGTCGTTGTCAAAATACGTAACATTGCCAGATTTGGGGTCTTTGGTGTAGCTCACAACGAGCGGCGAATACACCATGCATCGACCCACTTGCCTATTGCGACCCGCATCGGCGGAGACATCTCCAACACGCTCAATCCATGCCTCCAACTCCTTGCCTTGCGCGCTCTTGTCGCCCGCAAACATGGTGATGGAACCAAGCGAACCCGTCTTCATAAAATAAATTTCGCGGCAGTGCATGGCGGTGAAAGCCGCGCCGGAAATCGCCTCCTCAATCCAAGCCACCACTCGGTGCTTGTCGCGCATGCGGCTTAATGTGATGCCGATTTCATCGCCCTCCGTCACCAATCCGCCACCTGAGTTGATTCGGATCACGATGATTTGGCCGTGGCCGAATTTGTCGGCCTCCTTCTCAATTTTTTCCATTTCTTGATGGCGCAAGCCAACGCCCACCATTCCGCTCAGGGGCAATATGAATACTTGTCGGCGCGAGTCTTTTTCGACCGCGCCTAGTTTGGTTGAGTCGGTCTTGGAATTTGCGGTTGCATCAGTCGCTGGCTTTGAGGCCGGAGTGGCGGGCGCTTTGCTGGGATCTGAACCAGCGGGAGTTGCGGGCTTGGTCTGGGCCAACGCAATGTTTGACAGAACCGTTACCGCGAACAATGTTGTGATAAAATATTTCATGATTCATTTCCTTCAAACTGTGTGTCAATTACCTGCCGCCCAAACCACCGCCGCCGCCAAAACCTGATTTACTTTTTTCCTTCAATTCAAGCAGTAACTTTTCCACGGCATCCAGGCTTACACCTCGCTCTGCTTTCCAACGGAATTCCACGGCGGGATATTTTTTCATCGCGTCGCGGACCCGTTCGAGGGCTTGCTTGGCGGAGTTCATTTTTTTAGGATCCGAGGAATATTTCTCGTATTCACCGAATGATTCCAATGATTTTGCGAACGCCTTGCGCCAATCAATGATATAGTCGCCAACAATCTTGGTTCCATCCTGGTTGTTTTTACACAACGAATCATCCCATTCGCGGTATCCAAGCAGGAACATGAGATCCTCTACGCTGTCGGCGATGCCGTCGCACAAACCCAAATCCTCCGCGGTCTTGGCGTCAAAATTAGCGACCGTGAGTTCATCGCCGTCCACCAAGAATGTGCCCTTGGTGTCATCTCGCCACACTAAATTGCGGCCATTCCAAGAAACACTCAGCGTCTTTTCTGGACGCATCATGGCGAGCCCGAGTTCGGGCGGATAACCGCCGCGGCGCAAGAAACCATTGGCGATGCCGGTCCATGCGGCGAGAAATTTACGCACCACTTCAGGATCCGGATGCCGCACAAATTCCATCACACGCGACATTCCCCACAAACGCGCGTTGGTGGTCATGTATAGATCGGGCCATGCCAACGCGATCGCCGTGCTGAATCCAACCGAATCCTTCACCCACATCACTTGCGCGATGTCGCTCAAGTCCAACTTCAACAAGTCGACCATTTTTCTGGCGTCTTCAAAATCAATCCGGCCTTTCTCGGATCGATCATCATTTCCCAAATAAGTTTTTCCAGTTTTTCCGTCGGCGCTCTCCATTTGAAAAATAATCAAGTCGGGTTTTTTTTCCTTGACATCCTTGGCGACTTTTTCATAAATGCTCCGGCGAATGTCGCTTCCAATTTGTCCATTTCCATCAAGCCCCATGGGAATCACGTAGATTTTTGGAGCCTTGGATGGATCCTTCTGATTCATTTGCAAGGGCGATGGAGCGTCGGCGGCGAAAGCCAACGTTGCCGCCAACAGCATTCCAATAAGAAGAGAGGTGCGTTTCATGGTCTTTGAGTATACGGATCATGTGCCGGAAAGTTGCCTTGCCAAATCGGTCGCCGCCTTCTTGGATCCAATCGATCCTTCTAGTTGGGCGTCGTACACCGCGTCCAAGATCACGCGAAATTCGGGGCCGGCGCGCAATCCCATGGCGAGCAAGTCGTCCCCGCACAAGAACGGAGTTGGGGCAATTCCCTCCAATTCAAGTTGCGCATAATCGCGCAGAATGCGTTGCGCCAATTCAGGCGCATCGGTGGAGTGAACGCGCAGTGCCGCGTGGAATGACGGGTTCGCCGCCGTTCTTTTTCTTTGCGCTTTTGAAAGGGCTGGCCATTCGGGCACGCGCGTCAACAAAAACAATGTGCTTGTGAGCGCGTCGCGTTCCTTGTTGGAAAGAACCAGCGCGCTGGTCCATTGAGCAACGCGTTCTTGCCAAGGCAGAGTGGACTGCCGATCAAGAAGCCATGCGCTAAGAAATGTGGCCAGCAGTTGCGTGGAAATCTCATGCGCATTGTGCGCAAGAATTGGCGAAGGCAACCACGCTTGCTCAAGCGCGAGTACTCGTCGCAATAAAGTTGGCGGCGCAATTTCAAGCAGTGCGCTTGACGCGAGTCCCAAGGATTCGATCAGTACAATGGATTTCACGCGGCTTGCATGCGCGATCATGCGGCGCAATTCTTGCCCCACGCGTTCGCGGCTCACGCCACGAAGTTCATTGGCATGCGCGCGGATGGCGGCCATGGTTTTGGGTTCGATGGTCAATTCAAAGCGCGCCGCGAAACGCACCGCGCGTAGCAAGCGCAAACGGTCCTCGCTCAAACGCGCGTCTGGATTATTGATGGCGCGCAATGTTTTAGTTTCAAGATCTTGCTTGCCGCGCACGTGATCAATCAGTTTTCCCGTGGCGGGATCCATGAAGATTCCATTGATGGTGAAATCGCGGCGATTGGCGTCGGTGATTTCATCGCCCACTTGAATGTCCTCGGGGCGACGGCCATCAACATAGCGGCCGTCGGCGCGGAAACTGGCCACTTCAACAACGCGACCCTTGTGATGCACAAGGATCACGCCAAAACTTTCACCCACACCGCGCGCCTTGGGAAATATGGCGCGGATTTGCTCGGTGGTCGCGCTGGTGGCGATGTCGTAATCGGTGGGCGAAAGATTGAGCAATTCATCGCGCACGCAACCGCCGGCGAAATACGCGGTGAATCCGGCCGCGGAAAATTTCGCGGCGATTTCCGCGGCGGCTTCGCGCGCGCTGAGGCTTGGACCACTTGAAAAATTGGCGTCAGGCATGAGCGTTGGTTGCAGGCTTGCTCTGCGAATGTACGTGTTGTGAATGCGCCGCGCCGTCGCTGATTGGCGCGGGCACAAGAAGCCGATCGCCTGGACCAACCGCGGGAAATCTTCCTTGTGTTGAGCGACGAATGGATTCGCGGCGATTCATGCGCAAACGATCAACCGCCAGGCGCAACCGTTCAATGCCGCCATCGGGATCGTTGATCAAAACTTCTGGATCGATTGGTTCACCCGCTTCAACTTCAAGCCGCCCCGCCAAACGCGGCAACTTTTGCGAACTGGGCCAGATATCAAATCCACCCTCGAGCCCGATTGGAACCACTGGAACTTTGGCGCGGCGAATCAACAGCGCAACGCCCCGTTGAAATGGCGCAACGGCGCCGTCTTCGCAACGGCCGCCCTCTGGATAAATCAACAAGCAGCGGCCTTGCGCCAGAACTTGCAGAGCGGCCTTGATTGCCGCGGAGTCGGATTTTTCTTTCAGCGGGATGGCGTTGAAAGAGGAAATGAGCGCGCCAAAATATTTATTATGAAAGAGCGTGCTACGAGCGATGTAGGCGGTCTGCCTGTCATACGCCACCGCGGCGTGCGGAATTGGATCAAGAAATGATTGATGATTGCCAACCAACAACACGCCACCCGTGCGCGGAATATTATGGGCGCCGACCACGTTCATGCGATAGAACATTTTGGCCAATATGCCGCAAAAAAGCGCGATAAAATCCCACCACACGGCCTGCAGAATTGTGCGCCCTGGAGCGCGCCGCGCGAAGTCATGGAACATTAGTGGCGCACCACCGCGGTGTTGGCAATGGGCAGGCGCGCACCAAGCCGCTCACGCGCCAAATGTTCAAGCGTGGACACAACCGCCTCCAGATCCAAGTGGCTGGTGTCCACACGATCCGCGCCTGTCGGAATGCGAAGCGGTCCGACCGCACGGGTTGAATCCACGTGATCACGATGTTGAATAGCGCGCAGAATGCTGGCCTCATCGGCAACATGACCCGCCGCGCGCAACTGCGCCACACGCCTCTGCGCGCGCACGCGGGCGTCGGCCTCTAAATAAATTCGCAGTGGCGCGTCTGGAAAAACAACCGAGCCTTGATCGCGGCCCTCGGTGACAAGGCGCGGATGCGCGCTGGCGATTTCGCGTTGACGACGCACCATTTCGCGGCGCACATCGGAGCACGCCGACACGGGCGAAACCGCCTCGGTGACTTCCGCGGTGCGGATGAATGGACTGACATCGCGACCGCTCAACAAGAGTGTGGGCGGACTGGATTTCCAATCGAACACCAACGTGGTGCTTGCCAACGCGGTGGCGATCGATTCACCATCGTCAATGGGAATTGAATTCTCAATGGCCAGCAACGCGGCGGCGCGATACATGGCGCCAGTGTCAAGAAATTCCAAACCAAGGCGCATGGCCAACATGTGCGCCACGGAACTTTTACCCGTGCCCGCGGGGCCATCAATGGTGATGATCAATGGTTGCGTTGGAGAGATCATGCTGGTTCAGCGGCCTCCATTGCCGCGGACAACATGTCGCGCGCCATGTTGAGCGGTCTGATTGGATCACCCTTGCCTAGATATTCGAGCGAGAGGGAATTCACGTAGCCAACCGCGCGCAATGTCTCGATGCATTCGTCCAAACTCCAATCCTCGTGCTCGCCCGATTCAGAAAACCCCCTCACGCTTGCGATGATCGATTGCGCGTAAGGCGCAAGCTTGAGCAGTTCTTGGCGTACGCCACCATGGTTGGCCGCATGTTGAAACGAAGGCATGCTACCGATGCGGAAGCCTCCAACTTTCTTCACGAGATCGATCACGCCTTTGCCGTCGGATAAAATGCCGGGCACGCTTTGCAACAACAAAGTGGTCTCAAATTTATCCATTTCAGCCATCACCAATTTCAAAGTCTTAGCGACCGCATCCACGCGCTCTTGCGTTGTGACATCGGCGAGATTGATGGCGACACTGGAGCATCCAAGACGGTTGGCCGCGCTAGCCAATCTGCGAATGCGCTCAATCACGGTGGCGCGGTTGTCAGGGCTCCATAAATCCAAAGCGGGCGTTTCGAGCAAAACCAGAAATGGACAATGCGCCTTATCGGAAAGATCACGAAGCAGTTCAAATTCTTTTGGAGTCCGACCGGCCAACAAATCGGCGGGCATATTCAAGCCTCTCAGGCCCATCTCCTCGTTGACAAAGGTGGGAAGATCAAAAATATCCAGAGGCTTTTTTGCCCGCTTTAACATGGGTCGCAACGTGCCGACCGAAAGCGTTAAAACCATCTGAGCTAACATCTGTGGGTTTCCTTGTTGATTGCAACAGGATAGCAAGCGGCGGGGACACTATGATCCCCCACCCCAATGGAGAACACAATGAAGAGTCCAGAACAAAGTCGTATTTCCCAAAGCCATGAATGGTTCATCAATCACGCCGGAGATGTCACCATGGGCATCACCCAATTCGCGGCCAATGAATTGACCGATGTCACTTACGTGCAGACCAAGCCAGTTGGAACCGTGATCGCCATGGGCGACGTGGTTGGCGAAGTGGAGAGCGTGAAGACCACCAGCGAAATTTATTGCGCCGTGGCCGGAACGATCACCGCGGTGAATGACGCCGCCGTGAAGGATCCTTCTTTGCTCAACAGCGATCCATTCGGCAAAGGCTGGTTGGTGAAACTGAAAGTGAGCGATGTTTCCCCGCTTTCTAAATTGATGGACGCCGCGACGTATGACTCCAAGCATGTCGTCCACTGATTCAAATATCAGCGCGTGCCGAATTCGACTTCGGGGAGTTCGCAAAAGTTATGCCATGGGCGCGCGGCGCGTTGAGGCTCTGCGCGGAATTGATCTTGAACTTCTAGGTCCGGGCTTTCACGCGATCATGGGTCCATCGGGAAGCGGCAAGAGCACGCTTCTGCATTTACTCGCCGGTCTTGACGCGGCGGATTCTGGCGAACTTGAAGTGGGCGAGTCGCGCCTGGATGGACTTTCAGAAAATGAATTGACCATGCATCGACGCCGCCGAAGTGGCGTGGTTTTTCAGGGATTTAACCTGCTTCCAACATTAAACGCCTTGGAGAATGTGACGTTGCCATCCACCCTTGATGGCGTGGCGCACGCCACGGTTGCGCCGCGTGCGCAGGAATTGTTGCGCGAGTTGGGCTTGGGCGATCGAATGGATCATCGGCCGGATTCGCTTTCTGGTGGCGAGCAACAACGCGTGGCGATCGCACGCGCGCTCCTGAATGAGCCGCCCGTTCTTTTGGCGGATGAGCCAACTGGAAATCTTGACAGCGACACCAGCGACCGATTGTGGCGGTTGCTTGCGGGTCTTGCGGCGCGACGAAATATGTTGGTGGTGATGGTCACGCACGAACCCGCCGCGGCGGCGCACTGCGAACGAGTTCATGTTCTTCGAGATGGCCTTTTGGCCGGGAGCTTTGATGTTCAAGGGATGGATGCTTCCCAGTTGGCGCTTCGCGCGGCGGACATTGTTCGCTCGCCCAGGTAGAAGCGCGCTGTTATTTGTGGCGATCGCAATGGCAAGCACGCTGGTGACAGCGGTTGGAAGCGGCATGCACTCGGTGCAAAATAATGTGCGGGGCAAGTTGACCGGATTGCTAGGCGAAGTTGACGCGCGATTGGTGCAACAATCCGCGGCGCCATTTTCCGCGGGCATTGTTCAGGACATGAAATCTTGGACAGGAGTTGAGGCGGTTTCGGCGCGCCGTTTGGGATCGCTCACGCTAAGCCGTGGCGATGGAGCGCGTGATTCCTCTGGAAAATTACGCCGAACCACGGCGCAAGCGCGCGGCATAGATCCAGTTTCGGATCCGCGATTTGATCCAATGCCAATGCAAGAGGGACGTAGGCCAAACAATGACAAGGACATCGCGCTTGATCCAGTGACGGCCAAAGAATTGGACGCGCAGTTGGGTGATGTGCTTATGGTGCTACGTCTTGGCCAGCCCATGCAACTGACCGTGTGTGGAATTGTGCAACGACCCATGCTTGGGGCGCTACAGAAACCCGCGGTGGTGTTGTATCGATCCACGTTGAACAACGCCATGGGCTGTGATGACGAAGCCACGCAGATTGCGATTTTGCTATCGCCCGGAACGGATGTTGTAGCGTGGTGCAAAGCGCACGCGCAAGATGTGGAGCCTGACATGCTGTTGGAGCCAGCGGAGATGGCGACATCGGGCATGGACAAGCAGGTGCTCGCGGGCCAACTTGGATTCACGCTAGCCACGGTGATCGCGTTTCTTGCGTGCTCATTTATTGTTGGCGTTGGCATGACCACGGCGGTGGCGGAATTGGAACGTGAATTGGCGACCATGCGATGCTTGGGCGCGTCGCGTGGGCAACTGTTTGCGGGCCAATGCGTCGCGGGCTTCGTGTTAAGCGCAACCGCTGGAATAGTGGGAATTCCCCTTGGTTTTGCGGGGGCTTGGCTGGTGACGTGGTGGTTCCGCGACAGTTTGCCAGAAGGATTTTCACCATCATGGTTGGGCGCCGGACTTGCGTTTGGTGGATCGGTGATGGCTGGATTTCTTGGGGCTTTAAACCCCGCGCGGATCGCGTCGCGCACGTCTCCACTGGAAGCATTGCGACGAAGAGCGACGCCTGTGCGGCGCGCTGGAATTTGGATTTGTCTTGTGGTTGGAATTGTCTGCGCCAGTTTTGAAGTGCTCGTGCTCACTCTGCCAACGGATACGCAACAAAAATTTTGGCTACACGCCCTGGTTGGATTGCCGATCATTCATATTGGCTGGTTTTTATTATGCGTGCCCATCATGCAACTTGTTGGCGCGGCGCTTTCCGGAATGCTGACACGAATGCTTTCACTGGCACCAGGCCTGTTGCGCGGCGGAGTGTCGCGCGCCCCGTATCGACTGGGTCTCACCGCGGGCGCGCTGATGATGGGCATGAGCATTCTGGTGAGCTCATGGAGCAATGGCGAAAGTGTGCTGAACGAAATTCGTTCCAAGGTGAAATTTGGCGACGCGTTCGCTTTTCGCGTCAGCGGTTTAAGTCCGCGCGATCAAGAGGTGCTTCGAAAACTTCCCGGCGTGCGCAACGCGGCGGCGGTTGGATATTTGCCGCTGAAAACAGATTCAAAGATGGCCTTGGGCGTGCAATCCATAGCGCCGCCCAACGTGATTTGTGTTGGATTTGAGCCAGATTCATTCCTAAAAATGAATCGCCTGGATTGGATTCGCGGCTCCCCGGACACGGCCCTGCCACTTCTGAAAAGTGGCGAAGGCGTTTTAGTGGCGGAGCAATTTCTCACCGCGCGGGGAATTGATGTGGGCGACTCTATTGATTTAATTGGCCCTAAAAATCGCGTGACCATGAAAGTGGTCGGAGTTGTTTCAAGCGCTGGCTTGGACATGGCAACACAAGTGTTTGGAATTCGTAGTGTCTATATGGAGCACGCCATGAGTTGCGTGTTCATGGATTTGTCGGCCGTGGCGAAAAATTTTGGAGTGCGCGACGCGGTCATCATGCAAATGGATTTGGGTCCAATCGGAAGCTCCGCGCAGGATGACGAACTAGCCGCGGCCGTTACCAACGCCGTTCCTGGAGCGATGTTTGCAAGCGGCCGTGGTATTCGCACGCAAGTGGATGAGGTTGGCAAGGTGATCCTGGGCATGGGCGGCGCGGTTGCGTTCGCGGCGTTGTTGCTTGGATGCTTTGGCGTGGGCAATGTGATCGCGGCGCAAGTGTCTGGGCGCGGATATGAGTTTGGAGTTTTGCGCGCCACTGGCGCCAGTCGAAACTCCATCGCGGGCTTGGTGCTTGCGGAAGCCGCCATGCTTGCGGTGACAGCGATCTTGGGAGGAACCGCTTTGGGATTTGAACTGGCGTGGGCGGGATGTATTTTGTATCGCGACTTGATCGGGCTCAATTTATCGCTGATTTTCCCTGTGATTCCATGGATCATTGGCGCCGCCGCGGTGCTTGTATTCACGCTTTTGGCGGCGTTGCCCGCCGTGGCAAGACTACTGAAAAAATCTCCACGCGAACTCCTCACCACAAACGCGTGACTTTCAATTCGCATGCAATCGCCCCACTTCCTACAGTGCGTGGGTGAGCGATCGTGAATTTAAACTGAAGGCTCCATTTGCACCCACTGGCGATCAGCCCGCGGCGATCGAATCGCTTGTGCAAGGCCTGAATGAGGGTCGTGCATGGCAAACACTGCTTGGAGCCACGGGCACCGGAAAAACTTTTACCATTGCCAACGTGATCGAGCGGGTGCGCAAGCCCACGCTGGTGATCAGCCACAACAAAACATTGGCCGCGCAACTGTATGAGGAACTGCGCGAATTATTTCCCGACAACTCGGTGAATTATTTTGTGAGTTTCTACGACTACTACCAACCCGAGGCGTACATTCCTCAGCGCGACATTTATATTGAGAAGGACGCGTCGCGCAACGACGATCTTGATCGCTTGCGCCTTGCCACCACTAGCGCCCTGCTGTCGCGCCAAGATGTGATTGTGGTTGCCAGCGTGAGTTGCTTGTATGGACTGGGAAGTCCCGCCGAATACATGAACCGAATGTTGGCGGTGCGCCGCGGAGAAAAGCTTGATCGGCGGGCTTTTTTCCTGGGTTTAATCACCATGCAGTACGTGCGCAATGAGGTGGCGCCAGAGCGTGGAACCTTCCGCGTGCGCGGTGATTTGATCGAGGTCTATCCCGCCTATGAGCAACACGCCATTCGTATTGGCATGTTTGGCGACGAGGTGGAGCGCATTGAGATTGTGGATCCGGTGAGCGGCGAAATTTTGGCGGAGGAAGTGGCCGCGTTTATTTTTCCGGCCAAGCACTACATGATGCCGGAGGATCAGATGCACAAAGCGCTGGGCGAAATGCGCACGGATTTAACCGCGCGCGTACTTGAATTGCGCTCCGCTGGAAAGTTGGTGGAGGCACAGCGACTGCAAGGCCGCGTGCAGTACGACATGGAAATGATCCAAGAGACTGGTTTCTGCAGTGGCATTGAAAATTACAGCCGCTACTTTGATGGCCGCGCCGCGGGTGAGCGCGCCTATTGCTTGCTGGATTATTTTCGCAGTATTCCCGGGCGCGACAAAAATGATTGGCTGTGCGTGATCGACGAGTCGCATGTCACGGTTTCCCAAATGCGCGGCATGTACTTTGGCGATCGAAAGCGCAAGGAAACGCTTGTGGAACATGGATTTCGCCTGCCCGCGGCGTTGGACAATCGCCCACTGATGTTTCCAGAATTTGAATCACTGGTGCCGCAAACTATTTTGGTAAGCGCCACGCCAAGCGCGTGGGAGCTTGAGCATTGCGGCGGCGTGGTGACTGAGCAAGTGATCCGCCCCACTGGACTTGTGGACCCCCCCATCACCATCTTGCCCGCATTGACGCAGGTGGCGGATTTAATTGAGCGCGCCCGCGAGCGCGCAACGCGTGGTGAGCGCACGCTTGTCACCGCGCTCACTAAAAGATTGTGCGAAGATTTGTGCACGCACTTGGACAAGCAAGGCTTGCGCGTGCGCTATCTGCACAGCGAAATTGAAACGCTTGATCGATTGGAATTACTGCGGGAACTTCGCGAGGGCGTGTACGACGTTCTGATCGGCGTGAATTTACTGCGCGAGGGACTGGATCTTCCAGAGGTGAGTTTGGTGTGCATTTTAGACGCCGATCGCCAAGGCTTTCTGCGCAGTACCTCAAGTTTGATTCAGACCATGGGTCGCGCCGCGCGCAACGCCAACTCGCAGGCCATTTTGTACGCCGACAAGGTGACCAAGGAAATGCAGGCGGCTATTGATGAAGTGTCGCGGCGCAGAGAAAAGCAAATCGCCCACAACACCGCCAACAACATCACGCCCGAAACCATTCACAAGGCGATTCGCCGAGGAATTGAGCAAGAGTTGGCGGCTTCTCGCAGTGTGCGCGCCGCCGCCGGCCGCAAAGATGACAAGGAAATGGACCGTGAGGAAATGCTGGAAGCCATGCACGCCGACATGTTGAGCGCCGCCGAGCAATTGGAATTTGAGGCCGCGGCAAAATTGCGCGACCGCATCAACCGCTTGAAGGCCGCCCCCGTGGTGGAGGGAATGGTGTTGCCCGAGGAGGAACCACTGCAAAAGCGCTCAGCCAACGCGGGCATGCCAGGCACGCGCGCTAGTGGTAAACGCATTCGTCCCTAAAGGCCTGATCTGAAGGCCTGATCTTTCCTTGCGCCACTATGCGCCCGAGGTTTAAAAACAAAGCAGTCTCGCTTTCACGAGACTATTTCTATAGAAATTATTTTAAATTGAACGCGTTTATAAAAACGCAACGCGATACAGAGCAGAGTTTCAATGTGAGATCATTCCTTGCTGATCATGGTTTCAGAAACCACCATGGAACGCCCAAGACGTGTGTGCCGACATGCTTCTTGAAACGCCACCAGTTCGGTGGGATCAGCAATTTCATCGAGACTAGGCCGACGAACAAGTTCAAAGTCATCTTTGAAGATGCTTGGCTTGGCAATGGATGGTGTCGCGTTTCGATTTTCCATATTCGTACCTTAGGCAGGCAAGTGACTTTTTGGTATATCGGCTGAAACTACAAGTTTCTCCGCAAGAATTTCCTATCCACTCCTACCATGCATCTACCTACTCACATTTCCAACAGAAAGAACTAAAGAAACCTACGATATTGTAAATTTATTGAAATTCACAGCGCCATGGCACCTTTTTTGTTCCTATAAGTAGTCGCTGGGGTTTGTAAACAACTTCAAATGTCATATGCAAATTAAATGAGTGAACCCAAACGCCAAATTCAAATTGTAAATGCCTGCGAGCATAATTTAAAATCGCTTTCGCTTTGCATTCCGCGCGATCAGTTGGTGGTGTTCACGGGCGTCTCTGGCAGTGGCAAAAGCAGTTTGGCCTTTGACACTATTTTCGCGGAGGGCCAACGCAAGTACATGGAGAGTTTGTCCGCGTACGCACGGCAATTTCTGAACCAGATGCAGAAACCAAATGTGGAGCGCATTGATGGCTTACCGCCAACGATCGCCATTCAACAACGAGGTGGCGGCCACACGCCACGAAGCACGGTTGCGACCACCACGGAAATCTACGACGCCATGCGTTTGCTGTGGGCGCGTTGCGGCACGCCCACATGTTGGCATCGCGATGAAAGTGCAACAGTATGCGGCCGCGAAATCACGGCCATGAGCGCCACGCAAATCACGGACTCTATTTTGCAGGCATTTGCTGGCAAACGCGTCATGTTGGCGGCCACGGTTATTCGCGCGCGCAAGGGCTTTCATAAAGATGTGTTGGAAGCGTTGCAGAAACAAGGTTTGGTTCGCGCGCGCGTTGATGGCAAGTTGATTGATATTCGCGAGGCGCTAAAAGCTGGCGGCGAAAATCCGTTGGCGCTTGGCCGCTATGAGTTGCACACCATCGAGGCCATTCTGGATCGAATTGTTCCCGTGCTCAGCGATCGACAACGCTTGGCCGAAAGCGTGGAGACTGTGTTGAAACTTGGCGCGGGAAGCGCGCTGGCGCTGGTTGAAGATGGATCGAATTGGATTGAGCACCGCTTCAGCGAGAAGTTGGCGTGTCCGGAACATCCCGAGTGCTCATTGGCGGAACTTGAGCCACGATTATTTTCTTTCAACTCGCCGCAAGGCGCGTGCGCGGAGTGCAGTGGACTTGGTCAAATTCAGGAATTTGACGCTGAACTTGTGGTGACCAATCCTGACGCGGGCGTAGCCGATGGCGCCATTGAACCGTGGCGGCGTAATGGTCGGCGCATGAACATTTATTACGGGCGAATTTTGCGGGCATTTTGCACCTTTTTTAAAGTTGAGCGCGAACTGCCCTACTCCAAATTGCCGTTGCGCATTCGCCGTTATTTAATGGATGGCATTCCAGAAGAGGACGCCGAGAAACTGGGCGTGAAGTTTGAGGGCGTGCTACCAAACTTGCGCCGGCGCTATTTGGAATCGGAGAGTGAATTTGTGAAGGAGCGCTTGTCGCACTACATGCGCGGCGCGGCGTGCCCCGCCTGTCAAGGCCAGCGGCTTCGTGCGGAAAGTTTGGCGGTGAAGATTCACGGCATGGGCAAAAGTATGAGCATCGCCAACGCCAGCGCGTTGAATGTTGGACATGCCATTGAGTTTTTTAAACAACTGAAACTGTCCGCAAGCGCCACACAAATTGCGCAACCCATTCTGAAAGAAATTGAGTCGCGCCTGGGATTTTTGTACAGCGTTGGCCTGGACTATTTAACGTTGGACCGCGCCAGCGGAACGCTTTCCGGCGGCGAGGCACAGCGCATTCGCCTGGCGACCCAAGTTGGCAGTGGACTGGTTGGAGTGTGCTATGTGCTGGATGAGCCAACCATTGGCCTGCATCAACGCGACAATGATCGACTAGTCAAAACCCTGCGCAAACTCACTGATATTGGCAACTCCGTGATTGTGGTTGAGCACGATGAGGACACCATTCGCGCCGCCGATTTTGTGGTGGACATTGGGCCAGGTCCAGGTCGCCATGGCGGAAAAGTTGTGACGCAAGGAACTCCCGATCAGGTGGCCGCGCATGCCACAAGTTTGACGGGCATGTACCTGCGCGGCGAGCGTTGCGTGCAAGTTCCAATCACGCGTCGACCAGTGAGCGAGGCCAAAGCGATCGTGGTGAAAGGCGCGCGCGAAAACAATTTAAAGAATGTCGACGTGACGTTTCCACTTGGTGGATTTCTTTGCGTCAGCGGAGTCTCTGGCAGTGGCAAAAGTTCACTGGTGAATGAGGTGCTGTTGAAGGTGGCGCAAAAGACAGTGCATGGATCCAAAGTGGTCGCGGGCGCGCATGATCGCGTCACCGGACTCGCCGGAATTGAGCGCGTGGTGGAGGTGGATCAAAGTCCCATCGGTCGAACGCCACGATCAAATCCAGCCACATACACAGGCATATTTGATGATATTCGCAAGCTGTTCTCTGCCGTTCCGGAAAGTCGAATGCGCGGCTACGAGCCTGGTCGATTTTCTTTTAACGTGAAAGGTGGCCGCTGTGAGGTCTGTCAAGGCCAAGGCGTGCGCAAGATTGAGATGCATTTCTTGCCGGATATTTTTGTCTCATGCGAGGCGTGCAACGGCAGTCGCTACGCCAAGGAAACGCTGGACATTCGATTGAAGGGCAAGACCATCGCCGAAGTATTGGACATGACCATTGACGACGCGGTTGTGTTCTTTGAAGCGCACCCGCGCATTCACGCCATGCTGATGTGCGTGCGCGACGTGGGCCTGGGCTACATGCAACTGGGTCAGGCCAGCACAACTCTGTCAGGCGGCGAGGCGCAACGAATTAAATTGGCCACCGAGCTTGGAAATCGCTCCACTGGTTGCGCGCTGTATGTGCTGGATGAACCAACCACTGGATTGCACTTTGACGATGTGCGCAAATTGCTTGAGGTGTTGAACCGACTCGCCGACGCCGGGCACACACTGATTGTAATTGAGCATAATTTGGATGTGATCAAATGCGCCGACTGGATCATTGATTTGGGTCCCGAAGGCGGCGAGCGCGGCGGCCAGGTGCTTGCCACTGGAACCCCTGAAAAAGTGGCGCACAATGCCGCCAGCGCCACTGGCTTGTATTTACGGCGCATGTTGGGGCAAGCGCCAGTTCACGTTGCCAAGAAACCAAGCGCGAAAGCGCCGGTGAAAAAAAGTTCCAAACGCGCTTCGACCAAAAGTGTGTAGCCGCATAGATACACTCGCCATGATGAATGCACAAGATCAAGCGCTTACCCTGCGACATGTGACGCACCCGGAGGATGCCAACCACCAAGGCACCATCTTTGGCGGAAAAATATTAAGCCTGATCGACGAAGCGGCGTACTTGGAGGCGCGCAAGCATGGACTGCACCGCTGGGTCACGATTCTTTTTGATCGCGTTGAATTCAAGGCGCCGGTATTCACCGGCGATGTGCTGACCGTGTTCACAAAGACCGCGGCCACTGGCCGCAGTAGCGTGACCGTGTCCGTGGACGTGGAGGCGGAGCGCTATCGCGGCGGAGAAAAAGTGATGGTGACGCATGCAACCGTGAAGATGGTGGCGGTGGACAAGGACGGGCACAGCGTTGATTTCCGCACAAAGCCCGAGATTTCGGATCACTTGCACCCATGAACAGCGTTGACATGCGCAATCCCGTGCGCGTGGCGTGCTTGATTTCAGGCGGCGGCCGTAGCGTTGTGAACTTGCACGAAAAAATAATCAGCGCGCACATTCCCGCGCGCATTGTGTTGGTGGCGTGCACGCGCGCCAATGTGGCGGGCATTGGCGCGGCCGCGGCGCTTGGACTTGAAACATGTGAAATTACTGCGCTTCCAACGGACACGCTTGATGATCGACTCGATGCGGCGCTGGAAAAGTCCGGCGCAGAGTTGATTGTGCTGGCGGGCTATCTGAGATTGTTCCGCGTGGCGCGCTGGAAAAATCGTTGCATCAATATTCATCCGTCGCTACTGCCACGCTTTGGAGGCCGCGGAATGTGGGGCGAGCATGTGCACAACGCGGTTCTTGCCGCGGGCGAAACTGAAAGTGGTTGCACGGTGCACTGGGCCGATGAGCACTTTGACCAAGGCTCCATTATTTTACGGCGCCCCTGCGCGATTGATGCCGGCATGAACGCCGCGCAACTTGCGGCGCGAGTCTTTGAAGAAGAGCGCCACGCCTTACCCGAAGCCGTCTCGCTGGTCGCGCATTGGCTTCGTCACGCGGGGCCGCGTCCTAAATTAAATTTTGAAGCGAACCAAAACCAATAAATCAACTACGTTTTACAAATATGCCTTGTGAATGATGCAATTGAAACCTAGGTTTGAAACGCACCCGCGAAATCGCACCCCAAAGGAATCACCATGATCGTGAACATTAGCGCCAAACATTTGGATTTGACCCCCGCCATTGAGCAATACATTCGCAGTAAAGTAACCCGTTTGGAGCGCCATTTTGACAAAGTGTTGCAAATTAATTTTGTGATTGAGAAGCAACCGCACCACGGCTTTCATGTGGAATTGATCACCGATGTTGAGCACCACGAGGACTTTATTGCCAACAGCACCCACGATGATTTATACGCGTGCGTTGACTTGGTGCTTGACCGCGGAGTACGTCAATTAACCGATCATAAAGACCGTTTGCGCAATCGAAAGCACCCAGACAAGGATTAAGCCACCTAAATTTGTGCTGTACAAAACCAAATTATGACGATCCATGTTTCTAAGAACATTTTTAACACATGTTTTTGAGCATCTCGCCAAGAACGCATCGCCTCTGAAAGGAAATAGGTCGTTCGCATGAAACTTCGCCAATTGGTCCTTGAAAAAGCAATCGTGACGGGAATGAAATCCCCCAAGCGCGACGAGTGCATTGGTGAACTGCTTGACGCATTGATGAAAGGCGCCGCGTTCAAGCCAGCGCACCGCGATGATTTTTTAAAGGCCGTTATCAAGCGAGAGAAAAAAGGCTCGACTGGCTTCGGGCACGGTGTGGCCGTGCCGCACGTCAAGACATTGGAAGTAAAAAAATGCGTGGCCGCCATTGGCTTGCATCCGGCGGGCTTGGATTTCAACGCGCTTGATCGACAGCCCGTGCATGCGATCTTTTTATTGTTGAGCCCAGAGGACAAGCCAGAACTTCATTTGGCGGCGATGGAGGGATTATTTTCCATTCTGAGCCAGGAGCAGTTTCGAAAATTTCTGCGCCAAGCCAAGACCGTGGCCGATGTGGTCACCTTGCTTGAAGAAGCCGACGCCAATCCATTGGTACGCTAAAGTCTTGAAATCGTCGCGTGTGGTGATATTAAACCGACTGGGGCTTCATGCACGCCCAGCAATGGCCTTCGCCTCCATGGCGGGTTCTTTTTCTTGCTCCATACAAGTGCACCGCATGGATAATCAAGAACGCGTGGACGGAAAGAGCGTGATGCAAATGTTGATGTTGGCGTGCACGCAAGGCACCGAAATTGAGATTGAAGCCGACGGCGTGGACGCGTGCGCGGCCATCGCGGCTCTGCGCCTGTTGGTTGAAAGTAGATTTGAGGAGGAATGAGCATGCAACACACAATCGCGATCGCGGGCGATGGACAAATGGCGCTTGTGCTGGCTTCGATCGTTATGCAGTCTGGCCACAATGCGCGTGTTTGGAGTCCGTTTGCGGATGCGGCGAAGCAACTGGAACACACTCGGGTGAGCCCGCGGCTTCCGGGCTTTCACTTGCCCAAGGGAGCGCGCGTGAGCGCATCCATTGATGAAATTTTTTCCACGGCCACCTTGGCGGTCAGCGCAATTCCAGCGCAATTTGCCCGCGAAACGTGGCGCAGGATTGCGCCGGCACTTTCGGCTGACACTGGAATTGTGACGGTGACAAAGGGCGTGGAAGTTTCATCATTGTGTCCACCACTTGAAGTGCTGATTGACGCGGCCGGACAAAGACCGCTTGCGGTTTTAAGCGGCCCCACGATTGCCAGTGAATTAGCGCGGCAACTTCCGGCAACATTGTTGGCGGCCAGCGTCGATGAAAAATTCGCGGCGCATGTGCAAGAGATTTTTTCCAGGCCATGGCTACGCATCTACACCAGCCAAGATCCGATCGGCGTGGAGATCGCCGGCGCGGCGAAAAATGTGGTGGCCATTGCCGCTGGAATTTTGGATGGTTTGCAAATGGGAGTCAACGCCAAGAGCGCGCTGTTGGCGCGAGGCTTGTCGGAGATCACCCGACTTGGCCTGGCGATGGGCGCCAAACAAGAAACTTTTTTTGGCATCGCCGGGGTTGGCGACTTGGCAACCACCTGCTTTAGTCCCGAGGGCAGAAATCGAACCTTGGGCGAGCTGATTGGAAAGGGAGCTTCATTAACCGCCGCGCTGGCCCACACCCAGAGCGTGGTTGAAGGCGTGGAAACTTGCAAAAGTGTGCGGTCTTTGGCGGAAAAATACCATGTTGAAATGCCAATTTCCGCCGCGGTGTATCGCGTGTTATTTGAAAATCTGCCGCCCGCTCAAGCGGTGCGCGAGCTGATGAGCCGCAGTGTAAAAGTGGAGCGTGTTGGGTAAGTTGATGAACTCTTGAAGATTGAATGTGTAAGGCAACGCTTGCTCTTGCTAGGCTTACACACGCATTAAAGAACGTTGTTTGTATTCATGCCAGACCCAAAATGAAATTTGAATTATGAGCCAACTTACCAACACAATTTCCAAATCAAATTCCCGCCGAGATCTTTCCCAAGGCGGTGAGCGCCTAGAACGACGGCTATTTGTGGCGCTGGCTGGTGGAACATTATTGCTAATCAGTTGGATTGGAAGTTTGCTGGGACTGCAACCACAAGTGGCGCAAATTCCGGCGGCGATTGGCGCGTTGATGTTGGTGACGCCATTGGCATTTGGCGCGTTGAAAGAAATGAAACTGGGCCGACCCAGTGGCGACTCGTTGGCGAGCTTGGCGGTGTTGGCGGCGCTTGCGAACAATTTATATTTGGCCGCGGGCTTTCTTGCGTTCTTCCTGTGGCTGAGCGAATTGATCCTAAGCCGCACCGCGTGGGGAGCGCAACGCGCCATCCGCGATCTTGTTGAGTTGACCCCTGACATCGCGCGCTTGATTCAACAAGATGGAAGCGAAAAGGAAACCACGCTGGACCAAATTCGCGTTGGACAAAAAGTGCGCGTGCGTCCCGGCGAAAATCTTCCTGTGGACGGGCGCGTGATTGCCGGGCAAAGTAGCGTGAATCAAGCCAGTTTGACAGGTGAAGCCATTCCCATTGAGGCCAGTGAAGGTAGCGCGGTGTACGCCGGAACCACCAACTTGACGGGTCAGTTGGACATTGAAGTGACGGCGGTCGCCGGTGAAAGCACGATTGGAAAAGTTGAGTCGTTGATTCGCGAGGCGGAAAATGCAAAGGGAGAAAAACAAGAATTGATCGAGCGCCTGGCAACGTATTACGTTCCAGTTGTGTTGATGGTGGCGGCGCTTGTGTGGTTCTTCACCAGCAAAAGTGAAATTGCGGCGGTGCGCGATCAAGCCGCCGAGCGTGCGGTGACTGTGCTTGTGGTGACGTGTCCTGGCGCGTTGTTGATCGCGTATCCAACCGCCATGGTCGCGGCGTTTGCCGCGGCGGCGCGTTTGGGAATTATGATCAAGACCACGCGCGTGCTTGAAAGCGCGTCCAACATTGACACGGTGATCATGGATAAAACCGGAACGCTGACCACTGGAAAATTTAGCGTGGGACGATTGGCCCCCGCCGACGGCGTGGACCCAGCGATTTTACTGCAAGCCGCCACCGACGCCGAGCAAAGTAGCAACCATCCGTTGGCGCGAAGTATTCTAGAAACTGCGGCAAAAGCCCGTATTTTGCCCCGCGCTATTCGTGATTACAAGGAACTTCATGGCCGCGGCGTGAGCGCGCAAACCTCCGATGGACAAGTGCTTGCTGGTCGCGCGCAGTGGCTCTTGGAGACCGACCCATCCATCGCCTCCGCGGTTGACCAAGCCAGCAAACGAATCGAAGGCATGAGTAGCGTGCATGTGATGTTGGGCGGACGCTACTTGGGCGCGGTTGGTCTTGAGGACAAGTTGCGCCAAAATGCCAGCGAGGTGATCGCGCGGTTGCGCGAATTGGGCGTGCGCAAAGTGTGCATCTTCACGGGCGACCGACTTGAAGTGGCCACGCGCGTTGGCGAGGCCGTTGGCGTGGACTCCATAGAGGCGGAATGTTTGCCCGAGGAGAAACACGAGGAATTGAAATATCTGATTCGCCGCGGACATCGCACATTGGTGGTTGGCGACGGAATCAACGACGGACCAATTCTTGCCAGCGCCGACGTAGGCGTGGCCATGGGACTTTCGGGCAGTGATATTGCCACCAACTCCGCGGGCGTGGCATTGATGAACGACGATCTACGCCACATTCCATTTTTGCTGGAATTGGCGCGGCGCGCGCGCACTATTATTGCGCTGAATATCGCGGCGGCGTTGGTGTTGGCCATCATTGGATTGGCGCTAGCCGCCACGGGACGAATTCAAATTTGGATCACGCCGTTTTACCAAGCGGGCGCGTACATTTTTGTCATCGCTAATTCTCTGCGTCTTGTGCGCTTTGGTGAGGACGTGCGCGGCGCGGAGGAAGTTCGCAGATCAATGGAATCCGCTCGGCCGGTGAAACCAACTCGTCAGGCGGATATACAACGCGTGAGCGCGGGATAAATTATTTTCCGCCGCCGCCGTCGCGCACTGCTTGGATAATTTCATCGGCTTCAGCCTCGCTGATTCCGTCTGGTCCAACGCGCACGATCATTTGTTGCGACAAAGGCGCCACCAAAATGGCGACGTACACAATTTTGCCTTTGAACATTAACACCAATAAATCACGCAGATGAGAACCGGTGTCACTTTGCAAACCACTGCGTGAAGAAACTTTGACGGTGAGATAGAGAAAATTGTCCCCCGAGTTGGAACGCGCCGCGTTTGAAATATCTGAAAGCCGAATTATGGGATCGGGAGCAACCCACAATTTTCCGCCGCCTTTGACCACTTCCAGGTTGGACATGTCCACAAATCCCGGCAACGGTTTTTCACTGGCCAAGTGCCACTGCAATTGAAGCTTTGAGGCGGTGGATTCCGCCGCCGCCGTTGATTTACACCCACAAGACAACGCGACCAAACACAGCGCCAGAACTGCTGGAAAGAATTTCACGCGATGGTGATTTCCTTGTCCAAGAACACATCTTGAACTGCGTTGAGCAACTTCACGCCATCGGCCATTGGTTTCTGGAACGCCTTGCGACCCGTGATTAAACCCGTTCCGCCAGCGCGCTTGTTGATGACCGCGGTGCGAACGGCCTGCAACAAATCATCGCTACCCGAGGCGCCACCCGAATTGATCAGACCAGATCGACCGCCGTAGCAATTCAGCACTTGATAGCGCGTGAGATCAATCGGATGATCGGTGCAGAGATCTGTGTAAATGCGCGGATCGAATTTTCCATAACTGGAGTTGCCCATGTTCAACGCCTCGTAGCCGCCGTTCAATTCCGCCTGCTTTTGCTTGATAATGTCGGCTTCAATGGTGACGCCCAAATGATTGGCTTGGCCCGTGAGATCGGCGCTGACATGGAAATCTTTTCCATCTTTCTTGAACGCGGGATTGCGCAAGTAGCACCACAAGAAAGTGCACATGCCAAGTTGATGCGCCTCGTAAAATGCGTTGGCCACTTCAATGATTTGACGATCGGAATCTTCCGAGCCAAAATAAATCGTCGCGCCCACGGCGGCGGCGCCCAAGTTCCACGCCTCTTTCACAGAGCCAAACATGATTTGCTTGAACTGGTTTGGAAATGTCAACAACTCATTGTGATTCAGCTTCACAAGAAATGGAATTTTGTGCGCGTACTTTCGGCTGACCGAACCCAGCACGCCAAAGGTTGTGGCGACGCCGTTGCAACCGCCCTCCATGGCCAGCTTGACGATATTTTCACCGTCAAAGTAAAGCGGATTCTTGGCGAAGCTTGCGCCCGCCGAATGCTCAATGCCCTGATCAACTGGAAGAATGCTCATGTAACCGGTGCCCGCAAGGCGGCCGTGGTCATAGAACGATTGCAGATTACGCAGAACTTGCGGATTGCGATCCGAACCCATCCAAATTCGATCGACAAAGTCCGGGCCTGGAAGATGCAAAAGTTTCTTGTCCACTTTCGCCTTGTGTGTCATTAAACCGGCAGCTTCGGCGCCTAATATTTCTGATGTCTTACTGCTTGTTGCCATAGTGTTGCTCCTGTTGCGTGAGAATGTACCCGACATTTTGCAACTGATGCGCGGCGCCAAAAAATAAAGCGTTGCGCCCGCTTGTTGTAGGCTTAAAAGCATGCGCATTTACGCCGGCATTGACGAGGCGGGCTACGGACCACTTCTTGGCCCGATGACTGTCGCATGCACGGCTTGGAGCACCGATGAAGCGTTGGGCATGTGGCCCGATTTGTGGAAGGCGCTTTCCGGCGCGGTGTGCAAGCGCCCCACGGACCGCAAGGACCGCGTTGCGATTGATGATTCCAAAACACTCAAGGGCTCCAAGGAAGCCAAGACGCATCCGCTTCGAAACTTGGAGCGCGGCGTGTTGAGCACGCTAGACGCCATGACGCGCCACACGCGCGCCAAAGAAATAGAGCTATTTCCGCTGAAAGAAAGCGATTTTTTAAAGTCGCTGGGATGCGGCCCCGCCGACGCCTTGCCGTGGCACAAGGAATTGCCCACCACCATGCTGCCTGTCGCCACCACTGGCGACGAGTTGCGCATCGCGGCCAATCGCATGCATCTTGCATTTGAGGAATCCGGCGCGCGCTTGCTTTGCAACCGCTGCACGATTATTGAGCCGGAGGAGTTGAATCAATTTTCTAAAGCCACCGGAAGCAAATCGGCGGTGAGCGAGTTGGCACTGCTTCGTTTGCTATGTGAGTTGCGCGAAAAATATGCGGATGTGGAACTCTGCGTGGCGTGCGATCGGCAAAGCGGGCGAACGCGTTATCTCAAGCCACTGCAACGCGCGTTTCCAGAGGCCATGATTCGCATTCATGAGGAGAACGACCGCGAAAGTCGCTACCAAGTCATTGATGGAAAGCAGAACATGTTTATTTCTTTCGAGGCTGAATCCGAGCAACGACATTTACCCGTGGCGCTGGCCAGCATGACGGCAAAATATGTGCGCGAATTGAGCATGCGCAGAATGAACGCATTCTTTGCAAATCTGCTTCCTGGAATTGCCCCCACCGCTGGCTATGTGGAAGATGGAAGGCGATTTCTTGAGGTAATTCGACCGCATTTATCCAAGTGGGGCTTGGAAATCGATCGTTTGGTTCGAAACTTTTAGCGTGAGAGCGATTTCTTCGCCGCCCCATGAAGCCAAAATTAAGGGTTTTCTAGCCTTTACAACGCTTGACCTGAACCCCCCAAAATGCCTACTCTCTTCGATTCTTCACCGCAGGCGTCTTATGCGGATGAAGTGGAATTCTGGACGCACGCACACTTTTACACGCCCCGACATTGGGGCAGACGAGCTATACATGCCCATTGATCTGAACAAGGTTCGAAACATCGGAATTTGCGCCCACATTGACGCTGGCAAGACCACCGTGACGGAGCGCATTCTTTTCTACACCGGAAAGATTCATCGCATGGGTGAAGTGCATGAAGGCACCGCCACAATGGACAGCCTTGAAGAAGAGCAGAAGCGCGGCATCACCATTCAAAGCGCCGCGACAACTTGCCCATGGGAATATGAAGGCAATGAATACAAGGTAAATTTGATCGACACCCCGGGCCACGTGGATTTCACAATTGAAGTGGAGCGCTCCCTGCGCGTGCTTGACGGCGCGGTCGCCGTGTTTGACGGCAAGGAAGGCGTTGAAGCGCAAAGTGAAACCGTGTGGCGCCAAGCTGATCGCTACGGCGTTCCGCGTTTGTGCTTGATCAACAAGATGGACAAACTTGGCGGCGACTTTGACTTCTCCTTCGGCAGTTTGAAGACGCGCTTGGGCGCAAACGCAATCGCCATTCAAGTTCCAATTGGTGGCGGCGCAACTTTCAAAGGCATCGTTGATTTGATGCGCATGAAAGCCATGTACTGGAATCCAGCCGAGCAAGGCAACGAAATTAAAGAGACTGAAATCCCCGAGGATTTCCTTGAAACTGCGCAGAAGTGGCGCACGCAAATGGTGGAAAATATCGCCGATCTTGATGACTCCCTCACCGAGAAATTCTTGACGGATCCATCCACCATCACTGTGCCTGAATTGAAGGCCGCGCTTCGCAAGGCAACCATTGGCCTGAAGTGCGCGCCGGTGATTTGCGGTTCAGCTCTGAAGTACACCGGCGTGCAGAAAATTCTGGATGCGGTTGTGGATTACCTGCCCTGCCCAACAGAGCGTCCGCCAGTTGAAGGCGTGGATCCAAAAGATATTTCAATTAAACTTTCTAGGCCGCACAGCGAAAGCGCGCCGTTCTCGGCGTTGGTATTTAAAGTGGTCAGCGATGTTGCTGGAAACTTGACCTACCTGCGAATTTATTCCGGCAAGTTGGCCAAGGGCAGTCGCGTGCTCAATCCAGGAAACGGTCGACGTGAAAATGTCAGCCGTCTGTATGAAATGCACGCGCAGAATCGCACCGCGCTTGATGAAACCGGCACTGGCCAAATCGTGGCCGTGGTTGGTTTGAAGGATTCATTCACGGGCGACACATTGTGCGACCCTGATCATCCGATCGTGCTTGAGCGCATGGTGTTCCCGGAGCCAGTTATTTCCATGAGCATCGAGCCAAACACCGCCGACGACAAGAAGAAGTTGGGCGAATCGCTCACCATCATTCGACGCGAGGATCCTTCATTCCGCAGTAATTACAACGATGAAACAGGCGAAACCATCATCAGCGGAATGGGTGAATTGCACTTGGAAATCATCAAGAACAAGTTGGTCCGCGACATGAAGGTGAATGTGACCGTTGGCAAGCCACGCGTGGCTTACCGCGAAACAATCACTGGAACCGCCAAGGACATTCGCGGTCTGTTTAAGAAGCAGTCTGGTGGTCGCGGTCAATACGGTGACGCCGTGGTGACCGTGTCCCCAATGACCAAGGAAGAAGCCGAGGCCGAGGAACTTGTGATGAAGAATGGCGTTGTCTTTGAAGACAATGTCAGCGGCGGTTCCATTCCGCGCGAATTCATTCCAAGCGTGGAGTACGGCGCGCGACAAGCGGCCGCCAGCGGAATTCTGGGTGGCTACCCAGTGATCAACGTGCGTTGCCAACTTGTGTTTGGTTCATACCACGATGTCGATTCAAGCCAGATCGCGTTTGAACAAGCGGGCGCACTTGCGTTCCGTGAAGCATGCACGCGCGCCGGCTTGGCTTTGCTTGAGCCAATTATGAAGTTGGTCGTGACAACTCCTGATGAATTCTTTGGCAACGTGGCCGGCGATATCGCCAGCCGTCGTGGACAAATCATCGACAGCGAGTTGCGCGGCATCACCCGAATGATCACGGCGGAAGTTCCGCTCGCTGAATTATTCGGCTACACCACCACCCTGCGTAGCATGACCCAAGGTCGCGCTTCAAGCGTGATGGAACCAGCCACATATCGCATCATGCCTGAGCGCTTGAAGGATGAAGTGTTGGCGAAGGCTTGACCTTTCGCTGACGGCGCCATGCCGAAGATCACACTGAACACGATCCGCCCCGATGTCCAAATTGGGGCGGATCTTTGGCTTTTTTGGCTGAAAGTTGCGGCGCGACTGGCGGTGCGTGGGCATGGAAATGTGGAGCCAAACCCCATGGTGGGTTGCGTGATTGTGGACGCCAAAAAGAATATGGTCGGCTGGGGATATCACCGCAAGATTGGCGGCGCTCACGCCGAGGTGGAGGCGTTGAAACGCGCCGGCGCAAAGGCCCGCGGCGCCACGGCGATTGTGACGCTGGAACCGTGCGCGCATGTTGGCCGCACTCCGCCGTGCGTTGACGCGCTGAAGAACGCGGGCGTGGCGCGCGTGGTGTATGGATGCGCGGATCCAAATCCAGATGCGGCGGGCGGCGCTGAAAAATTGCGCGCGCATGGAATTGAAACACATTTATTGGAGTGCGAAGAAACGCGCGAGCTGAATGCGCCGTTTGTGAAACGCGTGCGCACTGGTTTGCCGTGGGTGATGGCCAAGTGGGCGCAAACTGTTGATGGATGCGTGGCCACTCGCGACTACGATTCCAAGTGGATCAGTTGCGACAGAAGCCGGCGCATGGTGCACCGCGAACGCGGACGAGTGGACGCCATATTGACTGGCATTGGAACAGTGATGCACGATGATCCGCAACTGACGGCGCGCGAAGTGCGACATCGAAGAAACGCGATTCGAGTTGTGATTGATCCCGAGTTGGCATTGCCGCTGACCGCGGCGTTGGCGCAAACCGCGCGTCAATACAAAACGGTTGTGGCCACGTTGGCGAAATCTTTTTCCGATCGTTCCGAGCATCGGCGCGCCTTGGGCGACATGGGCGTGGGATGCATGAAACAGCATTCGGATTTTCATGGACTTTTGACTGCTTTACGCAAGGAATATGGAGTGTCCACGGTTCTGGTGGAAGCCGGCGGCGGCCTGACTGGTGAATTACTCAAGGAAAATTTAATCGACGAGGCGTGGGTATTTGTTGGTCCAAAAGTAGTGGGCGACCGCGAGGCCATCCACTCGGCGCGCGGGCTTTCACCGCTGGCGATTCATGATTCAATTTCGGTGCGATTGCTTTCAGTGCGTCGACGCGACCAAGACGCGCTTCTGCATTATCGATTTGAGGAATCAAAGAGCGCGGGCTCTATTGGAAATGCCACCGTATCGGGATAAACCCGCGTGAGATTTCCACCATCGTTGGCCAGCCAACGCCCGGTGGAATCCTTTCCAAGCGTCAATAAGATGGTGGAACCGTTAGAGAGCGCGACCGCAAGTTTGGCCACAATAAGATTTTCTGGAATGGTTTGCGTTGCCATGTCGCAGGCGCGTGCGGTGCAAAGTGCTTGCAGTAATTCACGCACTGGCTTCATGTCCGCGGCGCGCGGCGGCTGATCCACGATTGAAATATTCCACGCCGTCACGTTGCGCGCCAGATTGGCGCGAAGTGTTGCGTTTGGATTTTGCAACGCGATGGATGTAATTTCGGCGGGATCCACACCCAGTATTGTGGAGTCAATGAAAGCGGCGCTTGGAGGAAAAAGCGTGGAAAGCGAGCGTTTTTCAAGCTGAAATACGCCAGGACGATCGCGACGCTTTCCAAATCGAACCCCGGGCCCAGCGGGGCCATCCCCACCAATCTCCAACACCTCGTCGGTGATCGCGCCCTTGGAAACATCCAGCGAGCGGATGGAGATCACGGCGGCTGGTTGCGCCAAGCCAAACAGCGCGAGATCTTTGGGCGCGTCATCCACGATGCCATCATGTTCAAGCCGCGCCACGGCTTCAAGAAAATCCGCGACTGCGTTGTTGTCCGCGCGCGCCTCTATGGGCTCGATCAAAAACCATCGACCCTCTTTTTTCTCAAGCGCAACTTCAAGACGCTTGGTTCCAGAATTGGCCTGCACAATCACTCGGTCGCTTGCCGCGCCGGATCGATCAAATAATTTCGCGCCGCGAAGTTGAACTGGATCACCCTCCACCAGAAGCCGATGTAATTCGATTGAGCCTGGACCTGCAAGTTTGGTGTCCATATTCGCGATCCACGCCAGGCCCGCGGGATGACTTGCACCAACACACAGCGTGGCGCTTCCAGTTGGCCAAACAACTTTGACACTCGGCGCGGATTCATTCAAGCCCGCGCGCGATGGAATTTTTTCAAGTGGGCTGGCTTGTATCACGCGCGCCTCGGCCATGGCCACAAGCAACGCATGAATGGCGGCAGGATCGGCGGGTTGCGAGTAGGGTTGGGTTTGCATCCACGCGTCTCCTTTACGCTCAAATAGCAGTGTTCTGCCGCCTTTTTGCGCTGAAATGGTGTTGACCAAGTCAACTGGAATTTCCGCCAATAGTTGCGATTCGTTTGGGCTTTTTGAATTCATGCGCACCAGCCAACCAACCATGATCATCACGATCACCACAATCCAAGGTTTCAAGGCGCGAATGATGGAGTTCATTGTCGTCGCCTTGCTTTCCAAATCATGGCGCCAGTGAACGCCATACAGAATGGAATAATGACAAGCGCGCCAGATCCCAGCATGATGCGCGTGGAGTGCGAGAGTTGTGGAATGCGGCCCGTGGCCGAGACCGTGGCGATGGGCTCGCTTCCCGCGAGCCAACGAATCACTCCAATCAAAACATCCCGATTGCCGGGATATCGAAGCGCGCCTTGCTCGCCATCAAGAATGCCTCCATGCAATGTGAGCAACCATGAGAGTCCACCAGATATGGCGACACGCGCGCCATCATCACGTTGCGCGGCAACCAGTACGGGAATTGCTTGCGTAAAAACTTTTCCAACTGGAGCCGCATCCATGGTGCGGCTAGCCACGCGCGGATCAGTTTCAATCCATCTTTGCCCCGCTGGTGGAATTGATTCCATGGGGAATGCGTTCCATGACTCCGTGGTCTTGATCTCGATTGGAATGGGCATGGGCCACAATATATTTTCATTGGCCGCCGCAAGCGTGGCTGGATGCGCGCAAGACGAGCCCGCAAACTCCACAAAACTGCGTATTTCCTTGGTGTTTTCAGATTTTGTGACAAGATCCAACACCACTTGGCCGGACTTGGCGCGCAGACCTGCGAAGAGTAAAAGATCCGCCCACGGATCGCTGATGCCCATGGCGGCGAAAGGATTTGGCGTGGCGATCACCAACACACTTTCATTCTGCGCAAGAAGGCCACGCGTGGCCGCCAAGAGAGCGTTCTCGGCGGGGTCTGGTTCTTGCGCGCTTCGATCCAGTGGCGGGATCACAATCCACACGCGCTTGCCCGCCTGCGTCAGCGGACGCGCGCCCTTGAAAGGATTCCATTCTTGAACCTCCATCCGAGCCGCGCACAGCGATTGAACAATCAATGACAAATCTCCACCACTGGCGACGCTTTCAAGCGGAGACTTTGTTTGTGAATGAACAATGGTGACCACAATGCGCGGCGCTCCTTGAACGCAACGAATTGCCTCGGCAAGGGCGAGCTCGGTGGCGTCCACGCTGGCGTTCATTTGCCAAGCGGGAATTGCGGCCACACCATTGGCTCCACTAACAATCAGCGTGGGCGGATACCGCATTGCGGATGTGACTTCCGAAAGCCGAAGTGGCGGCAGTTGATCGATTCGATCTTGCGCGACCTTGGCGAGCTCAGCTTGAGCTACGCAATTTCTCTCCGTCTGGCGCGCGCTGGTGATCAATGCGGGCGTTCCAGATTGAAGCCTTTTTCCCGATATATCAGAGACTTCC
>CALFOZ010000009.1 GCA_937919205.1 uncultured Planctomycetia bacterium
CACCCAGATCGCCCGAGAGCGCCCAGACACCCGCAGATTCTTCCAGATGCTTCCTTGCACGAGGATCCGCGGCGTGAATTGGTGCAACAACTCTTGGCGTACCAGCGCTTTCGCACAGCCGCGGAGACGCTTGATTCACTGCGCGACGAATTCTCAAAACGTTGGACCGCTTCGGGCGCCGCGGGCGAGGTTGCCACGCTGGATGGCGAGCCCACCACGGTTGAGCAAGTGCAGGACCTTGACATAGGCGATGTGCATTTGTTGGATTTGCTCGAGGCCTTTGAGCGCATCACGCTTGCAGTGGATTTCACGCGCCTTGGAAATCACCAAGTCACGTTTGATGACACGCCGATTGGTTTGCATCAAGACGATCTTGTCGATCGATTGGGTCGCTCGCCAGAGCGCCGCATGCGACTTGACGCCATCTTCGAGGGGCGCAATCGCATGGATCGAATTGGTTTGTTCTTGGCGTTGCTTGAATTGGCGCGCGAGCAACGCATACGCGTTCGTCAAGCGCAGGCATCCGAACCGATCGAGTTGGAATTGGTGGACGTCAGCGACGCGCCAACTTCATCGCCCGTCTAAATTGCATCAGCCGCCGCCAAGCGATTCACGAACCTTTGGTGAAACGACCGCGCCAACAGGAGCCAGTGTTTCCAGATATTGCGCCGTGGCCTTCACCACGCTCTCCTGCAATTGCTTGGCCTTGGTCACGCCGCCAGCCTCAAATCCATTGCAAATCACGCTAAAAGTGGCGTAATGGCCATTCACGCATTTCACCACGCCAGAGAGCGCGCAGACGCCATTGATGTATCCGGTTTTGCAATGCACGGAAAATTTGCGGTCATCAAGATCGCGAAATCTTTTCTTCACCGTTCCGCTTTCGCCACCCACGGCGAGCGTGGCGATGAATTCCTCGCCAAGTTTTTTGTCGCTCATCAAGTCATTCACCCATGCGCTTAAAATGCTGGCGCTCACTCGGTTCTCTTTGGAAAGACCCGAGCCGTCCACGCAATCAAGCGACTCGATATTCACCTTGTCACCCAATCGTGCGCGAACAATTTTTTCCACAGCGTCGCTACCGTTGAGCCAAGAGCCAGGTGTCTTTGTTACGGCAAAGCCGGCGCGTTTGAGCAAGCACTCGGCGTACAAATTCTGACTGTCCACATTGCACCTTCGCAACACCGTGGCGATGGGAGTTCGAATTACTGGTCCAACAATATCGCCGGTTGAAATTGGATCGCTCGCGGAGGCGAGCCGCAATAATTTGACCGGGATGCCGCCCTTGGTCAAACGCTCAGCCAAAAGTTGCGCGAAATAATTTGATGCATCAGTCAAAGCCACGCTCACCGGCTCCTCCAAGGGCTTGTTGCAGAAACCACGGATTGTGAAGGAGTTGCTGGCGCTGTCGCGCTGAATCCACAAGCCATCATCCTTGCCTTTGCCTTTGGCGGTTTGATTCACAATGGAAACAAAGTCACCGCTAGGGCGGATCTTGGAAATCTCCGCGCCACGACTAGAGGGAATTGCCCAGAAATCAAGGCGATTGAGGTGGAATGTGATCCCACACACGGGGGCGCAGTAGTGCTCGTTCAATTGATCCGCGGGCCAACTCGGGTGCACTCCGTTGCGATCAAAGACTCGGTCGTCAATCACAAGTTCAGCGCATTCGGTCATGCCTGATTCCTTCACGCCCTGCACCCATAGATCAAGCAACGACTCCGGCGTCATGCCTTTGCGTTGTTGACCGTCCTTGTCGGTGTACAGCATCTGCGACAAAAGTTCAGGATCCGCGAATGATGGATCGCCATCGCCAACCGCGATCAATCGATTTCCATTGCGAAGCAGACGAGTTTGAAAAACAAAGTCTTCGCCAAGCAGGCGAAGCGCCGCTCCAGTGGTGAGCAATTTTTCATTGCTTGCAGGAGCCATGGCGGTGTCGGAGTTGATGCGCACAAGTTCAACCGCATCTTCGCCCCGCACGCTAATGGCGGTGGTTCCCTTTTTGGGCGATGAGCTGTTCGCCAACGCTTTCACTGTGGAAGACAAATCGGCTCCAAAAAGCGTTGAGGCGGCGAACAGCGTGAGGCACGCTCCAACACGACGGATCATTGCGCAGGATGCGTTGCGCGATTCGTGAATGACAAATGAGCCATGATTTTCTGGCTTGGCGCTACGGTTTAAATTTTCTAGAAACACCTTCATCTATCGGTTCCTTTCAAGGTTTTGCTTCAGAAAGTGTAGTGAAGGAATCAAGCGACAACGCCATGGAAATTCCAGCCACAAATCCGCTGGCCCAGGCCCATTGAAAATTAAATCCGCCGATGCGGCCATCCACATCCAGGATTTCTCCAGCCATATACAGGCCGGGACATTTGCGGCTTTCCATGGTGGAGAGATTCATCTCATTCAGCGGCACGCCACCGGCGGTGACCTCGGCGTGCGTGAAGCCGCGGTCGCCAACAATCTCAACAGGCGCGCCGCACATCAGTTGCGCCAGCGCGCGGCGGCGGTCACGATCGATTTGCTTGGGTGTTCTATCGGAGGCGATGCCCGCGCCCTCCAATAACGTTTTTGCTAACCGCTCGGGCAGTTTCTCACGCAAGCGCGACAGCACGGTTTGCGCTTTGGCTTCAAGCAACCAAGCGTCGGCTTGTTCAAGCGAGCAACCAGGCATAAAAGATAATTGCAGGGCCGCGGCCGCGTCGCGCGTGCGCTCCATCATGAGATAGCGGCTGATGTCAAGCACGGCTGGACCGGACAATCCAAAGTGCGTGAACAACATGGAGTTTGTAAACGATGTGAGGCGCTTGCCGGTGCCTGACACAACGCGAACTTCGGCCTCCAATGTGAGTCCGCTGAGTGTGCGCACCCAATGTTGCGCGCTTGCCACCAATGGAACAAGCGAGGGAATCACGTGCTCCGTAACGCTGTGGCCAAGTTTTTGAGCCAACTCCAAACCAAGTCCATCCGAACCAGATTTGGGCAAACTTTTTCCGCCGCTACAAAGCGCAACTCGCCTGGCACGCAGGGCTCCCCACGCGCCAACAACTTCAAAGCCTCCATCAACAAGAGGCGTAATTGTTTGCACACGTTGAGGCCAGCGAATATCAACGCCCGCCGTGCGCGCCGCTTCCAGCAGGGCGTTGAGCACGGTGTGCGCGTCATCGGTCACTGGAAATAATTTTCCAGTGTCCTCTTGCTTCAACTCAACACCCAGTTGATTGAAAAATGCAACGCAATCTGCGACCGTGAAGCGGCTGAGTACGCGGCGAATCGCCGCTGAAGTACTGCCGGCGTAGTCCTGCTCGCGCACCGCATGGTGCGTGACATTGCAACGGCCACCACCTGCAACAAGAATTTTTATGCCAATGCGATGCGCTCCATCCAGCGCCACAACACGCGCCGTGGTTGATGTTGTCGATGCCGTGGTTGTTGGCGCGGACATGCTCGAAACAATGTTGGAGCGCTCGCAGTGCATGGCGCGACCAGCGTGTATGGCGCTCATCAAACCCGCCGCGCCTGCGCCAATGACCACAATATCAGCGTCAAATACAGGCGATTTGCCCGATGCATCTGTCATGTGTTGTTCGAGTCGCCAGCGACGCGCTTGGCGTCTTTGGAAATCGTAAGTGGAGTCAATTTAGGTTTCTTCACGCCAGGATTGCTGGTGCAACTTGGGCACGCGGGTGACGCGCCCTTTGAAGGAAGTAACGGGCGAAGCACCAAGTACAGGCCAGCAAGAGCCAACAACGACACGATCCAAAATTGCCATTCAGTCCAAGGCATTTAAAAACCTCCTGTAAGAAGTGCTTGTCGAACAATCCACGCCATGCCCCACGCCAATCCGCTCATCCATACAAATTGCAAGAGCGGCCATTTCCACGATTGTGTTTCGCGCCCCACTAACGCAAGTGTGGGAAGACATTGCATCGCCAATGTGAAAAACACCAACAGCGATGCGGCCGTTGGAATGGTGAACAACAGCGTTCCATCCGCGCGTCGATTCGTGGTGAGTCGATCCAACAATGAAGCCTCGTCATTGGAATCGGTTAAGGAGATAATCATCAGCGTGCTCACAAACACCTCGCGCGCCAAAAAACTGGTGAGCACCGCCACGGTGAGTTGATGGTCAAATCCCAATGGGCGAAACAAAGGTTCAGCGATCACGCCCAGAGTGCCCGCCATGGATCCCAGTTGCTGTTCGCGTGATTCCTGCAGATTCATGGCGCTTTCAAGCGCTTTCACCTGCTCGGGGTTGGCGGTGGCTTTCTGCGCCACTTCGCTTATTTGGGCCCGCATCTGCAACAACTCAGGCGATGGCGCGACTTTTGGATAGGCGCTGAGCCACCACATGACAACGCAAATCGCCAAGATCATCGTGCCAGCGTTCTTGATGAACAGCACGCCGCGGTCATACATCACCCACAACGCAATGCGAACGCTTGGCTTGCGATACGGCGGCAACTCCAGCAACATTGGCCGCGACGGTCCCCTGAGCAATGTGCGGCGAACCAGATACGCGCTGAGCAATCCGGCGATGGCTCCGGTGGCGTAGCACCCAACAAACGCAAGACCAGCGAGCCACGGTCTGCCCGCGAACAAAAGCGAGATCAGCAACACGTACACCGGAAGTCGAGCCGTGCAACTCATGAATGGAGCAACAAGAATGGTGGCCAGTCTGTCCTTGGAATCAGGAATAAGCCGCGCGGACATGATTCCTGGAAGCGCGCATGCGTGGCTTGAAAGAAGTGGAACAAATGCTTGCCCCGGCAAGCCAAACCTACGCAGGAATTTGTCGGCGGCGAACGCCGCGCGCGCCAAGTATCCAGAATCTTCCAGCAACGACAGCAGGAAAAATAGCAGGCAAATTTGCGGTAAAAAGACCACGGTTCCAGCAACGCCTCCAATGATTCCGTCCACGCATAAGTCGCGCAACGGGCCCGCGGGCATCACGGCGCGCACCCAATCGCCAGCCGTGCTAAATATAAAATCCAGCCAATTCATTGGAAATTCCGCCAGCCAAAATATGCTGGCAAACAACAAACTCATGACCAATATAAATGCGGCCAGTCCCGACACTGGATGAGTCAGCGCGCGGTCAACGCGGTCGCTCACTCTGCTTGCGCTGGCCAATCGACCGCTGGCTACTTCAACCAACACGTCATTAGCCCACTTGGCCAAATCCGTTTCGCTCACATTGGATGCCGGAAGATGGTGCAGACGTTGCTCGAAGGACTCCAATGAAATTCCATGCAGAGCCGCGCGCAACGTGGTATCGGCGAGTTCATCCACGCCTTCGCCAGTGCGTCCGCTTGTGATCACAACTGCACATCCCAAACATTCAGCAAGCACGGCGGCGTTTACGCTGAAACCTTTTCTACGCGCGTCATCCGCCAAAGTGATCGCGATCACGCAAGGCATTTTTCGCCGCAGGGCATGCGAGGCAAATCGAAGTGACCGGGAAAAGTTTGTCGCGTCGGCGATGATCACGGCGACATCTGGCGCCACATCTCCGATGCGCCCGTCCAAGCAATCGCGGCATAATTTGCTTTCTGGAACTTCCAGGCTCAATCCATATATGCCAGGCAAATCCATGATCTCAAGCGCGCCGTGGGTTGTGGCCGCCACGCCAACGCGGCTTTCCACTGTGGTGCCGGGAATATTGGCGGTGCGGGCGCGTGAACCGCAAAGGCGATTGAATAAAGTTGTCTTTCCAGTGTTGGGTTGACCGAGCAACGCCGCGCGCGGTGGACGCTCGGTGGAGTACGCCCGCCGCGCTTCTATTTCATCAGGCGGCTGGACAGCCATCGCAGGGTTTCACAAAAACTTTGCTGGCGACCGAGCCACACAAGCCAACACGAGTTCGTTCCACTTCAACAATGCATGGCGCTCCGGCCTTGCACACTTTTAATTCGCAGGACTCGTGAATGCCCATGGCGCGCAGAAGACAGCGATCGGCCTCGGCAAGGGTGGTCAATGATTCGGAGTCGATCACGGCGCGTTGCCCCCGAGCGAGTTGCGTTAACGGAATTCGCTTTGATTGGGCCGCGCCGTCGCCTGTCAATGTTGATGAAATTACAACCATGATTCAGTAGTGTATGAGTTCAACTGACAAGGAGCAAGAACAAATTCACTTGTATTTGGCTCGCGTCCATTGGCAAGGCGATCACTTGTTTGATCACTTGTTTGATCACTGGTTCAATCACTTGGGCGGGGCGGGTTGGGCGCCCTTTTCTACAAAAAGCCGCAATGGCTTCACTTGAAATTTAAAGGCAACGCACGGTCCCACCAATGGAGGATTGTCGAAGGTGTTCGGCGTCAGCATCTCAGGTTCGGCGAACAACGTGGGCGAAAGCGTGCCGATCATGCGCCAAATCGTGGTGTGATCCGGCAAGGTGTCGCCAAGTTGCGGAGCGTTGGCGCCTAAAATGGTGGCGGAAAAAACTCGTCCAAAATTTCGCTTGTTGTCGGCGGACACGCATTGAAATTCAAATGTGCGATTGCCTGCGACTGCAACGGCAAGCTCCACAATCCGTCCGCGCCACTCGACGGAGTAGGGAGTCGCTCGGTTCATGCTGTCGATCCACTTCTTGGCCTCCACCAAATACAACTGACGCGCGGACTTGCTGTCGGTTTCCAACGGAAGCGCGACGCGGCGTTTGGCCATGTCCTCGCTAAATTTTTTCTGGAAGAAGTCCAGCACCGCGATTGGATTTCCCATGAGATCCGCGGTGGCGTCGGCGTTGGTTGGAGCGGTGTTTCCTGCGGGGGTTGTTTGCGGCGCCATCGACGGTTGATTCGCCGCGGCCTCCAGTTCTCCAACGCGCTTCTGCGACGCCGCCAGTTGTTCGCGCAACTTTTGATTTTCGGCTTGGACCTCCTGCAATTGCTGGGCGGGGGTCGGCGCCGGAGTGGTTTGGGCGGTGAAGGCGTATATCAGAGCGCATACAATTATTGATTTCATATTGCGAATAATTCTAACCAATCAAATAGCGAATGATTTGTTGGCTATCCTTTATATATGACCGCAGTCCATCGCCTAGTTGAGCGCGCGCGTCGAAGACTTCAAGTGTCCGAATTGCTTGAGGTTGCAACTTTGGCATTCCCCGTCGCGGGTATAGCCATGCTGGCTTGGATTGTGCTTGTGCGCGTGTTTTTGCGCGGGGGCATGGTCACCCCAATTCCATCGCTGGCCATGGTTGGCGTAATTGGGTCGGCGATGTTTCTAGCCTACGCGTCGTGGCTACTCGCGCGACGCGGTTGGCCCACGCAAGCCAGCGCCGCCGCGCAACTTGATGAGCGACTCAATCTTGCCAGTCGAATAAGCACCGCGCTGGCGGTGCAAAATCAAGTCGACGCTTTTTCAGTTGCGGCCGTGGCCGACGCCAACCGTATCGCTCTTGAGACTCAACATAAAAATGTTTTGCAGGACGCTTTTGCCTACCACTTTGGTTCCCAGTGGCGCTGGAGTTTGCTCGCCGTGGTCGTGGTGGCCGCGGCGTGGCTGTTCATTCCAGTGTGGGCGCCATCGGCGGTTCAAACGAATTCACAATCTCAGCAGGACGCCGCTTCGGCGCAGAAAGCCGATCAAGCCGAGGCGCGCTTGATCGAAGCCATGCAAAGCGCGATGGAAGTTGCGGCGCTTGATGCATCAATTCAAAAAGCGATCGAGGCCTCCCAGCAATCTTTGGACCGCGCCAATCAAAACATGATTTCGCCCGCGGATCGCGAGGCACAGGCATTTCAACAGCGCGAGTTGTTGCAGGCCGCGATGCAAAAAGTGAGTGAATCCGAGGAGTTGGCCGACAACGATTCCTTGAAGGACGCGCTATCCGAGTTGCAAATGTCGCCAGGCCTTGAGCGCAAAATGTTGGAGGCCTTGAAGCGTGGCGACTTTGAAGAAGCCGCCAAAGAGGCGCAGAAATTGGCTGATCAAGCCCAAAGTTCTAACCCAACCGAAGCAACGGCCGCCAAGCAGGCGCTGGAAAAAATCGCCGCGGCATTGGAAAAACAAGCAGGCAAGGAGAGCACCAAGGCAGGCGCCATGAAGAGCAACCCGTCGCTCTCCAAAGCGGAACAGAAAAAATTGGCCGCGGCCATGAAGAACGCCAAGCAATGCAACTCCATGGGCAAGCAATTCAAGGATTCGTGCAACGGCGGCGCGCCCGCAAAAAATTTGATGGACTTGCTTAAGAAAAATTCAAAGGCTTCCAATCAAAAATCAAGTTTGTCCAAATCAATCTCGGCCTGCAAAAATCCCGGTGCGGGTGGTGGCGCAAAGCCCGGCTCGGGTTCTTCAAAGCCCACGCTTGCGGATGAACCGGACACCAAGCCCAAGCAATTCAACACCGAGCAAGTCATGAGTGAATCGCAAGATATTGACGCCGAACCCATCGCGCGCGACTTTGTGCAAGGCACTCCCATGATTGGCCAAGAAGCCGCGCGCAAACTCACGGCCATTGAGCATCAGGTTGAAGCGGGTCTAGAAGAGGCAAGCGAAGAGGATCCAGTGCCTGCGCCTCTGCGCGAGACGCATCAAAAATATTTTTCACAGTGGAAGAAAAAAATACAAGATGCAAAAGAAATTCCAGTTCAAACGCCCGCCGCCTCCAGCAACGCGCCCGCGACACCGGCTTCTCGCGCTCCGTAGCGCTTGCACCACCATGAATCAATCCCCGCAACTGTAAGGCTTTCCGTGTGGATCTCATTTGAACATCCTGGTTGGCTCATCGCGCTGGTGTTGTTGGCGCCAATCTGGTTGATCACGTTGCGCGCCTCGGGCACGGGCTGGGGCAAGATGAAAAGTTGGAGCATTTCCCGCCGCGCCGTGATGACCGCGTCCATCCGCAGTGTTGTCATCGCGCTTCTTGTGGCGGCGTTGTCACAACCCAGCGTTGTTCAATCAAGCGATGGCATCACCGTGGTGATCGTGGCCGATGCCAGTCGATCTGTGTCAACCAAACTGCGAGCCGACACGCAAACGTGGTTGCAAGAAATCGTGGCGGATCGTTCGCCGAAAATCGATCGGTTGGCGGTGGTCACATTCGCCAAAAACGCAGAGATACAAAGCAACCCACAAAGTAATCCAAACATAAATATTCAATCGCACGCCGACTTGGGCATCGGCAGTGATCTGGCTTCTGGCGTTCGCATGGCCATGGCGTTGTTGCCGCGCGATACTCGCAATCGCATTCTTCTTGTGAGCGATGGCAACGAGACGTCTGGAAATGTTTTGGAGGCCGCGCAGGTGGCGCGTTCCGCTGGAGTTGCCATTGACGTGGTGGCTCTTAAAATTGCTTCGGCCAATGACACGATGGTTGAAGCGTTGCGCGTGCCAACCCGCGCGCGGCGTGGTCAAAGCATGGACGCAAAAATGATCATCCGCGCCCGAAGCGCGATCGACGGGCGAATTCGCTTTGAAATTGACGCAGAGGCGATTGATTTGGATTCAAAGAGCGACAGCAACGCGATGCAGATTCATCTTGAAGCGGGTCCCAATGTGGTCACCATTCCTGTGGCGTTGCCGCGCTCCGGCGTGGTGCGCATGAAAGCCATTTTCGAGCCGCTGGATCCAAGCGCCGACTCCATCGTGGAAAATAATGTCGCATCCGCCATCACGTTTGTTTCTGGCGAGGGGCGCATACTGATCGTGGATGATTCCACAACGGAGAGTCAATCTTTCGCGCAGGCTTTGCGCGCCAGCAAACTTGATGTGCAAGTTTCAAACGCGTCGATCCTTTCCGATCCAACCACCGCGGGAAGTTATGACGCGATTGTGCTGGCCAATATCGCGCGCTGGAATTTGGATCAAGCCGCTGACCGCTCGCTGGAAATCGCGGTGCATGATTTTGGCGTTGGACTTCTGATGCTTGGCGGCGATCATTCATTTGGCGCTGGTGGTTGGAACGAAAGCGAAACCGCCAAGGCGCTTCCAGTTGAAATGAATCCGCCGCAAGAGCGGCAAATTCCCAGGGGCGCGCTGGCGTTGATCATTGATTGTTCCGGCTCCATGGGAAGTTCCATCGCGGGTAGCAACATGGACCAACAACAATGCGCCAATGAGGCCGCGGTTGAGGCGGTTCGCGCCTTGAGCGCCGGCGATCAAGTGACGGTGATCGCATTCGATGATTCCGCCGCGGTGGTTGTTCCGTTGATGAATGTCGACAATCCAGAGGCAATCGCCAAGCAAATTCGCAGGATTGTTCCGCGCGGTGGAACCAATTTATTTCCCGCGATTGAATCGGCGTCAATTCAACTTCAGGCCTCAACGAAGTCGGTAAAGCACGTTGTTATTTTAACTGACGGACAAACCATGGGCGATCCAAATGAGGGAATCCGCAAGGTGCAACTGCTCGCGCGCAAGGGTATTTCTGTTTCCACGGTTTCTATTGGCGACTCAACCAATGATCCACTGCTTGAGCAAATGGCCAAAGCTGGAGGTGGTCGCTGTTATTCAGTGAATGCCAAGAACGCGCAACTTGAGTTGCCGCAAATTTTTATCAAGGAAGCCACCGTGCTCAATAGAAGTTTGTTGGCGGAGGGATCTTTCTCGCCCATCGTTTCAGGGCCAAGTCCTCCAGGTGTGGCACTGCTGAATGCCATACCCAAACTTGCGGGCTATGTCATCACCGCGCCGCGTGGCGGGCTGTCGCAGAACGCCCTCATGATTCCCAGTAAGGAATTTTCTGATCCGCTATTCGCCTGGTGGAATTATGGCGTGGGTCGTTCGGCCGTATTCACAAGCGACCTTTCATCGCGTTGGGGTTCATCGTGGGTTTCGTGGAGCGGCTATCAGCCGTGGTGCGCGGGAGTGGCGCGGTGGTTGCTTCGTCAAAGCGCTCCCATGGACACTTCGCTCACAACACAACTTGATGGAGACGATGCGGTGGTTGAACTTACGATGCGTGATGATCCAAAAGACAGCTCCAACGCCAATACCGTGGCCAGCGCAAAAGTTCTTGGCCCAGATGGAACAATCAGCACGTTGGAGTTGCGGCAAGTTGCGCCGGGGCGCTGGTCGGCCAAGTTTCCCACCGACGCATCTGGCGCGTACTTGGTCAACGCCGCGCTCAAGCAAGGCTCGCAAGAGCGGCCAGTGTTTATTCAAGCCGCGGTAAATGTTTCATATCCGCGTGAGTTTCGATTTCAACGCGAGGACCAGAACAAGTTGGCGGAGGTGGCTCGCATTTCTGGTGGACGGGTGTTGACGTTGGGTGATCCAAACGTGAAATTGTTCCAGAGTGGGGGAACGCTTCCATCGGAATCACTGCGCCAAGTATGGGACATTCTTTTATGCGCGGCAACGCTATTTTTTATTGTTGACGTGGCGGCTCGTCGATTGGTTTTCCAAAAGCGCACGCACGCCGAAAGTGCCAAGGTTGTTGTAGGTCAAGTTGCGCAAGCCTGGAAAAAGTCCAAAGTTCGCGCCGCCGACGAGATGTCGCAAACCGCACCGGTCAACACAACTGCTGGCGCGCGTGACCGCGCACATGCGCCAAGTTCCACCAACGCGGTTGAATCCGTGAACACTCCATCCGCTGTACTTGATTCGCAACCCGATGAAGTTTCCCTTGAACAACTATCGCCACTGGAGCGCTTGCGCGAAGCCAGGCGCCGCGCGCGTACCACCGATGATGCACACAACCAGGATGATCCAACATGAGTCAAGCCACCAATCAAACAAGGGATATTCAAGCCGAATGCGAGGCGTTTCGCGACATGTCCATGGCGTGGAAAAATTCCATTTGTAGCCGCATTGTCGGTCTCGGCGATTCGCTGGAGCAAACTCTATGGTGCTTGCTGGCCAACGGGCACATTCTGTTGGAGGGAGTGCCTGGCCTTGGAAAAACATTGTTGGTGCAAACTATTTCGCAATCAGCCGGTTTGCGGGCCACCCGCATTCAATGCACTCCCGACCTGATGCCAGCGGATGTGCTGGGCACAACGGTGCTGGTGGAGGATCTTGTGCATGGTCGACGCGAACATCGATTTCGTCCCGGTCCCGTGTTCACGCAAATTCTTTTGGCGGATGAACTCAACCGCGCAACTCCGCGCACCCAATCGGCGTTGCTGGAAGCCATGCAGGAGCGGTCGGTGAGCGTGGGTGGAACCACATACGCGCTTGAAAAACCTTTTTTAGTTTTAGCCACGCAGAATCCAATCGAGCAAGAGGGAACACATCCGCTTCCAGAGGCGCAACTGGATCGCTTCATGGCAAAGATTGAAGTGCCTAGCCCATCACGCGAGGCGTTGCGGCTTATTTTAGAGCGCACCACCACCCAGCCATTGCCGCCATTGACCGCGACCCTCACCGCAGTCACGTTGCTGACCGCGCAACGACTGGCGCAAGAAGTCATCGTGTCCGCGCATGTGATGGATTGGGCCATTCGCTTGGTGCTTTCCACCCAGCCAACTTCGCCGTATTTCACCCCACATACCAAGCGATACATCCGTTGTGGCGCCAGTCCTCGCGCCGCGCAATCCATGATCGCCATGGGCAAAGTTCGCGCCTTGCTCGCGGGGCGCTACGCGTTGGCGATCGAGGACCTGCGCGCCGTGGCGTTGCCCGCGCTTCGACATCGATTGGGATTGACTTTTGAGGCCGACGCCGATCGCATGGATGCCAATGAAATTGTGCGCCGCCTGGTGAAGAGCATGCCATTGGAGGCTCCATGAGTTCACACACTAAATTGACCAAGCTGGAGGATTTATTACAGCCCTCGCTGGTGGCGGCGCTTGACCGTTTGGATTTGATGAGCCAAAAAATGTTGCAAGGTCGAATGCAGGGCGAGCGTCGCAGTCGCCGCAGAGGTCAAGGCATGGACTTCGCGGACTTCCGACCCTATGCGGCCGGCGATGATTTGCGGTTTGTGGATTGGAATATTTACGGCCGACTAGATCGACTATTTCTGAAAATGTTTTTGGAGGAGGAGGATCTTGGCTTGGTGGTCGCCATTGACGCCAGCGCCAGTATGGACACGGGCGATCCCAATAAATTTGACGTGGCCCGCCGCATCGCCATGGCGTTGGGCTATGTGGGCTTGGTCAATCAGCATCGAGTCACGCTTGCTGTGTTGCAAGAGGGCCGCGCCGACCGCCTTAGTTCCCTGCGTGGTCGCCGCCGCGCCGCCGACGCCGCGTCTTGGCTGATCTCCCAAAAAGCCTTTGGAACAAGCGGATTTGATAGCGCCTGTCGAGCCCTGGCCTCGGCCAGGCTTGGTCGTGGCATGGTGATCGTGATCGGCGATTATTTATTGCGCGAGGGCTATGAAAGTGGATTGCGCTGTCTTGCAAGCAGGGGTTGGGATGTGTTTGCGTTGCAAATTTTGTCACCCGAGGAAATGGATCCCCGCAAAAACAATCAGAACCTTGATGTGCGATTGGTGGATCTTGAAAATAAAAGCGAGGTGGAGATCACGCTGAACTCCACCGTGGTGCGCGAACATCAACGACGCTTGGAAACATTCAACACCACATTGCGTGAGACGTGTTTAAGACTGGGCGTGCGCCAAATGACAATCGACTCCGCGGTGGATTATCAAAAGTTTTTAGTTGAGACATTGCGCAAACAGGGATTGCTTAAATGACCCTGCTCACTCCGTTTTTTGGCGTGATCACGGCGCTGATTGTGGTGCCATTGTTACTGCTGTTGTACATGTTGAAACTGCGGCGTGAGCGCCGTGATATTTCTAGCACGCTCTTGTGGACATCACGCACCCAGGATTTACGCGCCAACTCCTTGTTACAGCGCCTGCGTCTTTCGCCGCTATTTCTACTGCAATTTCTGCTTTTGCTTATGTTGGCGGCGGCGCTGATGGGGCCCATACTGAAGGAGTGGTCGCGTCCATCCGGTCGTGTTGTGTTTTTCATCGATCAATCGGCCAGCATGCAAACACGCGACGCGCCAGATGCTCGAACCCGTCTTGAGGAGGCCAAGCGCTTGGCCATCGCGCAGGTGGAGTTGTGGCAGGGTGGCGGTCTCTTTGCGGCCAGTCCACCGGAGGTCATGGTGATCGCATTCGCGCAGGAGCCCTCTGTGCGTATTCCATATTCCACAAATCTTGCACGCATTCGTGAAGCCATCAACGCCATCGAAGCCACGGATCAACTCACTCTGCTCGCGCCCGCGATGTCTCTGGCGCGCGCCTTTTCAGAGGCGCAAAGTTCGCCGCAGGAAGCGGAGGCATCCCCGCAAATGAATCAGGCGAATAATTTCGCGCCAACAATGCAACTGCTTAGCGATGGAAATATTTCGGATATCGCTGAATTAGTTCTGCGAAATGGCGAGGTCATTTCTTGGACTCGTTGCGGCGATCCAAACACAATCAACCAAGGTATTTCCGCCGCTGGCGCCGAGCGACGCAATGACGACCCAAGCCTGGTGGGCGCGTTCATGACCTTGCGAAATGACGCGCAAACGGCGGCCAAACGCGAAGTTCAAGTGCGAAACAACGGCACGCTGATCGCCAGCGCATCCGAGCCAATCACTATTCCGCCGGCCACTGGCAAGGGCGACACGCGCGTGTCCGGCGCGCAAAAACTTTCATTCGCCCCGTTCACCCTTGAGAATTCCGGGGTGCTAAGCATGAACTTGCTTCCAGAGGATGCCTTCGCCACCGATGACCACGCGGTGATCGCCATACAAGAGCAACAGACACTGCGCATTCTGTTGGCAGGAAACGATCCCGCCTTGGAGTCGCTACTGAATAGTTTGTCCTTCGCCACCGTGCAACAAATTTCGTCCAGTGATTTCATCAAGCGCATTTCAAGCGACGCCACTTGGACTGAATCATTCGACGTGGTGGTGTGCGTGGATTGTGAATTGCAATCGCTCACCGCGGGGCGATGGTTGATCTTTGGCAAACCGCCTGCCATTTCCAATCTCAACGCCTATGGACAGCAAACGCGCCAAGCTATCCGCGCTTGGAAAAGCGACCACAAGACAATGGCGCAAAGTCAATTCTCGGATCTTGTGGTGGATCGCTCCGCGGCCATCGCGCCAACATCCGACTGGCTTGCGTTGCTTGAAGGTTCCAAAGGTCCGTTGATCGTGTCGGGGCGCGACAACAACGCCACGGTGATCTACGTGGCGTTTCTTCCTCTAGATTCCAATTGGCCATTTCAGAGAAGTTTTGTCAATTTCACTGCGCAAGCCGTGGAATTTCTTGGAGCCCTTGGTAGCGCAGTGACCAGTGAGTCGCTTGAGCCGGGCGCCATGTTGCGCACGCGAATTGCGCGTGGATCAAGCAACGTATCTATTCAAACTCCATCGGGTGACCGCATTGCGCAAACCCCAACGGATGGTGAAATTGTTTTTGGACCAATACGAAACGTGGGCGTGTACAAAGTGGAATCTGTCGATCCCTTGGGCAAGAAAAAAACACGCATGGTTGCGGTCAATCTCACCAACCTCGCGGAATGTAATGTGGCCGCGGCGAATCAATTAAATATTCCCGCAGGTGATCTACAATCCACGGTCATTGGTTTGACTGCCTTGTCTATTTGGCCACTGCTTGTGTCTGCCGCGTTGTGCTTGCTCATAGTTGAATGGTTTCTCTATCATCGCTACGGAGGTTCCTCGTGAGTTCATTGCATTTTCAATTCGACATGAATGGTCAACACGAAACACTTCACATCAGTGGCGGAGTGGATGTACGCACGTTTGTATTGTTTGATGCCGTCATGCAATGTTTGGCCAACAGTGGCGGGGTGCTCCATATAGATTTAGGCGATGTGGATTCTTTCAACTCTCCCGCGGTTGGCGCGTTGGTGATGTTGGCCACGCAACGGCGCTCCCACGGTGGAATGTTGCATGTGCGTTGTCGTAGCAATGGAACTGTGGCGCTTATGATTCAGCGAGCACGATTGGATGCCCTGTTCAACCTGCAATTTGATCCAGACGATTCGTCCAACGCCAAGCCAAAGTAGTCGTATGATCAATTCATGAACGCAGACCGCATAGCGCAATTTGAAAAGATGGCCGCCGCCGATCCCACCAACGAAATGGCGCACTTCAGTTTGGGAAACGCCTATTTGCAAACCCAGCGTTTCGCCGAAGCCTCCAAAAGTTTGCAACGCTGTCTTGAACTGGTTCCAGACATGAGCAAGGCGTGGCAGTTGTGCGGCCAAGCGGAGATTGGCGCGGGTTGGACTGATCGCGCCGTGGTCACGCTAACCAAGGGCTATGAAATTGCGGCCAGCAAAGGCGACCGCATGCCTCAGCAAGCTATGGCGGAATTATTGCGCTCAGTTGGTCGCGAGCCACCCAAAGTTGTGTCGCCAAGCGAAGAGGAAACCGCGGAGCGTCTTCGCTCATCTGGAACATTTGTGTGCGCGCGCACGGGCAGGCCAGGCACGCAACTTTCAGAGGCGCCATTGCGCGGTCCTGTGGGCGAGTGGATACAGAAAAACATTTCCGCAGAAACGTGGAAGAATTGGATTGGTCAAGGCACCAAAGTCATCAATGAGTTGCGCCTGGATTTCTCGCGCGACAAGGATCAAGAGATCTTCGATCAACACATGAATGAATACTTGGGCTTGGACGCGCCAACGCTGGACAAAATTCGCGCGGGCGACAAAGTGGCCAACTAAATGGCGTTTCAGCCGTCGCCCATTCTTGCGACACGCATCGCGGGCCTTGAACTTTCTTCGCCGCTGATCGCCGCCGCCGGCACCGCGGGCGTTGTGGACGAACTAGCCGACGTCATGGACCTGCACATTCTGGGCGCAATCACCACAAAAAGCATCACGCCTGAGTCGCGTGAAGGCAACGCCCCTTGGCGCTTGATTGAAACCAGCGCAGGCATGCTCAACGCGATTGGCCTGGCCAATCCAGGCCTAGAAATTTTCGCGCGCGACTACGCGCCCAAAGCCGCGCGGCTTCCGTGCCGCGTGATTGGTTCAGCGGCGGGCCACAGCGCCGATGAGTTCGCGCGCGTCGCCGCGGGCTTGATTCACTGCGGCATGTCCGCGGTTGAATTGAATGTGAGTTGCCCCAACACGTCAACCGGTCGATTGCATGGCGGCGATCCACAATCGCTTTCGCAATTAATTAAAGAAGTGCGCCCGCATGTTCCCGCGGGAAAGTTGTGGATAAAACTTCCACCCGATGGACCAACTGTGGCGCTTGCCACCGCGGCCATTGAAGCCGGCGCCGACGCGCTGACCATGTGCAACACCTATCCCGCCATGAAGATTGATCCAGTCACTCGCAAGCCCGTGCTTTCAAATGGGCAGGGCGGCTTGTCTGGTCCCGCCATTCATCCAATCATTGTGCGCTTGGTGTATGAGGTCTACAAAAATGTCGCCAAGGCCGCCAACATTCCCATTATTGGTTTGGGCGGCATTTTGAATTGGCAAGACGCCGCCGAATTAATTGTCGCTGGCGCCAGCGCCGTGTCCATGGGCACCGCGTTTTTTGTTGACCCAACAATTCCCAAAGCTGTCTCCACAGGTTTAACCAAGTGGTGCCAACAGCAGGGCGTGAAAAACATTCGCGAGTTGGTCGGCGTTGCGCACGTGGCCTAAATCTAAATTCAGGAACTCTTGGCCACAGGCTTGCGCTTGGATGCGGCCTCTAATTCAGCCAATTCCAAGTACAAAATGCGCTTGCATGAAAGGCACTGGATCAATGAAGTTCCATCGCCAAGCAGGCGCGAATACAACTGGTACGGAATTTCAACATTGCACGCGGTGCATGCGTACTCACGCGAACGCGCGTCCACGGTCATCACTGGTGACACCGCTTCGCCGTCATGAATATTCGCCACCTCGTCAAAGATCAACATGGATGGCGCTGGAACATGCGTCGCCGCCGTGGCGCGCTCGCGGTCAAGTTCGCCCAGGCGCGCGCTTGTTTCCTGTGTGCGCTCCTGCATTTCAGCGGCGGCCTTGTCGCACAGCGTTGTTCGCTCAACCAACTTGGCGTCAAATTGCGCAAGTCGCGCCACCAATTGCTCAACCTTCTCCATGTGGGTCAGAGCCTGCTGTTCAAAATTATCTTTTTGCAACTCAAGCGATTTCAAGCCGCTCAAGATGGCGCTGTACTGCTTGGTGTTTGCGCTGTTGTTCAACTCATCGCGCATCTTCTGAATTTGAACGCCCACGCCGTTGGCTTCCATTTCCAAATTGGACACTTGCGCCTGCGTGTGTTTACGTTGCAATTCAACTTCCTCGCGCTGGGCAAGCAAGTCCTTCATCTGCGTTTCTTGCGTCTTTAAATAATGTTTGGCTGAATCCAGTCGACCCCGAAGCGCGCGCACTTGGACATCGACACTATGCAGAGCGAGAATTTGTTCCATTAATGACATGCGGAATTTCCTTTAAGAAGTTCAAGAGTAGCAAGGAACTTCAATTGTTCACATGCTTACAAGGATCAACTTCAATGGATTTGACAGTTCCAATGAAGGCGCAAGACTTGCGACTGAAGCGCAAAGAACTGGCGAATTGCGCTTGATTTACACCACAGGCGCGCTTGACTTGGCTAGCAACCACAACGCCAACGGAGCGGTCGCAAGCAGGCTGTCCATGACATCAAACACGCCGCCCATTCCAGGCAGAATGCGACCGGAATCTTTGGCAAGCGCCTCACGCTTAAGAATGCTTTCCGCCAAGTCGCCCAGCATGCCAATGAAAGCGGCAAGCGCGCCAAACGCAACGCCAACAAGAAGGGATTGCCCAAGCGCGTAGGTCAGTCCAGCGCCAACCACGCAACTTAGAATAATTGCGCCCGCAAGTCCCTCCCAACTTTTCTTGGGTGACACCCACGCCGCCATACGATTTTTTCCCAGCGCCACTCCGCTGAAATACGCGCCAATGTCGCCGCTCTTCACGGTCAGCACCGCCCACGCCAAAGCCCACGCGGGAAGCGTTGATCGCATATCGATCCAGTAAGAGGGAAGCCATCCAATCCATACGGAAATTAAAACCCAATACCCCAAACCTGTCAGAGCAGTGAACCATTTTTTGCTAAGCGCCGCAATCAATGAAGGCAACAGAGTGAGCAACAAAACATTGCCCGCCAACCATGCGATAATGACCCAATGAAATAAATGCTCGCAACCTACAATGAATGCGCAAAGGGCCACGCACAATGTCCAAACAAACCCTGGAGCGTCCGGGTTGATGGCGCGCAACATGCGCGAAAGTTCCAGCGCCAGCAAAGGCAGAATAATCAGCGCGCTTGCGGCAAACAAAATGCCACCAGCAGGAATATGTTGCATAGGAAGCCACTTCGCGGTGGCGCCCGTGAAATACTCGTCGGCGTAGAGCAGTCCAAGCAGGGACACAATGAGCAGAAAGCCAATGAAAATACGGGTGATCATGCGCGGTCTACGAAAGGTGATGGTTGATGCATGTCAATAAATTGGAACGCTGGGATCAATGTCCACGCTCCACAAATGAATGCCGCCAGCCATGCTGACAACATTCGCCACGCCCGCGTGGCGCAACATTGCGGCCGCGCGCAAACTGTTCACGCCGTAGTGGCACAAGGTCACAACACAGGAGCCATGCTCGTCAAGAACCTCGTCGGCGCGCGACTCAATCTCTTGCATTGGAATATGAATGGTGTCAGGAATTGATGCGATCTCTCGACCAGATTGCGGACGCACATCGACCACGATTATTTTTTCACCCGCGGCTTTGCGCCGAACATATTCACGCGGCGTGATTTCCCAATCGGGTCGCAGTGGATAGCCAGGCGGAAGTCCGCGCTCGTCAACTTGAAAGCCGTCGTTGCCGGAGTTTGGCGCGCTCATGGTTTGCTGACTTCCTGTTTGGCATCTTGCTTTAGGGAAACCCATTTCCAAAGTCCAGCGTCGCCGCGCGTTTGGCTTGCTGGCAACACGCCAACCGCTTGCATGGGTTGATCAACAACTAACCACGGTGGTTGGCCAGTGGCCATGCGAACCGGTGAAACCACCAATAGAAATGCGGGCCACACAACATCAGCCGCGCCTTCGGTTGCGGCGGCTCCAACACTGCTTGACAGATACAGCGAATCCGCGACCGTGGGAAAAGTTTTTCCATCGCGCGCATCTGTTCCATTCAAGAGCAAAAGTTCCGAGTACGTAGGTCTCGCTTGCACTTGCCCGCGCGGAGCGTCGATCACTTGCACATCCCAATTGCGCCGATCCAAACCCTTCAAGCTTGCGGGACTTGCCGCGGGCGGCGCTGTTGAAGGCATGGGACTGTTCAAATCTGGAAGTGGGTCGTTGCCCGCGTGGGTCAATGTGTTTGATTGATTCAAGCAACCCGCAAGAGCCAGTAGCGACGCGCAGAGACAGAGGCCACGCAACGCGCCAGACCAAAAAAGTTGCGGCGCATTCACGCTCGCCGCGCGATCCGTGGCGCGCGCAACCACGGTGGCGCCGTAAGAAGGTCGTGTGTTGAGGTGGTGGCGCAAATTCATGATTCTGTGTTCCATGGAATTCGCGCTTTGGCAAACGCAGACTCAATCGTATCCAAATCAAAGCCCGCGCGCGAAAATACACGGGCGATGGAAGTGGCTGATTTTCCGGCGCGAATTAAGCGTTTGGCCTCGGCGCACAGTTGCGCCAATGTGGTGGCGGCGGCGCGCGCGGATTTTTGCGCGATTGAATCCGGAACGCCTTCGCCGCTTAAGCGCGCTTGAAGAAATTCTGGCGAGACAATTTTGCGCTCCGTAAGTTTGGCCGCGCGGCGCGTGGCGTAGGTCTTGTCATCAACCCAACCCGCGGCGCGCATTTGATCCACGGTCACTTGCGCGATGGCCTCGGGCCACTTGCGGCACAATCGCTCCAGTAAAAGCGCCTGCGTGAAATCACGCTTGGCCAAAAACGCAAGTGCCGCCGCATGGCACGCGTTCAATTGCGCCAAATGTTCCACCTTACGCGCCTTCGCCTTGTTCCACAACGCTCCAACTTCAATTGCAAGTTTGTCGGCGTAGTCGCGGCGCAGTGGTCCCATGCGCGCGCCATCCACAAACCAATACATCAGTCCTGGGTCATCCGCATGCACAATAATTTTGTCGATTGTTTGAGCCATTTGTCTATGCGCCAATTATGGCGTCAATTCGTCAAGATAGGACGCCAATTCCGACGACGCCTTGCCATCATTCGCTTGCTTTGCATGGGCAAGACCGCTTTGCAGAGCATTCAAAGCGTCGGAAATTCGATCGCAACGCTCCAATACTTTCGCGTAGTGGTAGTGGCCGTAGGCGTGGGTGGGGTGTTGCTCCAGCAGTTTTTCAAACCATTGCAAAGACAACTGCAATTGATTGGCGCCGGCATATTCCTGCGCGATGCTGTAGATGCAAAAGTCATCCGCGGGATCCGCGGCGTGCATCTTCTGCAATTGTTCAAGCCTTGATTTGGTTTCCACGGTCACAGCGTAGCGCAGGTTCATGCATTGGCGCATGTTCCACTATGCACCTGAAGCGTATATCTTTGAACAATGCGAAATTCGTTGGCGCAAAAAATAGTGGTGATTGCCCTTGGCGCGCTTTCGCTGTGCGCATGCATGGACGAAACGTACGTCAAAGAGGATCGAACCGACAAGCGCGTCAAGACGCTTAAACTTTCACACCATGTTGGCGGCACGCAGGATTGCGTTCTGGTTCATGATGGAATTTGGTATCTGGGATTTGGGCAGGAGTTGCAGGTGTTGGAAGGCCGCGGCAAAAAGCCACTGCGATCCGATCGCATCAACCCCAGTGGCGAAGGCGGCTCCATCACAGACTTGGCCTTGTGGCATGGTGACTTGATCGGCCTGGTCGATGGTGACGCCGTGGTTCGCTGGGATATTTCATCGCCACGACTTCCAGTGTTGATTGATTTAGTTTCGAGCAAGCAATTGGGAATCCGACCGCGATCCATTCATGTTGTCGACAACGTTCTTTATATCGCCGGTGATGGAGGCGTGGTGCGCGCCAGCGATGGCGACATATTTCTTGCAGGTGAAATGATCAGCGCGAAGGTAGTTGCAACAAAGTTTGGACCCGCAGTGCCCGTGGCGCGTCGCATTCAACTTTTGCAGAACAACACATTTGTAGGCGCCGCAAGCATGCTTGAACCGCTTCCCGCAAGCGCGGGCTTGCCTGGTGGTTTCGCATTTGGATTGCAAGGCAAAGAGGGCGCGACGGTCGGCCTGATGAATGATGAACTACGCGAGGTGGCGGGCGAAGCGTTTTACGGAATTCTGCGGCGATTGGTGGTGGTCAATGGTCGCTTGTGGGCCATCTTTGACACGGAAATAGTTTCATGGGATTTACATTCCGGCAAACTTGAATCGCCAATGTATACCGCCGTCAAAGGCGCGCGCGACTTGGCGCCATTGTCGGACAACTTGTTCGCGGTGGTTGGTTCATTCGGCAGGGGCGTGTTGCATTTGCATGACGACAAGGACGGTCCGGGCGATACATTCACGGACGCCGTTCGCGAGCCTGGTCGTTTGGAGCAATCACTATTTGATGGCCGACGAATTCTGGCGGGAAGCACCGAAGGATTTTGGCTATATCCAATTCGTGGCAAGCCCACGCTGTCGGATAAAGCAGTTTCGCTTTCCACAATTCCAGAAACCAAAGTCACCCTGGCTTGGGCGGAGGCGGAAATTGACAAAGGCGACAAGGATTCCGCCACGAATACTGTTGGACAGAAAATTCATTTCAAGTCTTCCACCGCGGAAACCGTTTGGGAACTTCCGCCAAATGTCTACGCATGCGTCCTGGCGTCGGTGGATGGCGACCTGTGGGTGGGTCACACCGATGGAATCACTGTGTTAAGCGGCGCAAACTCCGCTGATTCATCCAACGGTACGTTGACAATTATCAAGCGTGGGGAACTTCGTTTGCCCGGACCAATCTTGTGGATTCATCCACTGCGAACAGGTTTAGGCGCGGTCTGGGTCAGCCATTTCGGCGGCATGGGCGTGGCCGAATTCACTTCCGAGACGCCTTCTTTGATCCCAGCTTCGAAGTTGTAGATTTTGTCCGCTTGATTGCGGCGCCCGCCACTTTATTTTTTAATACAGGCGAACAATTCGCTTTTGCATTCACGCAAAATTGTTGGCAAATGGAATCGCTTTCGCAAGTGGCGCCGCGGGCCTTGCATGAGGCGCGTCCGTGCGAGATGAACAAATGGCTGACTTGACACCAATTTTTTCTTTCAAACAATCCCATTAAATCTGCTTCAACCAGAAGTGGATCGGTGTGTTTGGTAAGTCCCATGCGCAAAGCGAGTCGACCCACATGCGTGTCCACAACCACGCCTTCCTGCATGTGGAACGCGTTGCCCAGCACAACATTCGCGGTCTTGCGCGCCACTCCACGCAACGTGAGCAATTCATCCATACTGCGCGGCACCTCGCCATTGAATTGCTCGCACACAATGCGCATGCTTTCGCGCACAGCCTTGGCTTTGTTGCGCCAAAAGTTAAGCGTGTTTACGAACGGCTCAATCTCCGCAGGCGTGGCGTTGGCAAAATCCACTGCAGTTGGAAATTTTTTAAACAGCGCCGGGGTGGCTTTGTTCACCCCAACATCGGTGCTTTGAGCGCTCAATATGGTGGCAATCAGCAATTCATGCGGCTTGCTCCAATTCAATTCGCAGTGCGCGTTTGGGTATCTACTGCTTAGAGCTAGGTAAAGGCGCTCGGCGCGGGCCACGGCTTTGGCTAGTTGCTTTTTGGCGTTGATCGCTTTCATCTTCAGACATGGTAGTTCCACAGTTAGAATCAAATTGTGCGTGCGCCACCCATCCAACTCGCTGTAACGCTTTCCGGTCTTGGCGATTCTCCTGGATGTTTTTCACATGCGGTGAAATTAAATCTCGCGGGCGTTCAGTTTGACGCTTCGCAACCGCGCTTGCGTCCGCGCGAACTTGACATTGGCGCGCGCCGTGATGTGGCGGCCACGTTGCGCCGCCATGAACTTGTCGCATCGGGCATTGACTGTTTCATTCCGCTTGAGCGCTTCAGTCAACTCGACGCCGTGGAGCGGGCCATGACCGCGCTGTTTGAATCCATCGCGTTCGCCGAATTTCTTGGCAGAGTTCCCGTGAGTTTTTTCATGCCGCTGGATGCGGATCTCGCCAACACGATTTGCCAAGAGGCCGCCCGCAGGGGAGTTCTTCTAGCGGATTTTGTGCGCCCAAAGGGTTTCGCCAAGTGCGGAATTGGCCTTGATCCCGCGGCAATTTTGCTGGAGCAAAAAAATCCCGCGCAAGAAGTTTCCGTTGCGGGCGCGCGCTTGGTGGCCGCGCGATTGAACGACATAGATCAATCCGGTCAGCGCGGACCGCTTGGCCAGGGTCGCCTTGACGCGTTGGCGTACCGCGTGGCGCTGGACGTATGCGGCTTCAAAAGTTTGCCCGTAATTGATTGCAGATCGTGGCGTCAACCTGTCGAAGAAAGTGCACAATGCGCCAAACGATGGAACGACCTTTTACCGGCGGGGAATTTGTGATGTCCGATGTGACGCACCCCATGCAAGTGATCGGTGTCGGCATAGACTTGATCGAGGTCCCTCGCATCGCACGCATGCTTGATGAGCATGGCGTGCGCTTTCTTGATCGAGTGTTCACGCCGGCGGAACAAGCCTATGCCAACGCCAGTCCAGCGCAACGCGCGCAACGACTTGCCGCGCGCTTCGCCGCCAAGGAGGCCGCTCTCAAGGCGCTTCGCATGGGATTGCGAGAAGGAATTTCATGGACGGACATTGAATGCATCCATCGATCAGATGGATCGCCAATGCTTACATTGCATGGCAGAGCCGCTGAAATTGCGCAAAGCATGGGAATCAACGCGTGGGTGGTTTCACTCACTCATATTCAAGAGATGGCCGCGGCCACGGTGACGGCGGGACGCACAGATTTAAAAAAGGTAGACTGACCATGATGAGGCGACGCGGCGCACCAACTTTGTATGAGCTCACCAAAAATAGTGGAAGAGGTTCCATCTCTGGTGGTTCGGGTGGACTGTCTGGTGGAAGCACTCCAAGTATTTCATTTTTGGGAAATGAGAGTGCGCGTTCAGTGCGCGTTCCAGTTGGATTTTTATGGTTGCTCGCTGTTGCGGTGCTTGGACTTGCCGCGTTGTCGTACGCATTTGGAGTGAACCGTGGCCGCTCCTCTGGCTACGCCGATGGAATCTCCGCGCAACTCACGGAGAACAACGCAAGCGCGATGGCGCGCATGGTGAAAGATCCATTCAAAGATGCAGTTCAAAATTCCGGCGCGTCATCCGTTGTGGTCACTCCGCAAAAATCATTGCCCTCTTCAAGCGCGCCATCCAATTCTGTCACCTCCACAAAGAAGGCTGTTCAATCAGATTCCAAAGGTGATTCCAACGGGGTCGCAAATTCGCCAAAGCCAACCTTCAACGACGCCGATCCCCGTGAAAAGGGCGTGAATTATCTCACTTTGGCTCGTCCAGCGGTGGACCAAGCCGACAAAATGCTGGCATTTTGCAGGGCTGAGGGGCTTGCCGCGTACCTAGTTTCAGATAATAATACCAAACTGCGAAAAATCATTGTTCTTCCAGGTGTTCGAAGTGCCAAGGCGCTTGACACCAAAGAAGGACAAGAACTTTTGGCAAATGTGAAGTCGGTTGGATTGCGTTGGAAAGCTGTGAAAAAAGGCAACAAAGATTTCTCTGATGCCTATCTCGAACTCTTCCGCTGATCGACGTCGTTCAGTGCCGCGGAAGTATTAACACTTGAACGACATCGGAATTTTCTCATGAGCATTCATCCAAGTTTAAAGACCAAGTCCGGCGCCCTTAATCAACATCGCAACGTGCTTACGCGCGCCGAGCGAATTGAACGGTTGACGTTCGAGGGACGCTTTGATATCGCGACCAAGTCTGTTCTTGGAACCGTCAAGGTTCGATCAATCAAGGCAACCGTAAGCAAGAAGCCGAAGAAGGAAGCTGTTGCTGGTGCTGAAGGCGCCGCAACTCCTGCCGCTGGTGGCAAGGCCGCCGCTGGTGCTAAGCCTGCCGCTGGTGCCGCCAAACCTGCCGCCGGCGCCAAGCCAGCCGCCAAGAAGTAAGCGTCTATTCGATTCTTGGTTTCAGGTTTCTGTGAGATAAGACATGATTGAACGACTTCTTTCAGCTCGAAGTCGTTCCATTGATTCTTCAGGCATTCGCAAGGTGTTTGACCTTGGAACAAAGATGGTCGATCCCATCAATTTGTCCATTGGCCAGCCGGATTTTCCGGTTTCGGAGGCCATGAAAGAAGCCGCCATTGCGGCGATCCGAGAAAATAAAAACGGCTACACCGTTACGCAGGGAATTCCGCAATTGCTCGCGGCCGTTCGCCAACGGCTGGCGCATGATTTTGGAGATGGTTGGTCCACGACCAATCAAGATCTTTCGGCGGTGATCACCAGCGGAACAAGTGGTGGAATTCTTTTGGCGTTGATGTCCATTCTTGATCCAGGCGATGAATTTATTTCACCCGATCCATACTTTGTGATGTATCCGCAAGTTGGAAAGTTGCTCAGCGCGCATTGCGTGTTGTGCGACACCTATCCAGATTTCCGCATGACCGCGGCGCGTGTTGAACCTCTGCTTACTGAACGCACCAAGGCAGTGTTGTTGAACAGTCCAAGCAATCCTTGCGGAACAGTTTTAACATCCAAGGAAATCGCCGATCTTGTGCAGTTGTGTGAGCGCCGTGGCGTACTGCTTATTTCCGACGAGATTTACGACGAGTTCTGCTTCAGCGACGCGCGCGAAAATGGTTTGTGCCCATCGCCTGGTCGGGTGAGCAACAATTGCTTGGTTATTCGCGGCTTTGGCAAGACCCACGGTTGCACAGGTTGGCGCCTTGGTTACGCCGCGGGTCCCACGCCGCTGATCCAGGAAATGGCCAAGTTACAGCAAAGCACATTCGTATGCGCGCCGTCGCCGTTGCAGTGGGGTGTTGTGCCTTCATTTCAAGAGGATCTCACGTCGGTGCTTGAGGAATATGAGGGCCGCCGCCAAATGGTGCTTGACGCATTTTCAGGCGTGGCCAATGTCACTCGGCCAGGCGGAGCGTTCTACGCGTTTGTTGAAGTTCCTCAAAAATTAAATCTCACGGCCGCGCACTTTGTGGAGCAAGCCATCGCCAAGCGCGTGTTGATTATTCCTGGCTCAGTCTTTAGCCACCGCGACACGCACTTTCGATTAAGTTTCGCGGCTTCGCGCGCCAAGCTTTCCGAGGGCCTTGGAATTTTGCGCGAACTTATGAGCAAGTGACGCGCGCGTCCGCGCTCAATCACTCTCCAGGAATATGCGTGAATGTTCCAGACCAAGGACTGCTTGCGGTGCCCAGCAATTTGCGTGCAATTCTGCCTGATTTACAGCCAAAGTAGCCCGCCTCCAAAGCCAAGCGCATGGCGTGCGCCATGGGCACGGGATCAACAGCGTGCGCGATGCCAGTGTTGAGCAACACTCCATCGGCGCCCAATTCCATGGCCAGCGTGACATCGCTTGGTGTGCCCACGCCCGCGTCAACAATCACTGGATAATCCGCGCGGCCGCCGTGCGCTGGATTTTTCAACAAGTCAATCAAGATCATGATGGCCTCGCGATTGGCGATGCCGCGGCCAGAACCAATTGGACTTCCCGCAGGCATCACACTGCTCGCTCCAGCATCGCGCAATCGCACGGCGGTAATTGGATCGTCACTGCTGTAGCAAAGAACTTCAAATCCATCCTTCACCAATTCCGCGCACGCTTCAATTGTGCCAATGGGATCAGGCAAGAGAGTGGTCTTGTCGCCAAGCACTTCTAGTTTCACCCAGCGCTGTCCAGGATTTCCAAGTTGCTGAAGAAGCTCACGGCCAAGGCGCGCAACGCGCACGGCGTCCGCCGCGTTGAAACAACCCGCGGTGTTGGGCAAGATGGTCAATTGATCAAGCGGCAACGCGTCAAGCAGTGAACGGCCATCCTTGTCGAACAAACGTTCGCGACGTACCGCCACGGTGATCACATCGGCGCCACTGGCTTGCAGTGCCTGGCGCATCTGATCAACGTCCTTGTATTTACCAGTGCCAACAACCAGTCTTGATTGCAAAAGAAAGCTTCCCACGCGCAGTGGCGGCACGGAAAAATTTTGCGTCTGAATATTTTCCAAGCAAGCATTCGCCCCGCGCGACTTTGGTTGCGATGGTTGTTGATGCCCGCTTTCCGGAGCGACTGACGTGGGCGGTGTGGTATCGCTCATGCGTTAGCCACCTCCGACAAGAGTGACCAACTCGACGCGGTCACCGCCATGCAACTGATGTTGGGAATGTTTGGCCTTGGGAACGAGCTGTTGATTCACCTCAACCGCGCAGGGCACAGCGTCGTGTCCTAGATGCGCAAGCAACTGCGCCACGGTGTGCACGCCAATATATTCGCGCGCTTCGCCGTTCACTTGAATCTGTAGTTGCAACTGCTCCATTAAATTTAATAGTAGTGCAAGTTCTGCGGCTAGACTCGCGCCATGCGCCTTCATTTGATTCCAGTTTTGGCTTGTGTTCTTTGCGTGGTGTTGGGCTGTAAAAAACCCAAGTTCAACACCAGCACTCCAGAGGACATGTTGGACGCGGCCACGGAAATGGTCGTCAAAAATCAGGCCCAGTATTTGCCCACATTGCTAGATATTCCAGCGCGTGATGTCACCTTTGATGATGGCGTGACGGAGGCCAGCGCCATCGAAGAGGTGAAAACCAAAGCAGGCGACATGTTGGCGCGCTTGGTGCGCGTGGCCGGCGAATTGCGCGACCGATTTCCCAAGCAAGTGGATAAGGAAATTAAAATCGTGCTAAGTAAAGGCAGAAAAGCATCAGTCCGCGATATTGCCATCGCCGCCATCGCCGATCCCGCCACGTGGATCACCGCGCAACGCGCTTTGCTAAGCGCCACCGATCTTGGTGATGAAACTGCTTCGCTTCAATTCGACGGTCAACCTATTTTCGCCGGCGCCCTAACCCTGACGCAAACATCCGACGGTTGGCGCGTTCGATTTCCAGTTGAGCTGGTGCGCTCCAGCAAATATTGGCCCGACTCGCGCGAGGAGTGGGCCGTTGTGGCCAGCATGATGTTGGCGGTGGAGAACGCCTTGAAAGATTTTGAGCGCGATCTCAACAGCGGGGCGATTAAAAATCTTGATGCCGCAAGTTCACGCGTTGGACGACTGATTGGCGAAAGCGTTGTGGCGCAATCAATCATCTACGCCATGATGAAGCGCGATGGCGATGAACCAGAGATAAAGCCAAATCCAGATCCTGATCCCACCAGCCAACCTGTGGGCGTGGATGGCTCGTCGACAAATACAAAGCCCTAAATGAAGATCCGCTGAAGATCAGATTGAAATCAGATTCAAACTGAATTGAATAGATTGTGCGCCAATTCAACGCAAAAACAGAAAGCTTGCCACCGCCAAAATGGGCAACAGCACGCAACAAGCCCACACAATGTATCCCCCAAACGACGGCATATTCACGCCTTCTTTGGCGGCGATGGCGCGCACCATCAGGTTGGGCCCATTGCCTATATAGGTCATCGCGCCCATGAACACGGCGCCGCAAGAAATGGCGGTAAGAAGATCATGCCGCACAAAATCCCCGCCAGTCAGCGGCAAAATTCCCGCGCCAACGTGCTGAGGCGTCAGCGTATTGGCCACCTCCAAGAACACCACATACGTTGGCGCATTATCAAGCACGCTTGAAAGCGCGCCCGTGATCCAGAAGAATGACATCGGCGTGTTAATTCCAAGTTCGCCGCCATTGGTGCTTAAGACCGCCATTGGAATTTGCATGGCAAGAAATAGTCCCGAGAAAATGGCGGCGACTTCGCCAATGGGCGTGAACGAAAATCCTTGCAACTTGCGAACGCCCATGGGTGTGGCCATCAGGCTCAAGCCAGTCAACGCAAGTAGAACCGCTTCGCGCAACAAGTTGGGAGCCATGACACCAAAGAGGGGCAGTGGTTTTCCTGGCGCGATCACAGCCACCGATATCACGGCAAGCACAAGCAGAATGGCGTTACTTTGTCCGCGAATTGTCATGCCTTTGGCATGCATCAAACTTTCACGGTGCTGGTGGAATCCCTCTTGTTTCCATCCACGCAGATCAATCACGTAAAACACCAGCAAAATAGCCGTATTCACAAATAGCCACGGCTTCCACATGGTCAATGTCCACTCAAATGGCACGCCGCGCAAATAGCCAAGGAACAGCGGTGGATCGCCAATGGGCAACAGCAAGCCGCCGCAATTGCTCACCACAAAAATAAAGAACACCACAATGGGTGCGCGGCACGCGCGGTGCGAATTAGCTTTAAGCAGTGGCCGAATCAACAACATGCTTGCGCCAGTGGTGCCAAGCAGGTTGGCCAACACCGCGCCGGCCGCAAGAATAAGCGTGTTCATTTTTGGAGTTGCGGAGAAACTGCCTCCAATGGAAATTCCCCCAGCGATCACAAACAAACTAAAGAGCAAAATAATAAATGGAACATATTCATCAAGTCCATGCATGGCGGCCGTCGCGGCGGCGTCCACGCTGACTTGGCTGGCCAACCATGTCAGGGCCGCCAATCCAAGCACGCAACTCACCAACAACTTACTGCTGTTGCGCTCCCACCAATGTTCCACGGCGGAAATCATGGGCGCAATGGCGATGCAAAGCAGTAGCACCGCGAATGGAACGCACCCCACAATCCATGTGGGGCGCGCGGCCACAAGCGCGTACAGATTTTCGGTGTGCGCCGACAGCCCACGCAAGGCGATCAACGCCGCAAGTGTGGCCGCGACCATGGCCGCAATGATTGTGAATTTGCCCGCGCGGGCGGAATGAGACTCATCATTGTTGTGCGTTGTGTTGG
>CALFOZ010000010.1 GCA_937919205.1 uncultured Planctomycetia bacterium
TTCCCGCCGCATACCAGCGGTAATTGCGCTCGCGCCAGGCGTCCTTCCAAGACGCGGCTCTTGTTTGTGTTGCAGAACTTTGCTGCGCATTTTGCATTACGCCAACATCAAACGATCACCCAACGCCGTGTGATGCGCGCGCATTGCGTCGCGGGTGTCCAGTATCAACTTGGAATTTTTGGCGATCATGTTCCAATCAAATGCGGAGTGCGCGGTTGAAACCACAACAAGGTCGTAACTGGCCAAACTCGCGGCGGTCAGCGCCACGGATTTCTTTTGCAAGTCATGCTTGCGGCCCGCCCACGTTTCAGGAACAAGTGGATCGCTGTAATCGGCGCGAGCGCCACGATCCTCCAACAACTGAATCAACTCAAAGCTGGGACTCTCACGCACATCATCAATGTCGGCCTTGTACGCCAACCCAAGCACAAGAACCTTGCTTCCCTTCATGGCCTTGCCGTGATTGTTCAACAACTCGGCGGCGCGGTCGATTGCGTAGTGCGGCATGCTTGTGTTGATCTCGCCAGCCAACTCAATGAACTTTGTCGAGCAACCAAATTCCTTGGCCTTCCATGTGAGATAAAACGGATCAATTGGAATGCAATGTCCGCCAAGACCAGGGCCCGGAAAGAACGACATAAAACCAAACGGCTTGGTTCCCGCGGCGCGAATCACTTCCCACACATCAATGCCCATTGGCGTGAGCGTGGTCTTGAGCTCATTCACCAGCGCAATGTTGACGGCGCGGAAAATATTCTCAAGCAACTTGGCACTCTCGGCGATCTCCGCGCTGGACACTTCAATCACTTCCTTGATGCCCTTGCGATACACCGCGGCCGCAAGTTCGGTGGCTTGCTTGCCAACACCGCCGACCAACTTTGGAATGGTGCTGGTGGAATGGCTCTTGCGTCCTGGATCTTCACGCTCTGGACTGAAGGCCGCGAAAATATCCTCGCCCAAAACCCAATCCTTGGCGCGCGCGCCGGCGGCCTTGAACACCGCGGGCATCATGTCCTCGCGCGTGGTGCCTGGATAGGTTGTGCTTTCAAGAACAATCAGTTGTCCCTTGCGCAATGTTTTTCCAATGGCGTCGGCGGTTTGCAAGATGTAAGAAATGTCCGGCTCTTGATGGCGGCCAAGTGGAGTTGGCACGCACACCAAAATCACATCGCACTCGCCCAGGCGCGCGAAATCCGTGGTGGCTTCAAAGCGCTTGCTGTCGCGCAGCGTAGTCACCATGTCGCTGCCTAAATGCTTGAGATAGTTGCGACCCTCGCGAATGGCCTTTGGCTTTTCTTCGTCAACATCAAAACCCATGACAGGCAGGCCGCCTTGATGCAGTGCGTGCGCCAGCGGCAAGCCGACATATCCCAAACCAATCACGCCCACGCGCGCTTGATTGGTTTCGATTTTTGTCTTGAGGGTTTTGTACGCGTCGCTAGAAGTTGCCACTGTCATTTGATCTCCTTGTCGTTGCCGAAATTGGCAATGAGTAGGCGACAAATATAATGCATTGGCGTGCGCGGTGGCGGGGTACATTTGCGCCACTGACCGTTTGGAATTGGCGTGGCAAGCGTTGCACATTCTTCACCAAATCAAAACATGTCCTTTAAAAACAACCGCCACCGTCGATTGACGGTGGCAGCCCTCGCCCATCCAAACTTTGTAGTGACGAAGGCAAATACAAGACCTCGATTCACTCGCAGTATGCGCCAAATTCACAACTTTGCAAGTGAAACGTGCAAGTTTAGCGCATATTTTTGAATATTTGCCGCGCCGCAATGGGTTGCCGCGATTGAATCACGCATGCAATTACGCCCCTATTACAGCGGCTAATCGCCCACTTCGAGCGCCGTCACGGCGATAACTGAAGAAAAGTTCTGGGATTTGAAAGGTGCATGCCCCTGAATTTTCAATGTGATCGAAAGCAACGCCTGCCGCCTGCGCCTGCTGCGCAATGGCCGCCGGCAAATCGCCCAGCCACTTTCCCTGGCAGCGCGGATCGGGCACAACACACTTGCCAAGACCGCGTTGTTGAAACTCCAGGGCCACCGACTCGCCAATTTGAAAGGCGGCCTGTTGAATGCAAGGACCAATCGCCATGCGAACATTCTGCATGTGCGTTGCGCGCGCGGCAAATTCGCGCAGCGTGGCGGGAATAATTTCACACACCACGCCGCGCCAGCCCGCGTGCACCGCGGCCACCACACGCGTATGAATATCCGCGATAAGAACCGGAACACAATCTGCAACGCGAATGGCCAGCGCGTGGCGCGCGTCGCTAGAAAGAACGGCGTCACCCGGCACAAATGGCGGCGCGCTACGAACAATGTCGGGCTGGCCATCCGCCTGCAACACCGCGCAGCCATGCACTTGCGCGGCGCGCACAAGTTGTCTTTCACCCATGGCGCAAGCCTGCAACAAGCGCCGCCAATTTTCATTCACACGCTCCCACTCATCCGGTTCGCCAGGCGCGTCGGCAATTCCCAAATTCAAACTGTCAAATGGTGTCGGACTGACGCCGCCAATACGCGTGCTGAACGCGTGCGCAAATCCAGCGGCATGCAACAGTGGCGAGCGCAACCACGCGACTCCGTTGGCGGATTCAACCAACCATGAATCAAATTGAGTTGGCAACGATTTGCCATGTTCCGCAAATTTCATAGGGAAGCCGCCGCGCTCACAAACCAAGCCGCTTCTTCTTGGCTTCAAACTCCGCTTGCTCTCGCTTGTTGGTGGTGTTAATCGGCGCGCCATTCTTAATGGACTCAATTTCAAGGCGCGTTAAATGCATCGCCTCCATTTCATAATCCTGAAACG
>CALFOZ010000011.1 GCA_937919205.1 uncultured Planctomycetia bacterium
GGAATGAAGACGCTTGATGACGCCATGATTATTCGCAACAAAATTCTGCGCGCCTTTGAGGACGCCGAGGCCGAGACCAATCCGGTTGCCCTGCGCGAACACTTAACTTTTGTTGTGGTGGGCGGTGGCGCAACGGGTGTTGAACTTGCTGGCGCCATTAAGGAACTTGGTGTTGATTCTATTTCCAAGGACTATCGCCGCTTCAATGCAAAAAACGCACGCGTTATTTTAATCGAGGCGGGCGATCGACTTCTGCCAAGCATGAGCGAAAGTTCTTCACACGCCGCGTTCAAGGCCCTGGAAAAAATTGGCGTGGAGATTCGCCTCAATCAATCCGTCACACATGTCGATGAAACTGGCGTGGTGGTGAACGGCGAAAGTATTCGCGCCAACACTATTGTGTGGTCGGCGGGCGTGAAGGCGAGCTCGCTTGGCGCATCGCTTGGCGCAAAATTGGATCGCAATGGGCGCGTGTTGGTGGAACCCGATTGCTCGGTCATGGGCGCGCCCAATGTTTTTGTGATTGGCGACATGGCGTCCATGAAGTGCTCCAAAACCGGGCACGCGGTTCCTGGAGTTGCGCCGGCGGCAACGCAAATGGGTCAATTTGTGGCAAAAATAATTGCGCGCGAAGTGCGGGCTGGCGTGAGTAAACCAAAAAGCAACGCGCCGAATACAACTCCAAATTTAACTACCACCAATGGCGCGCAAATCATGGAGCGCGGAAAGTTTGAATATTTTGACAAGGGTTCAATGGCAACTATTGGCCGCGCCAAGGCGGTGGCGGAAGTTGCTGGCCTGAAGTTTCACGGACTCATTGCGTGGTTGGCGTGGTTGTTTGTGCATTTAATTTTGCTGGTGGGTTTCAATAATCGAATTCTGGTTTTCATGTCTTGGGCAATTTCGTACATTACATTCAGTAAAGGCTCACGCATTATCAGCGGCAATCCGCCGTCGCGTGTGGTGGCGCCTGTTGGAAGCGATGCCGGTGATTCAGCAGCCGATCGACGCAAGGCTGTTGAAGAATTGCTAATGCGAATGTAAGACCGCCGCCGTGGTACGGTTGCGTTATGAACGCCCCGCTTTGGCGAACCACATTTATCTCGGCGCTTGGCGGAGTGTTTGAGTTCTACGACTTTGTCATTTTTGCCGTGTTTGCCCCGCAAATTGGCGCGGCTTTCTTTCCAACCGAATCCGAGGCGTCCTCAACGCTTAAAGCCTTCGCCATTTTCGCGGTGGGATATTTTACGCGGCCATTTGGTGGCATTCTGTGGGCCCACATTGCCGACCGCCGCGGTCGCGCATATGTATTTTCACACACCGTGTTAGGTATGGCGGCCACCACATGTTTAATTGGGCTACTGCCTGGTTACGCCACGCTGGGAATTGCGGCGCCAATATTGCTGGTACTGCTACGACTTGTGCAAGGCATGGCGCTAGGCGGAGAAATTCCTTCCTCGCTGTGCTGGCTCAGCGAGCACGCGGGCCGGCGGCGCGTTGGATTGGTCACCGCCATTTTGCTTGCGGGTGTGAACTCCGGTTTATTGCTTGGACAAACCGTGGCGCTGATTATTTCCTCCATATTTGGACACGAACATGCCATGACTTGGGCGTGGCGCCTGGCATTTCTCTTTGGCAGTTGTGTGGGTGTGTTTGCATATTTCGTGCGCCGACATGTTGGTGAGACCGCCGAATTTGAAATACTTCAATCCAGCGGACAAGTAGACGCGTTTCCACTACGCACGTTGCTGCGCAAATCACCGCGCGCGTTGGTGTCTGGATTTTTAATGTGCAGTGTGCACGCGTGGGTTGTGGCGGCGCTGTACTTGGCATTGCCGTCGTTTTTAATTCGCACATGCAACACTCCGCAATCAACGGCCGACTTCATTGCGTTGGTCTCGGCGGGTTGCGGGTCCGTGATCTATGTGTTCAGTGGATGGATTGCCGACAAAGTGGGCGCGCGCAGATTTTGCGCGTGGGCGTTGTTAGCCGTGTTTGTGTGCGCGCTTCCCGCGTATGCGTCAGTTGAAACAAGCGGCGCCACTTGGCTTGTTGCGCTGGGCGCGCTCGGCGGCACATTTATCGGCGCATACCTAGGTCTGTTGCCGCGGTTATTCGCTTCACCAGTGCGCGTGTCAGGCATTGCGGTTTCATACGACAGCGCGGCGGCGGTGGTTGGTGGCAGTGGACCGTTTGTCATGTTGTTGGTGGCGGACAAATTTGGCGCACTTGGTGTCGGCGCTTTGTTTATGCTGATCACTGCTGGCGGATTGATTGGTTTAGCGCTTATTCCAAAAGATATAGACCATTCCAATTCGCAAGCTTTAAAAGTTTCCACTTAAGCGGTCCACGCTTACAAAAATCTGCAAGTGCGGGCGCCACTTTGGAGACCATGGAACAAACCAATCATCATTCAAATATCCCCACAAGAACAGCAATCACAGCCTGTGTTGCGGTTGGATTGTTTGGTGTCTATCAGTTCTCACTGCAATCGTCGTTCGCGACCATGGCTGACAATATTGAAGACTCACTTCATCTCACAAGTGTTGATATCAGCTTTATCGTCGCATCTTATTTAATTGCATTTGGCTTCTCGCAAGTTTTTTGGGGACTCTTGGTTGACAGATTTGGGGCCGCGTTGGTTGTACCCATGACCACTCTGTGCCTTGGCGCGGCCGTGTTTTTTTTCTCGCGAAGTGACTCATTCACACAGGTAGCTTTATCGCGAGCAGGAATGGGTCTGTGTGCCGCGGTCATCATGCCAGCGTTTGCTGGAGTCGCACGAAAATGTTTTTCAATGCGTGGCTTTTCACTGGCTCTCAGTATTTGTGTTTCAATCGTCACCATGGGTGGAATTGTTGGAAACTACGCGGGATATATCTTGGGAGACCTTTATGGTTGGCGAGATACGTATTCGTATGCCGCTCTTATTTCGATTCCGTTGCCCTCTTTGCGTTGTTTGCCATTCGCTATCGAAATTTTCCAGCAATCCGTGCTGTTCAATTAAAAGAAAGCCTTGCAACATTTCAAACAGTAAGCCTGCCCCTGCGCAAACTTATATTTTTGCCTGGCGTTGCGCGCGCTTGCGTTATCCATACCGCAACAAGCGGAATATTATTTAATTTTGGTTCATTTTGGAACATTCAAATCGCATTGGCGTGGAAAATTCCAGAATCAGATTGTGCATTCATCGGCTCTGCTTTCTACCTTGGGTTTGCAATAGGAACGCCACTAGTTGGTTGGTGGGCCGTTCATGTTGGTCCTAGAAAACCAATGATTGTTTCATGTGTGGTTGGCATAGCCGCCCTTCTATTTTGGATTCTTGTTCCAATAGTGTGGCCGCTTTGGTGCGATGCGCTGAATGTGTTTTTGGTTGGGCTTGCAATTTCTTCTTATCCAATCTCATTTATTATTGCGAGTCAATTTGCTCCGACGCGCAATACAGCGGCAGTCATTGGAATTGTAAATTTTGTCGGAATCATTGCAGGCACCATTTTTGGCTTGATTCCCTCTCTATTTACTCAAGTGCAATCACTCAGCGAGCTTGCGCAAATACAGTTCGGAACAATGATTTTTGTTGTCGTTCTTGTTGTGGCGCTTATTGCCGCAGTTGGAATTCCAAAGAGAAAAACCATATAAAATTGCACGAAGCGGATCGATATACTTTCTTGATT
>CALFOZ010000012.1 GCA_937919205.1 uncultured Planctomycetia bacterium
GGGCGTGAATGCCACGCGTTGCGCTCCGTCCGCGTCGCTGGTAAGCGCGCGCAAGTCTTTCAGTTCATCAACGGTGCGTTTGGGTTGAAGCGCGTTTGACATGCGTGCAAGTGTGACAACTACCATCCAATTCGTCGAGTGTGTTCACGCCTACACTTGCCATTGCAAGCGAAAATGTTGCGCGTGTTCGTGCCCCACTCGTGAACAAATTACTTGCAATGAGAGGCAAATTGCCGATACTCTCGGTCACGCTCAACATGACTTTCAAGCCCCTGCTTCCTGCCGACACGATTGCCCACAACATGGCAGATCTGCACTTGCCGTTGCGTGCGCAAGAGGCGATCGTGGAAGCGGACCGCTGTCTGTACTGCTTTGACGCGCCATGCATTGCCGCGTGTCCAACCGGTATTGATGTGCCAGGATTTATAAAGAAGATCGCGTCGCACAATGAAGTTGGCGCAGCGCGAACTATTCTTACCGCCAATATTCTTGGCGCCTCGTGCGCGCGCGTGTGCCCCACCAAGGTGTTGTGCGAAGGCGCGTGCGTGTTGCACGACCGCGACGAGAAGCCGATTGAAATTGGCCGACTGCAACGCTTCGCCACGGACTTTGTGAGCGAGCGAAAAATTTCCGTGCTGAAGCCGCCCACCAATCTAAACGGAATTGCTATTGCCGTGATTGGCGCTGGACCCGCGGGTCTTGGCTGTGCCGCGGAGTTGGCGCAACTTGGCTATAGCGTGACCATCTTTGAAAAAGAAAAGTTGCCTGGCGGTTTAAACACTTACGGAATCGCGCTGTACAAAATGACTCCCGCGTTCAGCCTGGAAGAAATTGAGTTGGTGAAAAGTTTGGGCGTGAAGATTCAATGCGGCGTGGCGATTGGCAAAGATTTACAAATTGCTGATTTAGAGCGGGATTTTAAGGCGATTTTTGTGGCGATTGGTTTGGGCGCTGGCAACCGCCTTGGCATTCCTGGTGAAGATTTACCAGAAGTGATCGACGCGCTGACTTTCATCAAGCGCCTTCACAGCGAGCCGCTTGAAAAAATTTCCATGGGCCAGCGCGTGATTGTGATTGGTTGCGGCAATACAGCTATTGACGCCGTCACGCAATCAATTCGTTTGGGCGCGCAACATGTCAGCGTGGTGTATCGCCGCGGCGCCGACGACATGAGCGCGTACGACTTTGAATACGCCCACGCCAAACATGATGGCGCTAAGTTTTTGTTCAACTGCATGCCGCTGGAAGTTGTGGCGCATGGCGGACATGTCAGCGGCATCAAACTTGTGAAGACGCATGTGAACGCCGCGGGCAAACTTGAAGCCGTGGCGGGATCAGAATGGATTGAACCATGCGACATGATCTTGAAAGCCGTTGGTCAAGAGAAGCAAGTGCCGATGCTAAAGAAATTATTTCCAGCGCTGACCATGAATGAGCGCGGAGGAATTGTCACTGACGCCGTCACTGGCGCCACAAGCGTGGCACATGTGTTCACAGGTGGCGATTGCTCCAACGCCGGGCGTGAAGTGGTGAACGCCGTGGGCGAGGGCAAGAAAGCGGCACACGGAATTCACCAATATTTAAGCAAGAAACAGCCAGAATTCCCCACACAACATTCGCGCCTTGGCCACAAGCCCGGCGCAAGTGGTTCCGGCTTACTGCACCCAATTCGCGCGCACGAACTAGAGGCGGCGCTTGCAAAGAAACTCTCCTCCAAAGGTAAGTCGACAAAATAATCATGGCTGATCTCTCAAGCAATCTCGCTGGCATCAAATCACCCAATCCATTTTGGGTGGCGTCTGGTCCGCCTTCCAATACGGCGTACCAAACGCACCGCGCATTTGAAGCTGGATGGGGCGGCTTAGTGTGGAAGACCATCGGCACACCGATTGTGAATGTGGCATCACGCTACTCCGCGCTGAACTTTGGCAACCAGCGCATGATTGGCTTCAACAACATTGAGTTGATCAGCGACCGCTCGCCCGAAACAAACTTTGCTGAAATTGCCGAAGTGAAAAAACGCTGGCCGCATCACGCGGTGATTGCCTCGCTGATGGTTGAGACTCGCGAGGAGTGGCGCGAGTTTGTAAAGCGCGCCGCCGACTGCGGCGCCGACGGCATTGAACTGAATTATGGTTGCCCGCACGGAATGTGCGAGCGCGGAATGGGTAGCGCCGTGGGTCAGCAACCGGAAGTTGCCGAGCGCATTACGAGTTGGGTTATGGAAACCGCCACCATTCCAGTTATAGTGAAATTGACGCCAAATATCACTGATATCACCGCGGCCGCGCGCGCCGCCAAACGCGCTGGCGCCAACGCGATCTCGCTGATCAACACAATCAATTCCATCACCAATGTGAACTTGGACACGTTTGTGCCGGAGCCAACCGTCGCGGGACTTTCTTCACACGGTGGCTACTGCGGTCCCGCCGTGAAACCCATCGCGCTGAACATGGTGCAGTGTTGCGCCGCCGACGCGCAAGTAGGCCTGCCTATTTCTGGAATTGGCGGCATTGCCAATTGGCGCGACGCGGCGGAGTTCATGGCTCTTGGCGCCACCAATGTGCAAGTGTGCACCGCCATCATGCACTACGGATTTCGAATTGTTCAAGACATGAACGAAGGCCTCAGCACATACCTTGACAGCAAAGGCATGAAGAGCCTGGCGGAACTTGTTGGCAAGAGCGTGCGCAATGTGAACGAGTGGAAGAACCTTGACTTGAACTTTCAACGCGTGGCGCGCATTGATTACGATAAATGCATTGGCTGTAATTTGTGCTACATCGCGTGCGAAGATGGCGCGCATCAATGCATTGATTTGCTGGCGCCCGAAAGTATTGGCGTTGATCTTGGTCCAGGCCGCGTGCCGCACAAGGTGCTGCCGAAAATTCGCGAAGACGATTGCGTGGGTTGCAATTTGTGCGCACTGGTATGCCCCGTTGACAATTGCATCACCATGGTTGAGATCAAGAATGACAAGCCAAAAATGTCTTGGAGCGAACTTCAAGACAAAGTGGCGCGCGGCGAAATGAAGCCAATTCCGCCGCATCCGTGAGGCCTGCGAGTGGTTTCGCATTTACTTTGCGCAACAATTCGTGCGCGCAACTACAAAATTATTGCCCATCATTTTTGTATTGGTCTCATATCTTTTAAATTTACTGTTTAACGTGTAAATTTGAAAGATTTTTCGT
>CALFOZ010000013.1 GCA_937919205.1 uncultured Planctomycetia bacterium
TTGATGATCGGATCGACTCAATACTGGATCCATTTATGGTGCTTGCACGCGCGCTGGATAAATTTGACCAACGCGTGCGCGTACTTTTTGGCGGCGGAAAGGAAAGAGATCCATGACGCCTGAAAGTGTTCCCTACATTGTGGCCGCGCTTGCCGCGGGTGGAATTTTTGCTCCAGTCATTGTTTCATCCGCGTCCGTTGGCCTGCTACGAATTATTCTGACGGCAGTTGCGCTTGCGCTATCAATCGCCTCTATTTTTTGCACCACTGGCACATTTGCCTTTGGCATGATTGCGGTTCTTTTAATCTTGCGCGGAGTGTTTGCGAACAAGGGAACGGACTTGCCAAAACTGCCGTGCATAGTGTCCACCCTGTTCGCGGTAGCGGCCGCTTTCACTAGCGAATGGCCCGTGCTGAATTTGATTGCCGCGGTGTTGCTGTTGGCCACGCTTTCGGGCGCATGGCCTATGCATTGGCTTGCGGCTCGAGTGATTGATCGATCACCCCTTGCCATGGCTGAGCAAATTTCAACATGCATAGTGGCAATGTTTGCCTATCTTCGATTTGTGGCGCCAACGGAGTTTGCCTTTGATGCGGGCTCCACATTGGTGCGACTTGGTGCAGTACTTGCTTTATTGCCCGCCATCACCGCGCTTGTACAGGTGAACTTGCGCGGATTTTATCGATGCGTAGTTGCCATGCACGGCGGAATGTTGATCGCCGCACTTGGCGCGGCGGGACATGGACACAGTGCGGCCGCGCTTCTAGTGACTGTCACGCTGGCGTTGGCCATGGGCGGACTTGGCGCCATGGTGGCGGCGGTCGAAGATCGCTGTGGGCGTGTTTTACTAAAAGACCAAGGCGGAAGAATCTGGGGCATGCCACGTTTGGCGGCGGCATTTCTTTTGTTTGCGGCATCTGGTGTTGGAATGCCAGGCACGGCAGGTTTCATTGCAGACGACCTCTTGCTTCATGCGCTTTGGGAAGAAAGCGTGGCGGGTTCACTCATCATGATTGTTGCGGCATCACTGCTTGCGGTTGCATCGCTCTCCACATTCGCAAAGATTTTTCTGGGTCCACCCGCCACATCGCTTGCCGGAGATCTGAGCCGACCAGAGCGATATGTGGTGGTTGTAACTTTTGGTCTTCTGGTGCTGATTGGTGTAGCGCCCTGGTTGCTCGCAAATCCGCTTGCCGAATATCTGCGCGGCTTTGGCGCAGTGCCGCACTAAGTCTTGTTCGATCCACTCGCAATGGGTTTTACTTTTATGTAATTGCCGATGCGCTTGCGGCAGTTCTGAATGCCTAGTGCAACCGGTGATTGTCTAATTCACGGCGCATGTGGTGCGTGATTGGCTTGCGCATGTTGGAGTGAAGACGCTCTTTATTAAACTCGGCAGTCCGCAAGAGAACAGATATGTAGAAAGCTTCAATGGAAAGTGAGGCGGTGAAAGTGTGACACTTATTCTAAAATAATTTGTGAGATTTTTGAACGGCGAAATGTGCGGGCGTGCTTGAAAAAGTGT
>CALFOZ010000014.1 GCA_937919205.1 uncultured Planctomycetia bacterium
ATTGAAGGTAAACGAACACTCTTGGCTTGTAGGAGCGAACATGAAGTTGCAAGAAACAAAAAATGGTGCCACGTTGGTACTTGCCGTGCTGGGCCGCATTGATTCTGAAACCGCCGAGGCGTTTGGCACCGCATTACATGCAAGCATTGCCACCCCAGGCATTGAAAAAGTTGTGCTTGATTTCAGCGGGGTTGATTTTATTTCAAGCGCCTGCTTGCGTATGTTGATGCTTGGCTTGAAACAGGCGCGTGAAAAAAAGGTGATGTTGGTGATTGCCGCGATGCAGCCCATGCTTCTTGAAATATTTCAACTGAGCCGCATTGACACCCTTATTTCCTGCGTGGCGACCATTGAGCAGGCGATGAAAAAAACCATCGCGCCCGCGGGCACGCCTTTGCAAGCGAAGCCAATCGGCAACGAGATTTCAGTGCGCTTCTGGGGCACGCGGGGTTCATTGCCCGCGCCGTTGACATTGCAACAGTTGCGCAACAAGTTAAGCAGTGCGTTGGTGGCGGGCGCAGGCATGAATTTGGACACCGTTGAAAGGGCCAACAACTTTGTTGAACGTTTGCCGTTTCATATTGGCGGCACATTTGGCGGAAGTTCCTCGTGCGTTCAGTTAAGTGCCAGCGACAATAATGTGGTGTTGCTTGACATGGGTTCGGGCGCGCGATTGGCCGGACAAGAGGCACTGCGCCAATTAGCGGGTCGCCCCGGTGAATTTCATATTTTCATGTCGCACTTGCACTGGGACCACATCATGGGTTTTCCGTTTTTCACGCCGGCATACATTCCAGGCCAGCGCATTCATATTTATGGTTGCCACGAGCAACTTGAGAACGCGTTTCGTCGCCAGCAGGCCGAGCCAAGTTTTCCGGTGGAGCTTTCAAAAATGGCTTCAACCATTGAGTTTGTCCACCTTGAGCCGGGTCGCTCCTACAACATCGCTGGGTATCAAGTACGCGCGGCGTTGCAACAGCACCATGGCGATTCATTTGGCTACCGCTTTGAGCGAAATGGAAAGTGCGTTGTGTATTCAACCGACGCGGAACACAAGCCAGAAAATACGCTTGGCATTCAGCGGTGCGTTGAATTATTTCGTGGCGCGGACCTGGTGATTTTTGACGCCATGTATTCATTGGCCGAAAGCGTTTCGGTGAAGGAAGATTGGGGTCACTCCAGCAATGTCATGGGCGTTGAACTGTGCCAGCAAGCCAAAGCCAAGCGCTTGGCGTTTGTGCATCACGAGCCTGCCAACGATGACGCCGCCATTGAGCGCTTGCTCCACGACGCGTTGCGTTTGGAAGAGATCACGCGTAACGGCGAGCGGCTAGATGTTGTCGCCGCATATGACGGGTTGGAGATGCAGATTTAAATTTATTTTTGTATTGCAATCCGTGATCTTGAATGCGCTCAATGGATTGGTAGGTGCGATGCAACATGCGATGGATATGAATAATCCATATTCCAATGTGTTGAAAATTGTCAGGCGTATTTTGCAAAGGCGCGGCACGTATTCGGTTGAATTTGGTACAACGTGCGCATGAATACCACTCGCATTTGTACATCGTTCTTTCTGGCATCATTGATTGCGCCTGCTCTTTTCTGCGCGCCACTCTTGGCGCAGGCGACTGCTCCCGCATCGCCAGCCGCCGCAACCAGCGCAACGCCCGCGGCTACTTGGCCCACGGATGAAGCGGGTTTGAACGCGCTTGCCACAAAGCTAGTCAACGGTTGGTTTCAACAGATTGCGGACAAGGACATGAAGGGCGTCATGGCCGCCATGCAACCCAATTTTCAAGTGGTCACATTTCAAGGCGTGTTTGATCCCGCGACCAGCATGGCGCATGTCAGCAATTTGGGAACCAAGGCGCCCGCCGTGAGCAAGGTCATTGCCACACGCGTTGGCGACGCGTTGGTTGTGACGTGTCTTGTGAAAGCCGATCAAGAAATGGACGGCAAAAAACTTTCTTCAGATGCCATGCCGCGCTTGGGTGTGTGGCAGATTGTGGATGGCGCATGGAAAATTGCGGCGTGGGCATCACTGAGTTCGCCATCTCCGCGACCCGCGCCCAAAGCTCCAGCCTTTGCCGGCGACGCCGCGATGAACACGCAGGGCGCCGCAATGTTGACCAAACTTTTAATGGCGCAACACAAAAAAGAATTACCCGCCTTTGACGCCATGCTTGCAACAGGATTGCAGATTGTGAATTTTAAGGGACAACTTGGGCGCGACGACATGATCAATGGCGCCAAGCGGGCGACCACGGAGATGCCGGTGTTGGCTGACACGCGCGCCACCAAGTGCGGCGATCTTCTTGTGGTGACTTGCAATCTAACCATGGGACAGAAAGTGGCTTTCACCACTATTCCCGCTGATCCCGCGCCGTTTTTGGCCGTGTTCCAAGGCTCAGGCGACGCCGCAAAAGTGATCGCGATCGCCAACACCAACAAGCCAAAATAAATTTGGCGCGTGAAGTCTGTTAGGCGTGGGTGAACGTGTTGGCACTGCAAGCACAGAGCTGTACTTTGGCACAATTAAGTGCCACTTGTGGTCGCGGCTTGTGAAGTTTCGTGGGCGCCCAACATCATTTGCAAAAAGAGTGCGACCACCTTGGGATCAAAGTGCGTTCCCGATTGCTCGCGCATGTACTCCACGATCTTTTCATAAGACCAAGCCTTGCGGTAGGGGCGATCCGATGACAGCGCGTCCCACACATCGATCACGGCGAAAATGCGCGCGGCTAAAGGAATTTCTTCGCCTTTGATTCCGCGCGGGTAGCCCGTGCCGTCCCAGCGTTCGTGATGGTTCAAAGGAATAACAAGCGCGGGCCGCAGATATTCGATGGGCTTGAGCATCTCAATCGCAGATTGCGGATGCTTTCGCATGATGTCCCACTCCGCTTCCGTCAGCGGACCGGGCTTCTGTAAAATATCATCGGGCACAGCCATCTTTCCAATATCGTGCAGTAAAGCGCTGCGACGCATATGCACCAGTTCATCCTCATTGATTCCCATTAAGCGCGCAAGTTCAACCGTGAGTAGCGTGACACGCCGCGAATGATCTCCGGTTTCGTTACAGCGCAAATCCAAGGCGCGCACCCAGCCTTTGAGCGTGGCGTCGTAGGCGTCCTGCAATTCACGGTGAGCCTGCAGTAAATCGGCTTGTTGCTTCTTTAACCTTCGATAGCGATTCAAGCGGATAATTGTGTTCACGCGCGCACGAATTTCCAAGCGATCGATCGGCTTGGTAATAAAATCGTCGGCGCCCGCCTCAATGCCTGCAAGTCGCGACGCCTTGTCATCGAGCGCGGTGGTCATGACCACAGGGACATCCGCCAACAGAGGGTCCGCACGAAGTCTGCGGCACACTTCAAAGCCGTCCATGACGGGCATCATGACATCAAGCAAAATAACATCGGGCTGTAAAATACTGGCTTGCTTCAGCGCGTCAAGACCGTTGTCGCAGAAGTGCAGGTTGTGACCCAATCCAGTGAGCACCGCCTCCAATGTTTCACGGCCACGCGAGTCATCATCCACAATTAAAATATTCGATGATGTAGTCATGGCGAATTTAATTTAGCGCGTTTCGTCTTTGGGTAAGTGGGCGTGAATGGTCTTCACTAATTTTTTCATATTCACTGGCTTGCTCAGATAGTCGTTGGCGCCAGCAGCGATGCAACGTTCGCGGTCGCCCACCATGGCGCGCGAAGTCAACGCAATGATAGGGATTTTCGCATATTGGTCGTCGGCACGCAAATGGGCGATGGCGTCAAGGCCATCCATCAGGGGCATTTGAATATCCATGAGCACCAATGATGGAGCATGCTGACGAACCATTTTGACCGCCTCTAAACCATCGCGCGCCTGGATCACACGCAATTGATTCGCGTGCAAATAATCAGATACCGTCATGAGGTTGATCTCATTGTCGTCGGCCACCAAGATGAGCGGAGTGTTGCTTGAAAGTATGTTGGCGGGCGAGCTTTCAGAAATGGTGACAGCGTCTTTGTTGCCGCCACGAATCGCATTCTCCAACCCCTTGCACGGAATCCGAACGGTGAAGCAACTGCCTTTGCCAATTTCACTTTCCACCGCCACACTGCCACCATGCAGTTCGACCAGTTTCATTACCAAAGTAAGACCAAGTCCGGTGCCAGCGTACTGGCGGGAAAGTTTGGAATCCAATTGTGTGAATGGATTAAAGAGGCGCTTCAAATCTTCAGTGGCAATTCCAATGCCGGTGTCCCGAACGGAGAACATAAGGGATTCACTTTCCAAATCACACTTGGTCTCAAGAGTCACGCTTCCGCCATCCGGAGTGAACTTCACGGCGTTGGAGAGCAGATTCACCAATATTTGTTTCAGGCGGCGCTCGTCGGCCGTAAGCATGACGGATTTATTATCCATGGCCAGCGTGAGTTTTAAATTTTTCTTTTGCGCCTGCTCAAGAACAAATCGCAGACTTGCTTGGCACACATCTTCCACATTGGCGTTGTCCAACTCCAATTCCATTTTGCCCGCGCCAATTTTGGCAAGGTCCAGCAAGTCGTTGATGAGAGATAAAAGGTGATGGCCACTTTCCGCGATGGTGTTGATGGACTGGGCTTGTTTGGTGTTCATCTCGCCGTACACGCCCTCGGCCAGCGATTCGGAAAGTCCAAGTACGGCGTTCAGTGGCGTGCGCAATTCATGGCTCATGGCCGACAAGAAATCATCCTTGGAGCGCATCACGCGGGTCAGTTCGGAGTTGGCCAGTACAAGTTCAGCGGTGCGATTATCCACGATTTGCTCAAGATTTTTATTCAGTTGCTCAAGATTTGTAATTGATGTTATTAAATCTTTTTTGGTTATATCGTTGGTTTGAGTTATCTGAAGCAGGTCAATAGTTGAATCATGTGGCGCAAAATCGTTCAGCACCAATTGCAATAATTGCATTTCCTTGAGTGCACGCACCCATGGCGAGCCAAGAAAAAGATATCGCTCCGGGTCGCGCAAAGTCATCGCTTGCAAGCGCAACGATAAATCGGATGATGCGGATTTCAATATAAAGATGCCAGTTTTTCGACGCGATATCAATTCTGGAGTGATCCGTTGCGCGCTGTCCTTGGACAAATCAAAGAGTGAAAAGTGATCATTCAATTCCTGGCCCACGCAAAATTGTGGGCAAATGCGGGCCAACACAGCTCCGGTTTGCAACACGCGCATGTTTGCGTCTACTAGAAAGTGAAAGGGGAACAGTTTTGAAAACTGCTCGCGGTCAATCATGAAATCTGCCTCAGTCATTGTTTTGCCGCGTCGCCCCAATTGACAAGAAATTCGTCATGGTCGTCGCCCTTGTCTTTGAATTTAGTCTGCGTGATTTGCGCGGGCGTGTCATACAATTTTGCAACGCCACTAAAGAGACCCCGTACAAAAACGGACAAGCCAGGGCGATGGCTGTAGTAGTGCATGGTGATTCGATCCGCTTGCCGATCGGAACATTCAAAGCGCGGCGGCTTGAGATTCGGAAAAATAAGCGCCACACGAATGTGGAACATTGGAAGGTATTCCAGAAACTCCGGCAAATTGCGGCCAGCGGAACTGAGCATGTCCCCGTATTCCTCACGCGCAGTGTGCAGTACCCAAAACTCACCAAAGGCGAACAAAATTTCATCCGCGCTTAAGCCCAGCACTTCTGTGGCCGCGCCAATCAAGCCATAGGTCGTGGCGTCGGGATAGCTTTCATTGCTAAGAAAAACATCTTCCTTTACGCCCGCCTTCTTTTTAATGGCCTCCCATTTGTCAATG
>CALFOZ010000015.1 GCA_937919205.1 uncultured Planctomycetia bacterium
AAATTTAATTCAGTTGGCTTCCGTGATTGCTCATAGCGCAGCTCACTTTTGTGGCGATACCGGTACTTTACATTTGGCTTTAATGACAAATACACCTACTGTCGCTTGGTTTTGGCCTAATCCCAACATGAAAGAATGGTTTCCAGTTGGGGACCGATATCAAGTGGTAGTAGGCACAAACACATCTCGTTCTGAATTCATTGGCAATATTGAAACAGAAAGTCTTGTGATTGCTACTTCTTCTGTCATGAAAGCGGCGGAACTCTAAAGTGGTTGCATTTCATACTGTTGAATGTGTAACTTAGATCAATCAAATCATGCTTTCCGCTGTTATTATTACCTTCAACGAAGAAAAAAATATAGAGCGCTGTCTTACTTCGTTGACTGGTGTCGTTGATGAAATTGTTGTTGTCGATTCATTTTCAACTGACCGAACCAAGGAAATTTGCTTGAGCTTTGGTGCTCGATTTATCGAACACAAATTTGAAGGACACATTCAGCAAAAGAATTGGGCTAAAGAACAAGCAACGCACCGCTTTGTTCTATCTCTTGACGCTGACGAGGCGCTTGATGAGACATTACGTAAGTCCATCTTGCAAATTAAAACCAATCCACAAAAGCATGGGTATTATTTAAATCGCTTCACAAATTACTGCGGATACTGGGTAAAGCATTGTGGTTGGTATCCGGATCGCAAATTGCGACTATGGGACGGTTCCAAAGGCAAGTGGGGAGGCACGAATCCTCATGATCGGTTTATGCTTGATGCAGGCAATAAGTACGCTGGATATCTCAAGGGAAATATCTTGCATTACAGTTATTACAGTGTAAAAGAGCATTTTGAGAAAACTGAAAAATTCTCTACAATCGCAGCTCAATCTTACTTTGATGCAAATAGGCGAACGAACTTAGTTTCAATAAAAGTGAGACCATTCATTAGGTTTATACGTTCGTATTTTTTAAAACTTGGTTTTTTAGATGGCAGATATGGAATTATTATTTGTCGAATGGAGAGTCGAGGTGTGTATTTGAAATACAGCAAACTTTATGTTTTACAACAAAAGTTTAATAAAATCGAACTGTGATATTTATAAAAACCAGCCACCCAAAGGTGGCTGGTTATGTAAACGTTCTTAAATTATTTACTTGATCAAAAACGAATCGCGCTTTTTGCCGGCTTTGATCTCGTCGGCCATCCAACGTGGAGTCTTGCCACGGCCCGACCAAGTCGCGCCGCTCTTTGCATGCTTGTACTTTGGCTTCACAACACTGCGCTTGTCTTTGCCTTTGCTCTTGGCTGGCGCCTTGGTGGCGGCTTTCGCTTTTCCTGCGGCCGCCTTGCTATCGCTTATGGACTTGCGGGCACTGGCATACGCCGCAACACCAGCCGCTCCTAAATCATGCAGGCTGAGTTGGTACTCGGCCATTTTGCTTTGGATTGCCTTCTTCACATGGGCAATTTCTTCCTTGCGAATTTTGTTGGCGGTGGAGGTCATTTGTGCGATGTCATTCATGAGTTGTTTGTAGGATTTTTTCATAGGGCGTTAACTATATACAAGTAAATTGAAGTTGTCAAACCGTATGGATTATTTGTATACCGAATGGGTATCGCCAGACATGAAGCACAACAAAGCGTTTATAACCCACCGGAGAATTTGTGCATTATTCGCTACGATACAACAATAATGCTGTTATATTCCATCTGTATAAGCGTGCTTCTAGTATTCCAAGTTCCTGTTTCATCGGGATTTGTGCAAGAACCCACCACTCTGACCACCGCCACAGGTGTCATTCATGGCACACTTGATCTGCCAAGCGGTACCGGCCCATTTCCTGTGGCGCTGATTATTGCCGGCTCTGGTCCCACGGATCGGGATGGCAATAGCGCCATGCTTACTGGCAAGAATAATTCCTTGCAAATGTTGGCGCAGTCATTGGCCGTCGCCAATATCGCATCAGTGCGCTTTGACAAACGCGGCATTGGCGCAAGCGCCGCGGCGGGTCCCAAAGAAGCGGATCTTCGATTTGAAAATTATGTTGATGATGCCGTAGCGTGGGTGAAACTCCTTCGCGACGACAAACGTTTTTCAACTGTCACCATCATTGGCCACAGCGAGGGCGCGCTGATTGGCGCAATCGCCGCAGAGCGAACGCATGCCAACGCGTTTATTTCCGTGGCTGGAGTTGGGCGCTGTGCGGGCTTGGTTCTTCGCGAGCAACTCAATGGCAAATTGCCCGCGCAACTCTTTCAAGCCAACGAAAAGATTTTGCGCGAACTAGAGGTTGGCCGAACTACGCAAGATGTTCCACCAGCGTTGCAATCCATGTACCGCGCGTCTGTGCAACCCTATTTAATTTCATGGTTCAAATACAATCCCGTTGAAATTGTGGCGTCTATCAAGGAACCCATATTGATTTGCCAAGGCACAACTGATATTCAAGTTGCGGTTGAAGAAGCAGAGGCTCTGAAAAAAGCCGCGCCTACAGCCAAGCTTGTCATTGTTCAGGGCATGAATCATGTGCTGAAGTCTGTCCCTGCTGACCCAGTCAAGCAGACTGCGTCCTACAGCGATCCGGCTTTGCCGATCAACCCCGAGTTGATGAAAAACATTATTGAGTTTGTTCCGCGCGCGAAGTGAATCGCACGCTTGATTTTTTCACTACCGCATGTCGCGGGCAACTGACTAGATGATCATTGGTCATGCCAACGGCCTGCATGAACGCGTAGCAAATGATTGGGCCGCAGAATTTAAAGCCCGCTTTTTTTAGGGCCTTTGCCATGGCGCGGCTTTCCTCTGTTTGCGTTGGAATATCGCGCTGTCGTGTGAAGCGATTTTGCATTGTGCGATGGTTGGTGTGTTGCCAGATAAAATCACGGAATGAGCCTTTGCCGTCCTGCATGATTTTCAGCCAGACTTTTGCGTTACCAACGGAACTTTCAATTTTACTTTTGCTCCGAATAATTCCGGCGTTGCCCATCAGTCGTTTAATATCGCGCACGTCAAACTTGGCCATGCGATGTGGATCGAAGTTGTGAAACGCTTTGCGAAACGCCTCGCGCTTTTTCAAAATAGTGATCCAAGACAGTCCGGCTTGGAATCCATCGAGAATAAGTTTTTCAAACAACGCACGGTCGTCCAGTTCAGGCACGCCCCATTCCTTGTCGTGGTAAGCCACATACGTGGGATCAACTCCGCACCACCAGCAACGTTGCTTTAACTCTGACATGAAATAAAACGTTTTGTTGCAATTATTGGTGGGGAGGATTGAGTTTTCATAGAGATTTGATTTGCATGCGCGAAATCCTATACGGTGACATTCACATAAAAATTATTGTGTGTGCGCCACAATCATCGAATAGGGCGGCATTTCTAAGCGTCCGCTGGCGGTGCGTATTGTTTCCACACCCGCATTTTTTGAATCAACAACGATCGCCCATGTTCCTGCGGGAAGATTCACGGATTGGGATTTGGGCTCGCCGTTGTAGGCGACAAAAATAGTTTTCCAAGTGTCGCCCGCCGCCGCGCCATTGATGGTGAATGAAACCACGCCCACGTTTTCAAGAAACGTGATCGACTTACGTATCAGGGCATCGTCGCTCATGCGAAACGCGCAATGCGCTTTGCGAATGGCGATCAGTCCGCGCACATATTCAAACACATCTTGGTATTGCGTTTTTCTATTCCAATCCAACGCGTTCACTTCATCGCCCGCGTTGTAGGAATTATTGTTGCCATTTTTTGTGCGGCAGAAATCACTGCCTTCATCAAGGAATGCAATGCCTTGGCTCGTCAACACAATGCCCAATGCAAGTTTTTGCATCGCGCGCCGCGTGGCCTCGCTTTCTTTTGCCGCAACTTTGAGCAACTTGTCCCACAATGTGAGATTGTCGTGGGCAGAAACATAGTTCACGGTTTCAGTGGGTTCGCTGGCGAAGTCATCAATGGCGCCAACAACCCCACGCTGAATAGCGGCGACGTCTCCGCCAGGACCGGTCGCAAAACCAGTTGAATTGCCATCCAAATCGCCGCGAATTGCGTTGCGAATATTGTCATTGAATACCGCCATGCGCATTCCTTTTTGCGCGCCTTTACCAAAGTGCGTTTCGCCACCACCCGTCCAAGGTTCTCCATACAGAGTTATGTCGGGCTTCATAGCGGCCATTCGATCGCAAATTGCGCGCACTGTTTGTGGATAGTTCGTTCCGAGCAAATCAAAACGAAATCCATCCACTTTAAAATTGTCTACCCAATATGCCAGGCTGTCCACAATGAACTTTCGCACCATTGGACGCTCGTCAGCGATCGCATTGCCAACTCCAGTGTCATTCATCAATCGACCATCATCGCTGACGCGGTGAAAGTAGTAGGGGACTGTTTGATCAAATGGTGAAGACACGCCCGTGCTTGAAGTATGGTTGTAGACCACATCAAGGATGACTCGAATCTGATTCGCGTGCAATTCTTGAATCATGCGCTTCACATCGCGGATGGGTTGCAGTGGATCGCTGGCGTTGGTTGCATAGTTTGATTCTGGAACATTGAAGAACGCCGTCCAGTAACCCCAGTTGTATTCCTTGGCGCCGGCCGTGAAATCTTCTATGGGAAGCAGGTGTACCGCGGTCACGCCTAGGTCTTGCAAGTGCGAAAGACCACTGCTGTTTTGCTTGTTTTTTGCTGGATTTGAATGGGTTAATCCCAAATAGGTTCCGCGTATTTCTGGCGGACAACTTGCATCGGTTGCGGAAAAATCGCGCACATGCACTTCATAAATAATTTCGTCCGTGGGTTGCTTCAACAGCGGAGATAAGGTTGTGTCCCATCCATTTGGATTGAGACGATTCACATCTGCCACTACAGAAAATGCGCCGTCGGCTGTGGCCGCGAAGGTGTGAATGTCGGGAACCTCACGCTTCATGCCATAACTTGTAAATTGATATCGATACAACGTGCCTTGCAGATCGCCCGCAACTTCCACGCTCCACAAACCATTTTCGCCACGCTTCAATGGAAATTCGCGCGAGGCCTTGTCTGCTTGCGCACTGTCGTATAAAAGTAATTGCACTCCGTCACTGACTGGCGACCATGTTTGAAAAATTGTTTTATCCGGCGTGCAGAAGGCGCCTAGCGTTGCCGTCAGCGGGGTGAACCGCTCTTGATCAAGAATTTTTCTGGCATAAATTGCGCTGGTCTGAACGCCAGGAATTTCCAATTGCAGTGACGCAATGTTGGCGTCGGAGACCGGCTTGGTGAATTGCACTGTATACATGGCGCGCGAGGAAAGTGATTCTTGCATCCGCACAAATGCTTTGATTTTGTGCTTGTTTTGAACGTCTTCACGCTGTGTGATCTTGGCTTTCTGGATCTGCTCCTTGGTCAGTGGAGCAGTGGTTGTCAGAGTGATCTCATTGTCCTTATCTAGAAAGGCGCCAAGTACACGAACGGAAAGATCGATGTCCTTTGGATTTGTATAGACGCGTTCATCGCCAGCCACCAGCCAAATTTCTTGCGTATCACCTGAGTCGAATGTGATAGTGCGATCGTGATCAGTATCTTTTTGCTCCCAATCACCAAGACGAATGATGAAGCCCGCACCCTTGGGCTTTTCCTTAAATGGAATCGCCGCATAGCGGCCAAAAGAGTCCTTGCTCGTAAATGGATATGCGGCTCCTTCACCACCCTCTGGCCAGCACCACGCGTTCCACCGATCATAATTTTTGTCCGCGCGCGCGTAGTGAACAACCAGCAACGCTTTGGCGGCCGCGTTTTTGGCCTTGAGCGATTGCGCAACGCGCGGAGATTGTGTTTCTTGAGCGGCATGTGTGGCGCTCAATATTTCGCTGGTTGTGTCAGCGAATGCACTGGCAACACAGAGCAGAAGCACGGCCGCGGATACGCAACAAGCAAGCATTCGAACAAAGTTGATTTTGCGTGACAAGTGGTGGCTCACCTGAAAGAAAGTTTGAATGGGTTTCACGCTTCTACGCTACGAGGGGCTTCGATTGAATACAACAACAAAATGGCACACTTTTGCTGAATTACGTGTGCGACCGCTTGCGCGCGCGGAAACTTTCGCGCTTGGTAACGGTGGGGCGCGTTCCAGATGGAACAGGTCTGTGACCAAGTTCCTGATACGCCACACGAAACGGTTCAAGCGTTGTTTTGTCAAGGAAAATATCCAAGTGCTTTTGTACATCGACCAATTCT
>CALFOZ010000016.1 GCA_937919205.1 uncultured Planctomycetia bacterium
GAACCTGGTCAGAGCTTGACCGCAGCAGCCATAAGCAGGGGCATCCATGCCGACGCAAGCCTGACCGTCCTCGGCAGCATTGAAAAAGGATTCGTCTTGGCCAAGAAATCAACCGCGAAAATAACTGCGAATGAAACCGCGCGTGAAACACCATCGGATGCGCCATTGCCTCAATCCCCACCCGTGGATGACGCGATGTCGGACATGATGTTCGCCGACGCTGGCGCTAATGCTGGCGCCAACGCTTCATCATCCACGCCTGGCTACACCGTGTTGGCGCGGCGCTATCGCTCCAAGCAGTTCGACGAGTTGATCGGGCAGGAATCCATTTCGCGAACGTTGCAAAATGCGATCGCAATGAATCGCATTGCCCATGCCTATTTATTTTGCGGCACGCGCGGGGTGGGCAAGACCAGCATGGCGCGTGTGTTGGCGCGCGCGCTTAACGCGCCCAAGGAATTAACTCAGGCCAGCGCCATCGCAAGCAGTATTTTTCGCGGTGAAGACATGGACGTGATCGAGATCGACGGCGCCAGCAATCGCGGCGTGGACGACGCGCGCGACTTGATCTCCAAGGCTGGAATTCTTCCGGCGCGCAGTCCGTACAAAATTTACATTATTGATGAAGTGCACATGCTCACCACGCCGGCGTTCAACGCGCTGTTGAAGACCATGGAGGAGCCGCCGCCGCACGTGAAATTTATTCTGTGCACCACCGAGCCGCACAAAGTGCCCGCCACAATTCAAAGTCGTTGCCAGCGATTTGATTTCAAGCCAATCGCCACAAGCCGCATCGCGGCGCATTTGCGCGACGTGATCACCAAAGAAGGTCTTCAAGCCGACGACGACGCCATTCACTTGGTTGCCAAACTTGGCAACGGCAGTATGCGTGACGCGTTAAGTTTGCTGGACCGCTTGATCGCCGCGGCCAGTGGAAATATTTCCAGCGCCATGGCCCAAGAAGTGCTTGGACTTCCAGATGCCGGGTTGGTTGCCGCTGTCACCACCGCGGTGTCAAACGGCGACGCCAAAGCTGGCTTGGAATCCGCCGCAGAGTTGCTTGAATCTGGCTGTCCGGTTGAACAGGCGCTGGAATTTTTCGCGGCGCGCTGGCGCGACTTTCTGGTGCTACGCACCTGCGGAAAAGAGACAGATTTGGTTGATCTTTCTCCCGAGGCCAAGCTGATTGCGGCGTCGCAGGCGCAGAATTTTGAGCCGCATGAATTGGTGCACTTTGTGGCGGTGTGCGAAGCCGCGATCCGCGCCATTCGTAGCAGTGGTTCTTCGCGAACCATCTTCGACGCCACAATCGCTCGTCTTTGTTTACATCGTGAATTTGTGCGCATTGAGATCGCCGCATCACACTCGACTTTGACTGGCGAGGCCGAAAAAAAAAACGTCAGTAGTTCCCCGCGACCCGTCACGTTGATCTCGGCCACATCCGCGCCCGCCACCACGCCCGCAACTTTGCCCACGCCAATGCGTGAAGCTTTGACCACCCAAGGTCAAGCGGTCCGCATTCAAGCGCCAACTATTCAAGCGCCCAGCATCCCGCATTCAAACGCGCCACACGCATCCGCGCCTACGCTGGGACTCGATGCAACGCACTTACATGACATGACCGCGGTGCAAGCATGGAGCAAGATCGCCGCGGCCGCCACAAGCACTCCGGAAAAAGTGCTCGCCGAATCATTTGTGCCCGTGTCCTTGAACAACAAGCAACTCACTCTGCGCGCCGCGGAGAATGCTGGAGGCGCCGCAAATTACGCCGCGCGAAAAAGCGAGATGTTGCAAACGTTGGTCGCGCGCGCGCTTGGACCTGGGTGGAAATTGCATTTTGAAACGCCCGCGAAGGCGCCTGAACAAACCATCGCGCCCATGCATGGGTTGGACAAGGAATTAATGCAAATACCCATGATTCAGCACGCAATGGACGCCTTCGACGCCATCGTTGTGAAAGTGGAGCAGTCCGGATCGTCGCAACCTCGGATCGATTCAATCCTCGCGCAAAGTGTCGATTCGACATCCAGCGATTCAAGCAATGCGTAGCATTTCGCCATGAACAAAGATCGCTTCAACACCGCACAGCCGGAGCCGGTCACTCGACTTGTTGACGAGTTGTCGCGACTACCCGGTGTTGGTCGGCGCACCGCCGAGCGCCTGGCGTTTCATTTGCTCAAGGCCAACCGCGAGGACGCCATGCGTCTGTCCAAAGCCATCGCTGATGTGAAGACAGACGTGCGCCATTGCAATGTGTGCTGGAATTTGACCGACGATGATCCGTGCGGAATTTGTTGCGACACACGTCGCGACGCGTCGATTGTGATGGTGGTGGAACAGCCAAAAGATTTATGGCTTCTGGAACAGACTGGAATGTTTCGCGGCGTCTACCACATTTTAATGGGTCGCATTTCACCGCTCGAGGGAGTTGGCCCGGACAGTTTGACCGTGAATGATTTATTGACGCGCGTGAAAGATCCCGCAAAAAATACGAGGGGTGTCAAAGTGACAGAAGTTATTTTGGCCATGAATCTGGACATGGAGGGCGATAGCACAGGCCTCTTTCTTGCTGATCCATTGCAATCTTTGGGGATCACGGTCACTCGTCTCGCGCGCGGGTTGCCCGCCGGAAGTCAGATCGAATTCGCCAACCGCGCCGCTTTGGCAGACGCCATCGCTGGCCGTCGAGTGATGGGTTGATTCACCAGTTTGATGGGAAATTTGGCACATTTCGCCAGTGCGCCGCCGTAGTATGGTGCGATGCGTTTTGATCTTTCGCAAAAACTTCGCACGTCACAGCAGTTGCGCTTGGCGCCTCGGTTGATCCAAAGCATGGAGGTGCTACAGATGCCGTTGGCGCAATTGCAGGAACGCGTGGAGCAGGAACTTGAGCGCAATGTTGCGATTGAGCAAGTGGAGCCCGAGGCCAGCGACGAGGATCGCGCCGAGCAAGCGGAGCACCAAGAAAATACGCTGCAGGAAATTCCAGAGAAGCCCCTGCAAAGTGGCGAGAGCCAGGAAACTGGCGCGGCCTTTGAGCGCGCGCGCGAATTTGAGCGCGACTACGGTGAGAGTGCCCAGCCATCAACGCGCCACTCTGATGGCGACCGCGATGTGAAGTATGAAATGTTGGCGCAAACCGCGGCGCGGCGCGAGCCATTAAGCGAACAGTTGCGCCATCAATGGGACATGATTGAAACCGACGCGGCCACGTTGCTGGCGGGAAAAATAATTCTTGATTTTGTGGATGATGACGGTTTGCTTTCCGCGGATCTTCCGGCGATCGAGGCGCACTCCATCAAAAATGGAAATGCCATATCCCAGCAGGAATTGGAGCGCGTGTTGCCGTTGTTGCAAGAATGGCTTGAGCCAGCTGGCGTTGCGGCGCGCGATGTGCGCGAAAGTTTGTTGATTCAAATAGACGCCAAATTGGATTCGCGCCGTTGGAACGAGCGGCCCTGCGCGCAAGACCAGTCCGAGTGGCGCGACGCGCATGTGTTGGTGAAGGAGCATTACGACGATTTACTGGAGAATCGCCTGCCAAAAATCGCCGCGCGCAGTGGAATGAATGTGGAGCGCATCGAGGCCGCGAAGGAGCGCCTGCGACGGCTCACCATTTCTCCTGGCCGCGACTTGACCGATGAAACCGAGCGGCCAATTGTTCCAGATGTCATGGTTGAATTTGATTCGGAGCAGGATCGTTATGTCGCGGCGATTTGCGATGGTTCGGTTCCGCCTCTTCGGGTGAGTCAGCGCTACTCGGTCATGGCCGAGCAGGAATCCACCGACTCTGCCACCAAAAAATTTGTGCAAGATGGAATCCGCTCCGCCAGTTGGCTGATCGACGCCATCACCCAGCGCAAGAACACACTGCTGAAAGTTGTTGAAATTGTTTTGGAGCGCCAGCGTGAATGGTTCGACGAAGGTTCGGGCCATCTTCGGCCGCTTCCTATGATGGATATCGCCGATCGAATTGGCGTGCATGTGGCCACGGTCAGCCGCGCCGTCGCCGGCAAGTGGATGCAAACTCCGCGCGGTCTTGTGGAGTTGCGCAAGTTCTTCACTGGCGGCACGGAAAATGCCGACGGCGAAAGCGTGAGTTGGGAAGCCGTGCGAACCGTACTGCAAGAAATTGTTGACGCCGAGGACAAAGTTCGACCGCTTTCAGACGAGGCCATCACCACGCAATTGCGCGAGCGTGGAATCACCATTGCCAGGCGCACGGTGGTGAAGTACCGTGAGCAAATGGGTATCCAGCCAGCGCGGCGGCGTCGGCGCCACATTGATGGAGAGCACGCGTGAGCCACGCCTTGGCGCAACCTATTACTGAGCTTTTGCATCAATGGGGTCCGGACTCGCCCGTGTCCATGACGCAGTCCGATGCATCCAACTGGTGCGCGCAATTCACGCGCGCGCACGGCGAAAATTTTTCCGTGCTGAGCGCGTTACTGCCGCGCGCATCCCGCCAAGATTTCTGCGCCATCTACGCATTTTGTAGATGGGCCGATGACTTGGGCGACGAGGCGCAAAGTGCCGAGCAAGCATTGCAGTTGCTCGCGTGGTGGCGCGGTGAGTTGCAGGCGTGCTATGCGGGTCAACCCAAGCATCCAATCATGATCGCGTTGGCGACGGTGATCGCGCGCCACGCGATGCCCGAAACGTTGTTCGACACATTGATCCAGGCATTTGAATGGGACAATCGGCAAAATCGATGGGAGTCCCTGGAAGAACTCACGCGCTACTGCGCCATGAGCGCGGATCCGGTGGGTCGTTTGGTGCTGGCGGTGCTTGGCGAGCCGCGCGACGAACCTACTTCGCAACTTTCAGATTGCACATGCACCGCACTGCAATTGGTGAATCATTGGCAAGATGTGCGCCGTGATCTTTTGGAGCGCGACCGCGTGTATTTGCCCAAGGACGCGTGGAAAGATATTCCAGATTTTCAACAACGATTGTTGCTGACCGCGCAACGTGGTTGGGCGGCGGACTTGGATTTTCTTCCGGCCTACCGCGACATGTTGGCCAAGTTGTGCGATTACACCGAGCAACTCTTTGAGCGCGGCGATGCCTTGTTGCCCAAGATTTCCACAACATCACGTCCAGTCATTGCGCTGTTCTCGGCGGGTGGTCGCGGCGTGTTGAACCACATTCGCCAATGGGATTTTGAAACATGTATTCGCCGTCCCAAAATGGGGCGAGTGGAAAAACTTTTTCTAGTTTCCAAAGCGTGGCTTTCCTCGCGCATGAATCGGAACGCCGCATGAATCAGTCCTTTGATCAAGCCGTGGCCGCCTGCGAAACCATCACGCGCGAGCGCGCCAAGAATTTTCATTATGGATTGCGCCTCACGCCGCCCGGCAAACGCTGGGCCATGTACGCCGTCTACGCCTGGATGCGAGAGGCCGATGATTTGGTGGACGATCCGGCGCGTGATCCGCAAGATCGCAATCAGCGTTTGCAGGCGTACCGCGACGCCACCGACGCGGCGCTGGACGGACAAGTGCAAACGCAAACTCCCGCGTTGATCGCGCTCACCCAGGCCGCCAAGCAATTTCATTTGGAGAAAAAAGATTTTCACGACATGCTTGACGGACAAGTGGGGGATCTCACGCCGGCCAAGTTTGAATCATGGCCCGAGTTGCGTAAATTTTGCTATCAAGTCGCGGGCACGGTTGGTTTGGTGTGCATACGCATCTGGGGTTTCCGCGGGCAGGAAGCCATTAAGTTGGCCGTGGAGCGGGGCATCGCGTTTCAACTCACCAATATTCTGCGCGACTTGGGTGAGGACTTGGACAGCGACCGTTGCTACTTGCCGTTGGCGGAATTTCGCGCCATGGAATTAACTCCTGAAATGGTGCGCGCTTGGAGCGAGCCCGATCGATGCGCTGAATTTATCCGTGCCCAATGCGAGCGGGCCCGCGCGCATTACGATCGCAGTGCGCCGCTAGACGCGATGATCGACGCGACCTGCTTGCCTACGCTGTGGGCCATGACGGAAATTTACAAGGGTGTGCTCGCCAAGATCGAGGCTGACCCGCAACTCGCGGTGCGTGGCCGCGCGCGCCTAAGCACGCTTCGCAAAGTGTGGATCGCGCTTCGCGCCAAGCACGCTCTTGCAAAAGCAGAGAATCCAAGATGAAAACGGTGGCGATTGTGGGTGGCGGAATCGCCGGAATCGCCGCGGCCATTCGCTTGTCCCAAGCGGGCATGAAACCAATTGTGTTGGAGACGCGGCGCAAACTTGGCGGGCGCGCCACCAGCTTTGTGGATCCACGCACCGGAAAATTGCTGGATAATTGCCAGCACGTGGCCATGGGATGTTGCGTGAATTTGCTCGACTTTTATCAGCGACTTGGCGTGCTGGATCGAATGCAGTGGCACAAGGAAACATACTGGGCCAATCCGCCGCACGCGCCCGACGTGATGCGCGCCGGGTGGCTTCCGGCGCCGGCGCAATTCACCGGAAGTTTTTTGCGCATGCGCATGATTTCACTCAAGGACAAAGTCGCGATCGCCTTCGCCATGTTCAAACTTCTTCGCATGGGCTACGCGGGCCGCGAGCATTGGCGCGGGCGCGTGTTCCTGGATTTTCTGCGCGACACCGGTCAAACCGAGCGGGCCATTGAACGATTTTGGGAACCCGTTGTTGTGAGCGCGTGCAACTTGCCGTCCTCGCGCGTGGACGCGCCCTTCGCCATGAAAGTTTTTCAAGAAGGTTTTCTCAGCCATCGTTTCGCCAGCGCAATGGTGTTGAGCACGGTTGCTTTGCTTGATTTATACGATCCCGCCGAGGCCATGATTCGCCAGGCGGGCGGCGAAGTGCGGCTTGGTGTGAGCGTGCAAGCCATCGCGTTTGATGGCGCGCGCGTTACCGGCGTGGTCACCGATGAAGGTTTGGTGCAAGCGAGCGCCGTGATCGCCGCGGTTCCATTTGATCGACTTGTGAAATTGTGTTCGCCCACTTTGCAAGCCGCCGATGAGCGATTGCGCGGCATTGATGGCATCGCCACCAGCCCGATTCTTGGCGTGCACTTGGTGTATGAAAAAATTATTCTGGATCAACCGCATCTGGTGTTGCCCGCGCGCGCCACGCAGTGGTTGTTCAACAAGGGCGTTGATGAGGCGGGGCGCCAACATATTCATGCGGTTATTTCCGCCGCTGACCAGTGGATGGATTTGGATGAGAACGAAATCACGCGCCGTGTGCGCGCCGATATTGAGTGGGCGTGTCCGCGCGCGCAAGGGCTTGCGCCGATCGAGGTTCGCTCCGTGAAGGAGAAGCGCGCCACCTTCGCCGCGGTTCCCGGCTTTGAGGCACTGCGTCCGGGTCCGCGTCCGCGCGCGAGTGGCGGCGTGGACAATCTTATTTTGGCGGGCGATTGGTGCGACACTGGTTGGCCCGCCACAATGGAAGGCGCGGTGCGTTCGGGATACTCGGCGGCCGACGCCCTGACGCATCTTGATTCATTGCAAACGGAATTGCCGGTGGCACTGCTGGCGCGCGTGGCGGGTTTGGGATAATGGACCACGCGTTGACCGCCGAGATTTTGTCCACGCTTGAGGCGGCGGGATTCGCGCTGTATGGAATTTGCCGCGCCACTGAAACTTCACATCGCGCCCAGTTCACGCAGTGGCTTGAGCAAGTGGGTTGCGGCGAAATGACGTATCTCGCGGAGCACATTCCCCAGCGCATGGATCCATGCGAGTTTGTGCCCACGGCGCGTTCAATTATTTGCGTGGCCGATCGCTACACCAGCGGCGAGCCTGAGCAAATTCATGGTGGACATTTGAATCGTGACGCGCGTGGCGCAATTGTTTCTCCGCGCGGGCGCGTGGCGCGTTACGCGCGCGGGCGCGACTATCACAGCGTGATTCGCGAGCGTCTTGAGCCCATCGCCGATGATTTGCGCCGGCGATTTCCTGGAAATCGTTTTCGAGTGTGCGTGGACACCGCGCCAATTCTGGAGCGCGAGCACGCCCAACGCGCCGGCCTTGGTCGCATCGGCAAGCACACGTTGTTGATTGGCGAAAAAAGTGTGGGCAGTTGGATTGTGCTTGGCGAAATTGTCACGTCCCTCGACTTGGCCCCCAGTAATCCGGTGGCGGGCGATCCTTGTGGAACGTGCACTCGTTGCATTGACGCGTGTCCCACGCAGGCCATCGAGCCGTGGAAGTTGCATGCCCAGCGCTGTATTTCGTATCTCACGATTGAGCACCGCAGTGCGCCCGCCGAGTGGTTTAACAATCGCACCGATGATTGGCTGTTTGGTTGCGACGCGTGCGTGGAGGCTTGTCCGCATTCGCAACCGCGCGAAAGCGCGACCCGCGTCAAGCCCAATCCGCAATACCAGGCGAGCCACTCGGATTTTGATTTGGCCGACGTGTTGTCTTGGAGCGAGCAGTCGCGCGCGTCCATGAAACTTTCAAAGGCGTTGTTGCGCGCCAAACTTTCCATGTGGAAGCGCAACGCGTTGTTGATCGTGGCGGGCACCAACGCCGCCACGTGGTCGGATCAACTTGTGAGCGCGCTCAAGCAATTGGCAAGTGACGAAGGCGAAGATATTTGGTTGCGCGAGAAATCGAGCGAACTTTTACGACGCCGTTCAAGCATCTAAGCATGTGAAACCTGGCTCGCGGGCCATATGCGGCTAGCACCCTAATTTTGAATTACGGATTTTCTGAAGTCGCTGGAGGATCAGTCGCTGGAGGATCAGTCGCTGGAGGATCAGTGACCGGGGGCTCAGTCGTTGCTGGCTCAGTCGTCGCTGGCTCCGTCGTTGCTGGCTCAGTCGTCGCTGGCTCAGTCGTTGCTGGCTCAGTCGTCGCTGGCTCAGTCGCCGCTGGCTCAGTCGTCGCTGGCTCAGTCGTTGCTGGCTCAGTCGCCGCTGGCTCAGTCGCCGCTGGCTCAGTCGCCGCTGGCTCAGTCGTCGCTGGCGCTTCGACAACTTTCATTCCAGAGAAATTCGCCTTGGCAAGTGCAATGCTCTTGCGAAAATTCGCGGCGGGGGTAGTGGCATCAGGTTCGACTTCAGGAATTTCCGCAAGCGCGCCTTCAAGGGCCTCGCTGGCCTTGGTTGCACAGGCGTTTCGAATGCTCTGCGCCGCCGCGGCGTCCTTGCTCCAAGATCCATCCGCGTTCAATTTGGCGGCGGATGTGTACGCGGAAATTTCTATCGTGCTCATGCGTTCGCGGCGCTCTGCCATGCTTGCCAACGCCAATTGCGCCGCAAGCAACGCGCTCTTGGCGCTCTTGGCCATTTCGCCAGAGCCACTCTTGGCTTGTTGAGACAATGTCACGGCCTTTTCAAGACTTTCCATCGCACCGTCATAGAGTTCATTTAACTTTTGGGAAGTGGCGCGCAAAGCCGTGGCCGATTCAATTGCGCTCGCGAGATATTTTTGCGCGACATCGGCTAAATCCTTCACGGCAGTTTGGCGTTGCAATTCAATTTGCGCGATGGTTTCCATGCTGACTTGATTGCGATTCAAACTGGCTTGATACGCCTGCGCCGTCTTGGAAGCTATGCGTTGTTCCAATTCAGATTTCTGAGTGTTCAGTTCTATGGTCGCAGACTCACTAAGTAGTTTGCGGGACTCCGTGAGGGCTTTCTGTGAATCAACGGTCAATTGAAATCCAGCAATCACGCCAGCCGCCACCGCTTTTTGTTTCAACTCGTCGGATTGTTTTTCAAGCGTCAATGCGTTGCTGTTGTACGTGGCAATGTTGGCTTGGGCCTCATCCACAATAGCCTGCAACTTTTCCGACGAGCTTGTCAGCGCCGTAGCGGTCATGGAACTTTTCGTGTGATCCTTCTGCAACTCCTCGCGCGCTTCAACTGGAAATCCAACGTCCGCGCTTTTTGCCAATAGTTGAAATTGCTCATGTAAACTTGCGCACAAATGAATATTGTCCGCATTCAATCTTTGAACTTGTTCAAGTTGCTCAATCACCACGGCGTCAAGTTGAGCCGCTTGCAATTGCAATTGCGCGGCGATCAAGGCCATGGCGGATTTCTGGCTGGGCAATGAACCCGCAGTGGCCGTGGCGCTTAACGCAACTTGGCGGATCGCCTCGGCACTGCTTCGATTTGTTTGGGGATCAATTCCAGAGGCTCCAGCAAGCGCCTTCTGCGCGGCGGCAACAGTTGATTTAATTTTATTGGCGCTGGCTCTCTGCGCAATGGCCGCGTCATCCATGCACCCTGCAACGCAGGCGCAACACGCCAGAAGTGTGATTGAAGCAAGGTGATTCATGGTCGAATGGGTCAAGAAGCGCATTTGGTGAGTCTAGCCAAGAATGTCTTATCGATCAGGGCCGGAGTCCGCCTCATTTTTACGCGAGTTGCCAAGCCTGGGCGGCGTGTAATCAATTGGATAATCACTGCGGGGTTGGTGCATGCCGCGAATCCATAGAAGCGCGTCGTTCATCAGGCTTTCGCGGCCCGAAATCAAGACGGGTTTCCATCCAGGAATATCGGGATGCGGAAACTTGGCGTCAATGCGAGGGCGCGCGTATTGAATGAGCAACGACTGGTCTGGATGCGTGAAGTCAATCAACGGCGGCTTGCCCTCAAGCGCGGGTGATCGCAGTAAAATCATCAAGTTGGTATAGCGGGTTCGTTCACTTCGATAGTCCGTTGAGAACAGAAAAAAGTTTCCCGCGCTCAGGCCGCCGTGGCAACGGCTTGTGGCGCAATTTGGAATCAGCCAGTTGTCGTGCACGCGGCGGTGAAAAATTTCAAGCGCGATGGGTTCGCTGGTGACTTGGATGTCTTGATACAACTCGCGCGCCTTCAACGCGAAGAGCAATTTCAAAAGTTGCTCAGGGCTCCAACTTTCCATGGACTTGCGCGCCGTTGGATCAGCGGGAACTAAATCGCTGTTGCTGTAGCTGGCCACTATTTTTTTGGCCAGGTCGGGGCTGGCCTCCATTTGCGGGGGACGCTCAAAGTTCACCTCCAACACTTTCAAAATATTCACGTCATCGGGGCTTAGGCGTTGCGTTGGAAGACCAGGTTGATCCATGGAGCGCTTGGAGGAACCCGAGTTCGAAGTTTTTGATTTGGATTTATCCGAGTCGTCGCGAGTCTGCATGCGAATCAGAGTTTCGGCGCGCGCCAGCAAGTCGCGTGGCTCTTGCGAGTCGTATGAGCGCAGGATTTCAACCAATTCCTCTTTGGCCGCCAGCGGTTGATTTTGCGACATCATCCACTTGGCCAATTGAACGCGCTGTGGCCACGCGGTTGCCGGAATGTTCAATCGAAGTTGCGCCAAGGAATCCTCAAATGATGGCGCCAATTCCAACGCCCAGAAATCTTCGCGCGGCAGAGTCACTTCAATGTTTGCAATGCGAACGCGCGCCTGATGCAACTCGTCGCGAATCAATTCCGCCTCCACGCGACGGCCATCTCTAAATTGCACAATCACTGGCGTGCCTTCGGGCGCTTCGATCAATGGAAACACGCCAAGCAAAAGCGATTTGTCAAAAGTTTTTTCCAGGCCTTCGGTTGTGCGAATCACAAGCACCGCGTCGTCCTCGCGCACAATCACGCCGCCGCTTTCCTTAAAGCGATCAATCAACACGCGCACTTGCTTGGGCGCTGGCCCTGCGACGGGCTTTGATTCCGGCATGGAAGAATCCGCGGTCATGGCAGGTTTGGTTTTGGGGGTGGCGGGTGAGTTGCTTGCGGGATTTTCTGTCGGATTTGTTGACGGATTTGTTGGCGGATTTGTTGGCGCGCTATTTGCAGGCACAGGCGCGGATGCGGCTGGCGGCGTGGGCGCGCTCGGAGCGTCTTGCGCCATAATCAAACATAAATAGATGTAGACAAACATGTGGGTTTGCATTCTGACATGGATTGCCACACATGCCAACTGCCATTTCAATGGCGCTTTCTCCGCGCTATCAAAGGGGCTTTCAATCGCGCCTGCAACGCAATGCAAAACCAAATTTCAGCTCTGCTTCAGCTCGCTCAACTCGGCGCATTTCGTGTAGCGTTTGCATAGGAGAACCACTATGAAATTAGGAGTTATGAGCGCGTTGTTCACCGGCCGGCCACTTGAGAAAGTCTGTCAATTTCTTGCGGAGCACGGACTTGATGCAATCGAGTTGCCCGCGGGCGCCTATCTGGGCAAAGGTTTTTTTGACGCCAAGAAAGTTCTCTCCAGCGCCAAAGAGCAAGATCGCATCAAAGGTATTTTGCGCGAGTTCGGGCTCACGCTGAGCGCGCTTTCAGTTCATGGAAATCCCATTCACCCAGATAAGAAAATTGCGCGCGACCATCACGGCGCGTGGGAAACCGCAGTGCAACTTGCGCCCAAACTGGGCACCGACATTGTGATCACGTTCAGCGGTTGCCCTGGTGGTAGCGCGCGCGACACCACTCCAAATTGGGTGACGTGTCCGTGGCCCGGCGACTTTCTACAGATTCTGGACTATCAATGGAACAAAGTTCTTGTGCCGTATTGGGCGCGCGCAATAAAGTATTGCGCCAAGTTTGATGTTCGCACCGCGCTTGAGCCGCATCCAGGTTTCTGCGTGTACAACTCGCACACCATGATCAAACTTTCGCGCGCCGCCATGAAGGCATCGGGCGTGAAGGGCAAGTGCCGCTTGGGTGTGAACTTGGATCCGTCGCATTTATTTTGGCAGGGCATTGATCCGGTTCTTGCCGCGCGCGATCTTGGCGAGGCTGGCTTGTTGTTTCATGTGCACGCCAAGGACACGCAACTTGATCCGCATGAAGGTCCGCGCAATGGCTACTTGGACACGCGTCCGTATGGTCAGTTCAACGAGCGCGCGTGGAATTTTCGCACCTGCGGCGAGGGCCACGGCCATGAATTTTGGAAGCCGTTTGTGTCCATGTTGCGCCGTTACGGCTACGACTATGTGTTAAGCATTGAGCATGAGGACTCGCTGATGAGCACCGAAGAAGGCTTTGTGAAAGCGGCGAATTTTCTGCACGATTGTGTTATTCACGAGAAGGCCGCGAAGCCGTGGTGGGTGTGAGTTGGTGTCATTGATGCGCCGCACATGCGCGCAACGTGCAACGCGGATTTAAAAAACCGCGCCACTTTCGTGGCGCGGTTTGAGTACGCAAACAAAGCGGGGCGCTTGGCCTTTACTAATTAGGGAAGTATTCCATAGTTGCCCAACAATTGGCCAAGATCTTCAGCGTCGCAAACGCCACTTCCGTTGAGATCTCCAAATGGTGGATCAATTTCGCCGAAGAAGATCAGCAAGAATCCAAGATCGGAGCTGGACACTACATTGTCCAAATCAAAATCACCTAGGGCGTAATTGCACGCGTCAATGCGTCCGTCGCTGTTTTCGTCCAGCGCGCCCGCGGCAATGTCGCAACTGTCTGGCACGCCGTTCAAGTTGCAATCACGGGCCGTGCCGCTTTCAATGTCGCAAGTATCTGGCACGCTGTTGTTGTTGCAGTCGGGTGTGGTTTGATCGAAGGTTTCGCACGCGTCAAGCAGACCGTTGTTGTTGCAGTCGCCGCCGTTGGTAATTTCGCAACTGTCGGGGATTCCGTTGGAGTTGCAGTCGGATTCGGTGGTGGGTTCGGCGGGCCATTCGATTACCGCATATTTCCAACCAGGATTATCTTCTGCGACATCAAGCCAATTTTTAGGGTAAGTAGTTTCGAAACCAATCGAATTTTCAATCCATGAGGGA
>CALFOZ010000017.1 GCA_937919205.1 uncultured Planctomycetia bacterium
AGCCTTGCTGACCCAAGCCCGGGTTCTCGCTGAATGTGAAATTGTGTTCAATCCATTTCTTCGCGGCTTGAACGCGCGGATCATTCTTGGAAAGTCCGGCGAACAGCATGCTTTTGTACGCGGCGTAGGTCATGCTGCCGTAACTGCGAAGCGCGCGCGTTCCAGCCGGCATCTTTTCGCCGGTTCGGCCCTCGCCCGCCAATTCGCTGGCAAAACTTTCGCCGTCATTGGCGGGGGTGTACACCATTCCGCCATCATTGGCGCCACTTTGCGCCCACGCCGCGCTGTTGGTTGATTTTAAATTTTGGCATCGGGTTAAAAAAATCACCGCGCGTTCCACCGCCGCGTCCTTGGCCGTGGCGTTTGCTTCGTGCAACGCGTCAAGCATGAGTTGCGTGTTGCTTAAATCAGGTCGCCCCTTACTGCCATAGCCCACGCCGCCGTACCAATCTTGCGTGGGCGCAATGCCTTCGCCTTGATCCCATTGGCTTTCACGAATCCACGCCAACGCGGCCGCCAATGTCTTTTCATATTTCGCCTCTTGCAATGCCGCGAGTCCCATCGCTGTGCAAGACGCCACATAGGTTGCCATGCCACCGCTGGCGTCGGGTTCAAATCCATTTTTTCCGGTGACTAAATTCACAAGTTGCGTCGCCGCGCGATCAAGCGCGGCGTCGCTTTGAATGCTCAGTCCGCGTTGAGCGAAAGCGCGCACCACAAGCGCCGTGACAGCGCTACTGGCCGCGCTATTTGCCCCGCTACTTGCCGGAGATTGATTCGCGTTTGTCGCGCCCGCGGTTTGAAGTTGACCGCCATTATTCGCGGCGCCATTGGCCGGCAACGTTGGCGCCGCGTTCACGCCCTCCATCCATCCGCCGTTGGCAGATTGCGATGATTTTAAAAACAAAATACCTTTGTCAATTGCCTCAAGTGCGTGCGCAAATGTCACTGGCGCAATGGGTATCAGATTCGCGTTGGTGGTCACGCGCCGAATCACGGGCGGCGGTGGATCAAATGAAATAGTGGCGGCCGGAATATTCAGAGTGGTTGCACGCGCCGCGGTAGCGGGTGCCATGTGTTGAGTTTGTGAAATATCCGACGGCGTTGGCGGCGACAATTTGCCCGCCTCACTTTGCGGTGCCACATAATTCTCAGCCGTACAAGGCGCTGAAAAATATCCACAGCAAGCAATCGCGCACAACGCGGACCCAATACCATTTCGCATTTCACCACAAAATAAAAATCTGTAAATCCAAAATTTCATATCAAAATTATATCCTGCCTTTTGGCGTGAAATAAGTTATAACTATTCCATGGTTCTGAAAAAGCGGCGGCGCGCATTCTTGACAGGTATTTGCTTGGCGCCGCACATGCTCGCCGCAACTGTTTCCGCGCAAACCGGCTCCATGCCCAAGCCATTTGATCCCGTTGGGGATAAGCCCAAGCCGCCGATTCAGCCCGTAACTGATTCTCCATCAAGCAATGGCGGGCAATCAAATTCAGGGCAAACTATTTTGCAGCAACAGCAATTCGAATCAGTTGGTCCGCAAAGCGCAGGCGCGGCAGATTTAAATTTAGGCGGCTCTTGGCCATGGGAATCCAACACCATGACGGGTGATTTGTATGGAGCGCGATCCAAACTTCAGGACGCAGGCGTGACCCTGCAAGGAACTGCCACGCTTGATTTTATGAACGTGCTCAATGGCGGTCTTGTGAACGGTTTTAGTTTGCTTTCGTTAGTCGATATCAACGTAACCGGGGACACTGAAAAACTTTTCGGTCTTAAGGGCGGAACCCTCTTCTTGGATTTCCAAACCGCCAATCAAACTCGTGCGCCGATAGAACTCATTCCCGACTATTGGGGCTTTGACGCCATTAATTCATATGGAGAATTCACACAACTTGCTCAGTATTGGTATCAGCAAGAAATTATTGGCGACCGGCTCAAGGTGAAGTTTGGAAAAATTGATGCCAACGTTGACTTCGCCGTCCCTTGCACTGGTTTAAATTTTGTCCACAGCGCCGCTTATTTTCCGGCCGGTCTTGTCAAAGACATGCCCACCTATCCGCGCCAAGCTGGCGGCTTGGAAATTTTGGCCAAGCCAATGGATAATTTCGACGCGCGCATTGGATTCTTTGATGGCTCGAGCAACTATGCCAATCCCAACACTGGGGTGAATGGCCAAAATACGGGCACGCATGGCTTGGCTGGATTTTTGTGGGAAAATCCCGGCAGTTACTTCATGATCGCGGAGCTTGGTCCAGACTGGACCATTGGTGAGCACAAAGGAAAGTTTCGCGCGGGCTGGTTTGAGCAAATTGGCGATACGTCCAACTTTGGCGTGAATGGTCCTAGCGTTGGCACCGGACCAACTGGCGCCTACGCCTACGCCAATCAACATATTTTTGATCCCGACGGATCTGGAAAATTATTGGGTCTGGAATTGTTTGGTCAATTTAGTTGGAGCGATCCCAATCAAAATCCTTCACATTGGGGTCTGATGCTTGGCTCGCAGTGGCAAGGCATGATTGATGCGCGCCCGTCCGACACGGTTGGAGTGCTGTGGGCTTACAACCAATTCACCAGCAATCAAAATGTCACTACGTCGCCTGGTTCCTCCGAGGCAATTCTTGAAGCTTTTTACAATGTCCAAGTCACGCCATGGTTTTCAATCCAGCCTGACATGCAATATCTCAGCCAGCCAAGCTCCGTCGCCTCGTCAAATATTCCCGGAGCATGGATTTTCACAATGCGGCTTTCGTTTGTGTTCTAAACCTATTGCCGCAAAATCCAAAACCTATCTGTCCGCATGCAATGAAATACAGTGATCACGTTGTGCTATTGCACTTTTCCGTACACCAATAAATCCACTTCCGCGGACAGGGTATTTATCTTGGGCGGTTGGCCTGGCGCGCCCGGCTCTGGACGCTGTGTCATATACGGTTGTCCGTTGGAGTCGACCGCCATCAAATGCACTGGCGTCATGAATACGCCCGTGACATTTTTGCCTGGCGTCAAACGAATTGTCACCATCAATGAACTTCCATCGGCGCGTTGACCAATCAATTCCGCTAAAAATTGCGCATCCACCGCCTTCACTAAAGCGATTCTATTCGCGCCCATTTTTTTAATTTCGATGTCAAATGTTCCCGAGCCGCCCGCCGCTATCACTCCCACATTGCTTCGAAACTCCGCGATATCAAGCGCGGGTGAAATCTTTGTGCATGCGTGGCGAACGCGCGCGTCAATCATGCGCGCGTCAGCGCGGTCAGTTTCCACCAGCAAATATTTGGCAACTTGTTCGCACGGTTCGCCCGCAAGCGCAAACCGCACCTCGTACTTTGCCAAGGGCGCGTCGCTGGCCGCGTTCCAATTCACAAACTCCGGCGCCACGCCTTGCACGCTCAGCACGCGAAACGGTTTTCCATCACTGCTAAACACTTGCGCCACGCCTTTCAAGCGCGATGCATCTTCCGCGGCGTCCACATAAGGCTGTATTTTTCCCGCGGCGTCCGCAATGGCCAAGCGCACCGCATACGCAACTTCCGCGCGCAACTCCAAAGTGATTGGCAGTGACTCGCCCTCAACCACCACCTTCACTTGCGCCGTCTTTAATCCGGTGGCGCTCACCTTCATGGTCACTGGAACTTCAAGTATGCCTGCAACGCCAGCAGTTTGCGCAGGAATTTCCTTGCCCGTGATATCAATTGTGGTGCATTGGCAAGATGGTTGCGCGCCCAACACTTTCAAAGGTTTGTCCGACGTGTTGGCAAGTTTAAAATTTCCTTCAAGCAATGTGTGCGGCGCCACAACTCCAAAATCTAATCCCGCGGGCATGGCGATCACTTTGGCATTGGCGGCTGGCGCCGAGGCCGCGCGCATTGGTTTACCGATCGGTTGTGTTGGCGTCACAATTGGCGCTTGCGCCGTGGCGAATGCGCTCAACAAAACAGCGCTCAACAAAACAGCTCTCATCAGGGCGCTCATTCCATAGTTCATTTGTAAGTTGGCTTTCAATGTAGATTTCATTCTGCGCAAGATTCTATTCATATTTTAATGCGTTCACGCCTGTGGCAATTTTAAATTCCGTCCATACAAAACTTCATAAAAAAACTTCATGCAAAATTTCTAGATTTCGCCCGATTCGGTTCCATTCATCCGCATCTTGCGCACGAGCCATGGTTACACTTTGTTCATGCGAGCCCTTGAAATTGCCAAACAGGCAACCCCCGTCGCCCCCAATGTGAACTTTGTTACCAACCGCGCCGAGCCACAACCGCTGTCTGGCGAGGTGCAAATACAAACTGAAGTGTCCGCGCTGAATCACTTGGATCTTTGGGTTGGTCGTGGCATGCCTGGCATTGACACCACGTGGCCAACCGTTGGCGGCTCCGACGGCGTTGGCAAGGTGGTCAAACTTGGCGCCGGTGTTGACCCAGCGTGGCTTGGTAAGCGCGTCATTCTTATGGCCGCGGTTTCTAAAGTCGCCTCCAACACTCCCAGCCACCAACCCACTGGCGAGGACATTCACATGATCGGCGAGCATTCGCCTGGCACGCACGCGGAATTTTTCACCGCTCCCGTCACCAACATTCTTGACATTGCGCAACATGATCCCGCACGCGCCGCCGCTATTGGCTTGACGCATCTCACCGCCTACAGAATGTTGGTCACGCGCGCCCGCGTTGCGCCCGGCGCGCACGTGCTCATCACGGGTATTGGCGGCGGCGTTGCCGTGGCCGCACTTGCCATTGCAAAGCATTTCGCCTGCACAACCATTGTCACAAGTCGCCACGCATGGAAATTGGAAAAAGCCAAATCGCTTGGCGCCAATCACTGCATTCTGGACGACGGCGCCGATTGGTCCAAGCAAGTTCGCGCCGCCACCAATCGCCGCGGCGTTGATGTTGTGATTGATTCCATTGGAAAAGCCGTTCACCAAAGTTGTATTAAAAGTTTGACGCGCGGCGGCGCCTTTGTCACATGCGGTTGCACCACTGGCAGTGACGGCGTCACCGATTTGGCCCGCGTGTTTTGGAATCAACTTTCCATTTTGGGTTCAACCATGGGTAGCATGAATGAGTTCCGCGCCGTGATGGCGCTGTATACATGCGGCGCGCTGAAGCCCGTGATTGATTCAACCCACCACGCCAAAGATGGACGCGCCGCGTACGAGCGCCTTGAGGCTGGCGATCAATTTGGCAAAGTGCTACTTGATTGGCGCGCCTAACGCGCAAGCCTTTTTAAATGGCGCGCCTCCACAAAATTTTAATTTTTGCTTGCATTTAGTCTGCCTTTGCGCCACTATGACTCAATGAGTCAAACCATTGAATTGCCTTCAGAAACCGTCTCCCGCCCAAGCCAAGCCATGCCTCAGTGGGCAGTGCGCCTTCACAACGATGACAAGCACGAGATGATCTATGTGGTCTCAACCTTGGTCCAGTTGGTCCGATTGCCAACTAAAGACGCCACAGATCGCACATTAGAGACCCATAACAACGGATCGGCCATTGTTTTTCAAACCCACCGTGAACATGCGGAATTGGTCCGTGACCAACTGCAGTCCAAAGGCCTGTCGGCGACTATTGAAAAAAATTGATATTTAACGGTGTTTTTGATGTTTTTATAACTTCTTGGCTTGTGCCCCAGCCCCAAAATTTGGACTGCGCCAATAATTCCAATTCGGACCAATTTTGTTCTATTGCAAAGTTGTAAAAAAAACTCAAAACAATTTTATTTTTAATTGACTCGGGTTAAGCAGGAGTTAAGTTAATCCGTACTAGTAGATGGACTCTGTCCATGTCATGGTGACGTCGCCGTGGCAATTCTGATGAGATTTGAACACTTTGCACCCAAATAGGAGATGACAAAAATGTCGAAGTTTTATTCAAAGTTGGCCTACGGATTCGTAGCTTCAACTGCCTTTCTTTGTACCAGCGGAGCCTTTGCACAAGTATGCAATGCGACTTCAGTTGGTGCTTATACAGAAGCCGTCGATGCCGATGGCAATTCGTGGTACACCATAGATGTCGATGACGGCTTTGGAGGTATCACCCCAGGCATCGATACCAACGGTGGTTTCGGCTACTTAGATGCAGTAACGGGTGAGCAAATCGAAAATCGTTTCACGGAATTGGGAACCCACAGCGCGGGTGCAAGCCTTCGCGTGAATGGTTTCACCGGAAACTTCAGTTCAGTCGATCCGTTTGATCCATCTCTTGAGTTGGATAAGCGCGATCTTGATTACATGCATATCAAGTTGACAACGGCCTGTTATCTCATCATGGACCTGTCCATGAATGACAAAAATGGCGACCCGATTTTGGCAGAAAATTCAACATATTCTGCGTTTCAATTTTATCGTTGGGCAGATCCAATTGCAGATCCATATGGTGAGTTGGCTGGCGATGGTTCAGCCGGCAACGAATTCTTTTATGGCGACTTTGGATACGAGTGTCCACAACTGGTGACATATGTTCTTCCAAACGGAGCAGAGCAAACGCGTTTCTCAGTTCCGGCTGGAGACATTATTTTCACGGTGTACGTTCCATTTGATAGCCAAGCTGGCGGTACCCGAACATTGGAAGGTCCAATGGCATGGGGTTTGAATATTGACATTACTGGTTATGACTATGCCACATGTGGTTCCACGGTTGCGACCAATGACTGCATCACCGTTAGCACGCAGGGTGGATGCTCTGATGGTGCATGCTGTGATACGGTGTGCGGCGGCGGATTTTCCGCATGCTGCGACGTTGTGTGGGATGCTAGTTGCCTTCAAAACGGCGTGGAATTGTGCGGAAACTTTATTTACAGTTGCGCAAATCCAAGTAGCGTTGTTGGCAACGACTGCGTTGCAGGTGCCGAGTTGATTAGCACCTTCCCATCCACAGTCAGCTTTGACAACACCACCGCTACGCAAGACGGTCCAAATGACGTCACAAGACTGTGCGCATCACAAATGAAGCACGATCTGTGGTACGTCGTTGGTCCAGCGCCAGCTAATGGAGAACTCACAATAAGCATGTGCGGATTGGGCAATCCAACTGCAATAGATACCAACGGCGACGGAGAACTCGATGATTTTCCTGCCGATTCTGTGCTCAATGTGTTTTACCTGGGCGCTGATTCAACCGTGCCAAATCCTCAAGATTTGCCAAGCCTGTACATCGGTTGCTCCGATGATAATTGCACCGACAGTGGTGCAGTTGATCCAGACACTGGTCTTCCAGTTGTGGATCTAGGCGGGTCATCAGCAGTGAGAGTCACTGGCGTTGATGCGGGTGATTACGTATTGGTCGCTGTTGGTCAATATGACGCAGTCACTGATGACGGAACCACTACATCTCCAGAAGGCTTCATGGCCAGCATGGCTGTTGACTTTACGCCAGTATGGGTAGACAATGGTTTACAGACCTATGCGTTGGAAAATGGTGGCGGAGTCAATGTTGGTTTGATCTCTGGTAATTATAGCGAAGCAAATCCAAAGCGTTGGATCTTTGTTCCGTTTACAATGGCAAATGAAGGTTCAGTCAGCAAGTTTGACTTTGCTGGTGGTGGTGGTCCAGACACAGGTCTTCAACCAAACGTGGTGCAATACAAGATCATCGCTCGCGACACCAATGGTGGTGCGTACGGTGCTTCTAAGCGTCCATTTGTGGACGGCATCTTTGACGCAAGTCAAGTGCTGTTTGAAGGTAGCGAAGCATTTGATGTTACGGACTTCTATGACATTGGTGATCAATGCTCAGATGGTTGCGGACGTTACTTCGTGGATCTCACAACCCCATTCACTTTGCCAGCAGGTGAGTACTACTTCACCATTTATGGCGATGATGCCGACGGTGGAGCGACTTGGTTCTCTTGGCTGATGTACGGCGAGAAGTCAATGGCACAGGTCACAACTTCGGCTGTGAACATTCCTGCTTCTGAAGCGGCTAATCCTGAGTTCTTTGGTGACTTTGCCGCAAACACGGCATTCGGATGGCGCGGTATTGGTGCTGAGCCTAAGTTATGCTTCTACACCTTGGGGCCAACTTACACATCGCGTACTGACTTGCCACCAGGCATTCTTTACGGTTGTGCATTTAATTTGGGTGGTGTGTTAAATCAAGCACCAGCCTGCCCAACGGATTTGAATGGCGATGGCGCTACTGACAGTGCGGATTTGGGTCAACTGCTTGGATCATTCGGCGAAGTGGCCCTGGGAACTCCAGGCGACTTTAATGATGACCTTTCAATTGACAGTTCAGATTTGGGAACCATGCTTGGATCCTTCGGGGATTGCCCGACTGAGTGATGTGTATGGCGGCTTTGAAAGCCGCGCTATTGAAGTGCAAACAATCCCCCCGGTCTTGGACCGGGGGGATTTTATTTTTGGTTTTATTTTTGGTTTAATTTTGGGTGCTTTGGCTAGTAATCAGCAACAATCCGTAACCAGGCAGAGCAGGCGATCGTGACAGTCTTGTGTGAATGGGCTACTCTTACGCATCCTGTTAAAGTTGGCGGGATTCTTATGCGAAAGCCCATCATTATCTATAGCGTCTTGGTTGTGGTTGTGGCAGGGGTGGCCTATTGGATGTGGCCCAACTCTGACGCCAACTCCATTGCAGTGCGACTAAGCACGGCCAAGAAGCAGACGTTGGTTGAATCGGTTTCTGCGCCAGGCACTGTGGAGCCCAAGCGCAAGGTGGATGTGAGCGCCGAAGTGAGCGCGCGCATTCTGGAGTTGCCCCTGCGCGAGGGTTCGCAAGTTAAGAAGGGCGACGTGCTTGTGAAATTGGACGGACGTGATTTGAACGCCGCGCTTACCAGCGTCGAGGCGCGCCGAGACGGCGAAAAGTTTCGCCTGGAATCCGAGCGATCGCGAATCATTGGAACCCGGGAAAATCTTTCCAACTCCAAGGCGCAATTAGCGCGGCAGGCCAATTTGTACGCCTCGGGTGATGTCAGCAAACAGGCGTTGTCGGACGCTGAAACACGCACCAAAGATTTAGAGGCGCAATTGAATGCCGCGGAGCAAATTCTTTCTCAGTTACAGAAAGCCATTGAATCCAGCGCCGCTTTGATTGAGCAAGCCCGAGAAGCTTTGCGCAGAACAATTATTATTAGTCCTATTGATGGAGTTGTCACATCGCTTACGGCCGAGGTGGGAGAGCTGGTCATGGTGGGCACCATGAACAACGCTGGCACGCGAATTATGACCGTTGCCGATTTGGGGGAGATGCGCTTGAACGCGCGCGTGTCGGAAACGGATATTGCGCGGATTGTGCCTGGCGTGAGCGCTGAAATTTTTATAAACGCGTATAAAGATCAAGCATTCACGGGCAAGGTGGAGGAAGTGGCCCTGGCGCGCACGCTTGAGCGAGATGGAACAAGCACCTTTAAAGTGCTGGTTTCGCTTGATTTAAAGGGCAAAGTGATTCCAAGTGGGTTGACGGGAAATGTTGATTTAAATGTGGCCAGCACCGACGGAATTGTGGTTCCAAGTCAGGCCATTGTTGATCGCAAGGTGGAGGAGTTGCCCAAGGCGGTGGCCAAGGATCCTTTGGTGCAGAAAACTAAACTGACAACGCCCATTGTGTTGGTGGTGAAAGATGGAATTGTGTCGCTACGACCAGTGGTCAGCGGCGCCAGCAACATGTCGGACACCATTGTTGTGCAAGGTTTGAAAGAAGGCGAGACCGTGGTCACGGGTCCGTATCGCTCGCTTGAGTCTTTGAAAGAGGGCGACCGCGTGAAGGAAGAAGAAATGAAAGATGGATTCCGCATGAACGGCGGCGGTAGCGGTGGCGGCGGTGGCGGCGGCGGAGGTCGCCGTGGCGGCGGCGGTGGAATGCGAATTGGATAATCGCATGAGCCAACCACTCATTGAGATTCGGGGACTGACAAAGATCTATCGAGTTGGCATTGAGACCATCCATGCTTTGCGTGGAGTTGATTTTGATTTATACCAAGGCGAAATGGTGGCCATCATGGGCGCATCTGGTAGCGGCAAGAGCACGCTTATGAACACGCTTGGTTGCCTTGATCAACCAACCGCGGGCACATACAAATTGGGTGGACGTTTGGTGAGTGAACTTGATTCCAATGAATTGGCCGCCGTAAGAAACAAGGAAATTGGCTTTGTTTTTCAGAGTTTTGAGTTGTTGCCGCGTTTATCGGCTCTGGAAAATGTGGAGTTGCCGTTGCTGTATTCGCAAGGACAAGGCTGGGGTTGGCGCAAGCGTCGCCGTCAAATTGCCAAGGATGTTCTGGATCGCGTGGGCTTGGCGGATCGCATGGACCACAGGCCAAGTCAATTGTCTGGCGGACAGAAACAACGCGTGGCCATTGCGCGCGCAATTTTAACCGAGCCAAAAATTCTAATGGCCGATGAGCCCACGGGAAATTTGGATTCCGTTACCACGGGTGAAATTTTGGAGCTGTTTGAAAAGATTCACCGCGATGGGCAAACCGTGGTGATGGTGACGCATGAAAATGATGTGGCCGCACATTGCCAACGCGTACTGCGCTTGCGCGACGGACTTATTTTAAGCGATCTTCCTGTGGAGCAGGATGAATCAGTGGGACCAATCGCCAAGGCGCGCCGGAGTATGACCGAATGTTAAGTCCGCTGTTTTATTTTGAGAGCATTCTGTTGGCGTTTCGCCAAATCTGGGCCAACAAGTTGCGCAGTGCATTGACAGCGCTTGGAATTATTGTGGGCGTGGCCAGCACCACCGGAGTTATTGCGGCGTTGACGGGTTTGAAGACGCAGGTGTTGAAGGAGTTTGAAACCTTCGGCGCGGCGCGTTTATATGTGTGGCCAAGCCGCCCTGCCAACGCTCCGCGCAATCGATTTCCCTGGGAAAAGGTGCGTTTGCGCGCCAGTGAGGCCAAGGCCATAGAAGAGCAATGCCGCAGTGTGAAGTGCGTCACGCCAATAAGTTCGACCAGTTTAAGCGTGCAAAGCACCAACGAAACTCTTGACGGCGTCAGCGTGACAGGCATGTGGCCGGCGTGGCATCAGACGGAAAATAGGCAGGTGATCATGGGCCGTCCCTTCAGCAACGCCGACATAGACAACGCGCGCCAAGTGTGTCTGGTGAATGATTTGGCCATTCGAGATTTGAAATTAAAAAATGATCCCGTGGGCGAACATTTGGTGATTGGTGGGCGGCGATTTTTAATTGTGGGCGTTGTGGAGACCATCACGGAACGCATGACTGGTTTCAACACCATCAGCGCGGAATTATTCATACCGTTTCCGTTGATGGAGAAGTTTCAAGACCGCGATTACTTCATGCAGATTGTGGCCATGGCCAACAGTCCTGACGAGGCCGAGGACGCCAAGGTTGAAATCACGCGCGTCATGAAAAAAATCCGCGGACTTGGTCCCGATGATCCTGAAACTTTCCGCGTGCAGGCGATCGATCAATTTATCAACCAGTTTAAAAGTATCGCCAGCGGAATTACGGCGGCGGCCGCTGGAATTGTGGCGATTAGTTTGTTGGTGGGCGGCATTGGAATTATGAACATCATGCTGGTGAGCGTGAGCGAGCGCACGCGCGAGATTGGTTTGCGCAAAGCCGTTGGGGCCACGCCAGCCGCTATTTTACTGCAATTTCTGCTGGAAGCCGTCACTTTGTGTTTGGTTGGCGGTTTGGTGGGTGTGATGTTTGGCCAAGGATTTGCCATACTTGTGCGCATGATTCCTGGCGCGCGACTTGAGCAGGCAACGGTTCCGTCATGGGCCATCGCGCTGGCATTTGTATTTAGCGCCGTGGTGGGCGTTGTGTTTGGAATGTTCCCCGCCATCAAGGCGTCAAGGTTGGATCCTATTGAGGCTCTGCGCCATGACTAAGTTATTGCGCGGCGTGAAGAGCGCGGCGGGTCGCGGCGGAGCGGACTTGGCCTGCAATTTTAAATGCGCCGCCAGTCTTTGGGGTTGCGAATTTTTTGTATTCATGATGGCACTCATTTCCGTGTTGGGTGGGTGCCAAAATGAATTGTTTCAAGATGCGGAAACTCCGTACACGGCGCCTTCAAAGCGATTGCATGAAGTTGGAACTTTTAATCCAATCAAGGAATCATCACAGACGCCGGAAACACTTCAGCAAGTTGAGAAAATTTTGGCGGCTGACAATTTGCCCAAGCCAGACAACAATCCAACCCGCAAATTATCCTTAGCGGAGTGTCGATCCGCGGCGTTGGAGCGCAATTTGGATTTAAAAGTGCAGTTGTATTTGCCAGCCTTGGCGCGCTCGCAAGTGAGCCAAGAAGAAGCCAAATTTGAGGCTGCAATCACGGCAAATTATCAGAAACAATCGAACAATTTAGTGGGCAATGATCCAGCAAGTGGTTTGTTAGCCACCGAACAACTCACGACGGGATTATCAATGCCTTTGGCGACTGGTGGAACATTCACGCCGCAAGTGTTGACCACGCAGAATGATCCAACAGTGGCCGCCGCAACCGGCACTGACAACTGGCAAAGTGGTCTTGCGTTTTCAATTAGTCAACCACTTTTGCGAGGCGCCGGTATTGAAACCAATACCGCCAGCATTCGTGTGGCAAAGTTGAACAGCCAAATTGCCGACGCCCGCACAAAGTTGGAATCTATTCGCCTGCTTGCCAATGTGGACAGGTTGTATTGGAATGTGTACGCCGCCGCGCGTGAGTTGGATATTCGTCAGCAACAATATGAACTTGCGTTGGCGCAATTGCAGTTGGCGCGCAGGCGTGTGAGCGCCGGCGACGCGGCGCAAATTGAGATTGTCCGCGCGGAAAGCGGATTGGGTAGCCGTATTGAAAATATCATCATCGCTGATAATCGCTTGCGCTTGCGCCAGCGTGACTTGAAGCGCTTGATCAATGATCCAGACTTGAACATGGACTCGCTGACTTATGTCATTACAACCACCCAGCCGCGGCCGCTGGGGTTGAAATTTGATCCAGAGAAACTGGCGCAACAAGCGGTTGAAAACCGCATGGAAATGCTGGAATTGGAGTTGCAACTGGCTATTGACGCCACCAATGTGGACTTGGCGCGCAACGCGGCATTGCCCTTGTTCACGGTGGATTATCAATACAACGTGCAAGGTACTTCGGACGATTTTTCAAAGAGTTGGAGCTTTGGACAAGACGATGGCTACACAGTCAGCGCCAACGCCAGAATTCCGCTGGGAAACGAGTTTGCCAAAAATAAAATTCAACAAGCCGTGTTGAATCGCTTGCAACGAATGGCCACTCGTGATTTGCGCCGACAAACTATTCGTCAAGAGTTGTTCAATGCCATGGATAACTTGCAAAATGCATGGCGGCGCATTCTTGCGGCGCGTTTGGAAACCGCGCTTGCGGGCAGAACCTATGAGGCCGAGAAGCGGCAGTTTGATTTGGGAATTCGCACCAGCACGGATGTGCTTGACGCCGCGAGCCGTTTGGGCGACGCGCAAAGCCGTGAAGTGACGGCGCTGGCTGGTTGGCAGATCACGCTGGTTGACTTGGCGTTTGCCACAGGCACGCAGCTTGGTCAGGCACAAATTAATTGGACCTCTGAATTGATTGTGCCAAGCGCGCAAGACGCCACCAAGGGTTGGGGCGGTTTGGGTATCAACAACGGCGATATTGTTGGCAATCAGCCTGACAAAACAAGTGGTAGCGCGTTAAAGAACACGGATGTGGCTCC
>CALFOZ010000018.1 GCA_937919205.1 uncultured Planctomycetia bacterium
CCATGGAAGCGGAGGGGCTGATCAACAGCACGCTTGTTCCGTCGAATGAGGGGCCCGCGCGTAAATGTTTTCGTTTGATGGCTGATGGTCGCCGCACGCTTTCCGCGTGGATTGGTTTTTGGAAAGACACCGACCGCTGGGTCAATCGAGTTATCTCAGGCACCGGCCTGACTGGAGGATCAAATGTTCGCTGATATTCATTCGCATAATTCTGGTGGCATGGGCAAGCCGCCGGCCGACGCCGTAACCAATTATTTAGATGAGTTGGAGCGCGCATTGCGTGGCGCTGACTCCGCGCTGATTCACGACGCATTGATTGATGCCGAAACACATTTGCGCGCGGCGATCGCGGCGGGCACTTCCGCCGCCGCCGCAATTGAGGAGTTTGGAACGCCAAGCGATATTGCGCTTGCGTATTTTCGTGAGCAGTTGTCCGCTACGCGCGGTGGTGTGAAGGAGCATGTAGCGCCATCAAGCGCCACGCGTGAATCAACGGTCATTGATGCGCGAGCCGCGCACGCGAACAGCGGCGATGTCTTTGTGTCGGACGCACAAACAAATGTTGGAGCACCCGCGGGCTTCTTGCGAAGAATTCCAATCATCGGAATTTATTCAGATCCATACGCGTGGGGTGCGATGGTTTTCTTGACATTTGGTTTTGTGTTGGCGCTTGCCGCGTTCGTGTGGGTGATGGTGTTGGGCTCGCTCGCCATTGGATTGTTGCCCACGCTGCTTGGAATTCCATTGTTAATTGTGCTGCTTGGAAGCGCGCGCGGCATTTCGCTGTTCTTTGGAAAAGTCATCGAGGCATTGGTTGGAATTCGCATGCCGCGGCGCGCATATCGCGTGGACGTGTCTGGCGTGGACGGATTTTGGCGGCGACTGTGGCTTTGGATCAAAGACATTCACGGCTGGCTGACGGTTGGATTCTTAATTGGAAATTTCCCCGTCGCGCTCTTCTTCTTTACCGTGGTTATTTCATTCTTTACCACGGGCCTTGCACTGATGAGTTGGGGAATTGGCGCCCTGATGGGATTTAATTCCGTTGTCACTATTACGACAGATGATCCCATCACCATCCAAGTCTTTGGCACGCCAT
>CALFOZ010000019.1 GCA_937919205.1 uncultured Planctomycetia bacterium
GACAAGTGCTTGTACCGATTTGTTCACCATTCCGTACATGACAGGCTCCTATTAAAAAATTGAAATATGCAATTCAATGAGCGCATTTAAAATGATAGTGAACTTGATACTAGGCGCAATGACACAAGTGTAAATAGTTCTGTGGGGATGTGAACAACATGCCCGTGTTCTTTTATATGGAGTTTGCCTTATTATTTGATCATGCTTATGCGAAATATATTTCTTCTTGCGCTCACGGGCGCGCTGACATGGCTTTGTGGCGGTTGTCAAAATGGCCAGCCCAAACTGAACGCCAGTGAAAAAACCTTAAAATTGCAGACATATTTGGATCAGCAAACGCAGTTCTGGACAGTGCGCCATGACATGTCGCCAATCGCCAGGCAAATTGCAATTGTGATTCCGGTGGATTGCGATGTGGCGTTGCGGGACATCAAGGATCCGCAAATTCGTGAATATATTTTAAACATTGCCGCCAGCGCGGGCTTGTACGCATCCAATCGTGTGTGGGCATCCGACCCACGCGTGGGATTGGCGGATTTGATCATCACCACGCACTCGATCGAAGAGACCATCAAAAGCATGGCCCAGACTGGGCCGTATCCATCGTTGAACCCCATGAGTCAAACCTTGAGATCAATCATGGCTGATTTGGAAGTGTTGGGCGCGAAATGGTTGGAGCCACAAGTGCAAGCGCAGATTAAGCAGGCGATTTTGGATGACGCCAAACATAACTGGACTCCCACGGCCGACTTGATGAAGGTGAATGAAATGTTGACTACCAAGTTTAAGGAGCCAATGGGAATTCAAATTGATTCTTCGTTTCTGCAATTTGATGACAACGGTTTATTCGAGCGTGGCATTAGCGAACTGCATGACATGAATTTGGCCGCCGAGAAAGCCGCCGCTGTTTTAGGATTAATGCCCACGGCCATGGAGTTGCGCGCGCGCCGCGCCATGTTGATGACGTTGAACGAGCCGATTGTGGTGGAGATGCGCGCCAATCTTGCGCAGATGGCGGCGCAA
>CALFOZ010000020.1 GCA_937919205.1 uncultured Planctomycetia bacterium
TAGCACGGATGGCACCCTTGCGGTCTGCGAGAAACATGGCGCCGAAGTGGTGCATAAACCTTGGCGGGGATTTGCGAAACAGAAAGAGTTCGCGATCTCGCTTGCTCAAACAGAAGATTGGGTCTTGTTGCTGGACAGCGACGAAAGTTTGGAGCCAAGTTTGCAGCAGGGGTTGCGTCTGGCCATCAGCAATGCCGCGCCTGCCACGCGCGCCATTGAGATCAATAGAAAAATGTGGTACGTGGGCGGCTGGATTAACCATGTTGGTTTTCCAGATTGGGTTGTGCGATGTGGGCGCCAAGGTGCGCTGCGAATGATTCACAAGCCGGTGCATGAACGCTTGGAGGCTGACGGACCGACTGTTCGCGCCGCAGGGATTTGCCGCCATGATTCTTGGGACGGAATTTGCGATGCGCTGGAGCGGGGCGCGAAATACGCCAGGCTTTCCGCTGAAGTACGTAAGCCCAAAAAATTTCCGCTGCTCTACAGTTTCTTCAGTGTTCTGGCACTGGTCTTCAAATACGGCATTGTGCGGCGCGGATTTTTAGATGGCTGGCGCGGCACCGTGGCGATTATTTCCTATTCCATCGGAAAGTTTGCAAACACTCTGGCAGCATTCGAACGAAGTAAGAGAGATGGCTGAAGTGGAAATATTGAATAGCGATCTTCAGGCTGGTTGGTGTACTCGCCTCTTCGCTAAAGTTGGTCTTGACCTGCGCCTCTTTTATATCGCGGTTCCGCGCGCCAAAGGCGATCTCATTGGGGTGCCCGCGCATGTAGCGGCGGCAATCGTGGCCATTATTTGCGAGGCAATTTCCACCGCAACTTCAAGCGTGGGTATTTTCATTTTGCTTACAGCAACATTGTTAAGAGCGCCTGCGCTCGCCCCATCGTGGAAACAAATGTTCAGTCAAACATGGGTCAAATTACTTTTAGTCTGGATCGCATGGATGGCGCTTTCCATTATCTGGTCGCCGGATGTCATAAAAGGAATCGACCGACTCGGAGCGCTGAAATTTTTTATATGGATCCCAATGCTGTGGCCGCTTCACAAGCAATGGCGTTGGCTCTTCGCAGGTTTTTTACTTTCCGCACTGGTTTTGCAGGGCATTCAGGTGGCGGGCGCATTCGGGGCAACACATCAGGGTGAAACTTTGATCAGAGGCCTACGCCATCCAACAGTAGTTGGCGAATGGAACGCAATGGCTTTGAGTTGCTGGTTATTTCTTGCGGTTAGTGTGGGTTGGCGAGCCATGTCGCTTTGCATTCCCTTGGCCATTCTTTCGAGCATTGGATTTGTGTGGGCCGGGCAGCGTGGGGCGCTCTTTGGAATTGTAGTAGAAATTGTTGTCGCAAATATTGTTCTGCTATTCGCAGTGCAGGGTTGGCTACGCAAAGTATTGATCCGCTTGTTGATCAGCGTCATTGTAATTGGTGGCGTGTATGTGGTATTTGGGGAAGGGCTCTCAGCCAAAATCAAAATACTTTGGGTAGAAGGCATGAAATCAGTTGGAGTTAATGTTGATGGCGGACCAGTCCAAATTCAATCTAATAAATCTATTACATCGGAAGAGCGCATTGCAATGTGGGAGATGTCCATGATTGCATGGCGCGCGCACCCAATTATTGGTGTGGGTTATGGAGGATATTCAAAGGCGACCGAACATATCGATGATGTGGTTTGTCCGAATTTCGATATACATCAATACGATCAACCACACTCGGTATATGTCATGATCTTGACAGAAAATGGATTGGTAGGGCTGACACTTTTTTTAGTGTGGTCGGGAGCATTCTTTGTCCGCGCATTCAAGGCTGTGCAACTAGATCCCATTCGTATTGGCGTGTTCGGTGGCACTGTGATTTGGTATGCCGCCGCTGTGGGGGATAGTTTTCACACTCGCGAAATGTTTCTTGTAGTTGGCGTCATCATGATGGCTTTGGCGGCGATGCCGGTTGAGAGTTCTGCAGAGATTGGTGAGACAGCGCATTGATTGAACAGCGTAATTTTTTCTCGCTATATTGATTCGGTGAATCAATTGGTAATTTTTTTATGTTCGTATCTCAGAGACCTTGAGCGGGTACGGCGGCTTCACGCGAGCATCGTCAAGTTCAATATCGATCGTTTGCCACTGCATATTGCCGTTCCGAAGAAGGACTTGGCCGAGTTTCAACGTGTAATTACTGATCCTTCGATCAATTGGTTGACCCAAGAGGATGTTTTCCAGGCGTGCCCAAGCGCGCATATTGCGAAGTATGAAGATGTTCCCGGTGGTCAGATGCAGCAGGTTGTGAAATCCGAAGCATGGCGGTTGGGAATTGGTGAAAACCTTCTAGTGATGGATTCCGACTGTAAATTCATTCGACCATTTCAAGCCATCGATTTTGTGACTTTGGATGGGACTCCATATTCAGTGGTTTGTGATACTCGCACAATTCGCGAACTCGCCGCTCGACTTCGAAAGCCCAAGATTTGGACGGATTGGCTGGAAACGAGCAATCTAACTCGGGACTATTTTGGCAATACCAGCGATGTCCGACATGCATTTGGTGGGGCTCCATTTATTTGGAGTTCTCGAGTGTGGTCGGATCTTGCTGAACTACGGTTGGAACCAGC
>CALFOZ010000021.1 GCA_937919205.1 uncultured Planctomycetia bacterium
GTGGTGGTTGCGGAGTCTTTTGAGCCAGAGGCCATAGCCATTTTGGCGGCACGCTGGAAAAATGTGCGCTTGCTTGCGGTTGGATCCATGCGCCGCGCGCCCACAAATGCCCTGCAATTGCGCAGTGTGCCAGGCGGCGTGCTGGTGCAGGAACGGGATGGCGCCGTTGATGCGGCGACTGAATTTAAATTAACCGCGGGCCCAGCGCCCAGTGAAGCGTTGCGGCAAGACGCGGAATTTTTGGCTGTGATTGCCAAGCACTTAAAGAGCAACGCCGTGTGCGTGGGTGCGCAACAAACATTGTGGGGAGCGGGCGCGGGTCAAATGGACCGCGTGGCTTCATGCAAGCACGCGATTGAAAAAGCGCAATTGAAATTGCAGGCTTCGATCGCGCATCCAACCACCATTGTTGTCACCGCCGCAAGCGACGCGTTCTTTCCATTTGATGATGGTCCGCGCTTATTGATTGACGCCGGGGTGAAATGCTTGGTGCACCCAGGCGGAAGCAAGCGCGACGGCGACACCGAAACACTGTGCAAGAATCGCGGCGTGACGCTGTTGGTGACGGGCACGCGCCACTTTCGGCATTGATCGAAAGAGAATGATTGCCCGTAACTGCACGCATGGGTCCTATGCGCATACAGTTGCGACGCATTGAAGACGCTGAACTGTAGAGAGCGCACGAACGGAATATGGCGCGAACATTTACGCGCGCACGTTGCTGAACCATCGCGGACGAAATGCGCACAAGAAATTTCATACGTGATTTCAAATTGCACCTAGCCACGGGCAAAAAGAAAACATGCGTGTGTTATTGCACACGCACGTGAAGAAGTCACAGAAAAACTTGCTTTGAAATTACTTTAGCGAAGCCGGTACTGCCGCGGGCGCTGGTGGTTTTACGCCAGCTTGCTTGGAAGAATTTGCCGCAGGTGCCGCGCCAGACTTGCTACTTGCGGGCAGTGGATATTGACTTGTCACATCGGGCTTGAGGAAGAAGTAATACATGGTGCCTTCCGCGTATTGACCGCCCGCCAGAATTTCCGCGGCTGGACCCATGCCCATGTAAATGTCCGCGCGACCCGGCGCTTGAATGGCGCCGCCCGTGTCTTGATCAAGCATGAACTTCAGGAAACGCTGTTTTTTTCCGCCAAAATCAATGCCTTGCGTGTCCACCAACACCACGCCGCCGGGCGGATAGACCTTTTTGTCGGTGGCCAAAGTTTCCTTCTCGGTCACCTTGAAACCAAGCGAACCGGCGGGCCAATTGCCGCCTTCGTATGGCGCAAAGAACACATACGACTCGTTCTTTGACATCATGGCGGAAATTTTCGCGGGATTCTTTTTATACTCATCCATGATGGCCTTGAGCGACAACTTGTTCTTTGGAATTAAACCAGAGTCAATGCAAGCTTGGCCAAGACCGGAGTACGGCCGATCGGTTTTGCCCGCGTAGCCAATAAACATTGGTTTGCCATCAGGCATAATAATTTTGGCACTGCCATTCACTTGCACGATGTACGCGTCAAGCGCGCTGGGCAAGTAGACAAGCTCCGAACCCTTGAGCATGTTGCTGGATTCAATCTCGGCGCGCGTTGGATATGGATGCACCGAACCGTCGGCGGCGCGCTGGCCTTGCGGAGCGCCGGTTGAAGGATCGGTGACAAGATCCGCGGGACGCTTGTACAACGGAAATTTAAACTGGTCCGTCGCGGTCATGCTTCCTTGAAACTCTGGGCTGTAATAACCCGTGAACAACACGGTGCCTTTGCCATTCCATCCAACGGTTTGCCAAATTTCAAATTGCTGTTTGATGGCGCCAACAAAGTCGGCTTCTGATTTGCTGTCCTTCAAGATTTGTTGAAAGGCCACAATGCTGGATGACGATTGATCCCATGTGCATACATTCATGAATGGAAATTTGGTTTTGCTGGACGGCATTTGAAACCAACCTTGCGAATACGCGAGCGCCTTGTTCAAGAATGGATCGCGCACGCGCCATGCGGCGCCGATATCTGGAAGCGAATCGTTGGGACCTAATTTGCGCAGACCACTTTCGCCTGGACCAAGTTGGCGCGTGTAGTCGGGCGTAGGTTCAGGAGTGGGCTCGTCTGTTTTGCAGGCGCCAAAAAACAAAACTGGCAACGCAAGCGCGGCGCACATGAAGGCGAGAGAGAATTTGCGATAGTTGAAAATGGGCATGCGGAGAAAATAGCGAATTTGGCGAAGTCGGTTACCATATTTGCATGCAAACTTTCCTAGCAATCCATTTTTCTTCCCTGCTGGCTATTGGCTTGCCCCAAGGCTTTGAGTGGCTCATTCTGCTGGCGGTGGCGCTACTTATCTTTGGTCGCCGCCTGCCTGACGTGGCGCGAAGCTTTGGCAAGAGCATTAACGAGTTTAAAAAAGGCATGAGCGATGTGACCAACGAGATCAACAAGGAGCCAATGGATCAGGCTTCTAGCCAGAAT
>CALFOZ010000022.1 GCA_937919205.1 uncultured Planctomycetia bacterium
CGCGTGGCTGATTGATGTCATCGCCTCAATGGGCGCGTGATAAGCAGTGATTGAATACACACAACCGCTCAGCCCTAAAAAGCCGTGCGGTTTTTTGTGCGCGGGCGAACATGCGGCGCCGCATGCAGGATTTAGTCTTATAAAAGCCCATAAATAAGTACATGAAAGTCATTTTCAATTAGTTTTTGAATATGCACTTTTATTAGTCATTGCAATTGCCATAGCCGGGTTGCGGCGTATGTTTCATCAACGCAATGGCCGGTGAATGGCCTTGCGACAACTGGTGTCATCACACTCAGAATACACGCATGAAAAAATCAGCACGCATCATTCTTCAACTTTGCATTGTGGCTTGCATCACCTGCTCATCATTTGGGCAGTGGTCGCAATGCGGTGGCACCGCGGGCAAGAACATGCAGTCGCTGTTGACATACGCAACCTACAACTTCGCCGGTGGCTCCACTGGTGCGTATCTTTCCACGGACAACGCGGCTAATTATGCCGCCTCCAACAATGGCAATGATGCAACCGGTCCCACGCGCGGGTTCACTCAAGATGGAACCTATGTCTACACCTGCACCAGCAAGGGAGTTTTTCGAAGCGCGAACAATGGCGCAACGTGGACCGGCAAAAACTCTGGCCTGACCAATTTATTAACCAGCGGAATATTGGCCGTGAATACATATTTGTTTGTGGCCACGCCCACCGGAGTTTTTAAATCCACCAATCAAGGCGACACGTGGAGCGCAAGTGGCTTAACTGGAATCGATGTTCGATGCGTCGCCTCCGCCGCAAACATTCTGTTTGTGGGCACCAACGGTTCGGGCGTGTACAAAAGCAGTGATTGGGGCGCGACGTGGGTCGCTTCGAATAATGGTTCAACCTCCACCAACTTTCGAGCAATGGAAGCCAAGGGCACAACGCTGTTTGCCGGCGGACAGGTTGGAACCGGCGTGTTTCGTTCAACCGATCTTGGCGCCAACTGGACATTGCTTGGCGGTGGACTTTCTTCTGGTTCCTATCGCGGCTTTGCAAGCAACAATCAAATTATTGTCGCGGGATCTTTCGGCGCGGGAGTTTTTTATTCCACGGACAACGGCGATACGTGGACCACTATAAATTCTGGCATGACGGATTTAACAATTTTTGACCTTGAAATTAACGACGGATATATCGTGGCCGCCACAAATACAAATGGCGTGTTCCGATTTCCATTGTCAGCCTTGGCACTTTGCGCTGGCGATCTAAATGGCGACAACAACGTCGACAGCATGGATCTTGGCGTGACACTGCTGAACTTTGGAAATGCATTACCCGGGGAGGCGGCTGATCTAAACAATAACGGCGTGGTGGATTCCGAGGATCTCGGCATGCTGCTAGTGGTTTGGGGCGCTTGTCCGTAATGTTGAAATTTTAAACCGGCGGGCACAAAAAACTTAAGCAAATCCTTCTTTCACAAGTTGACTTCCCTGGGCTGTGATCTCATGCCGCTGACCGGAACCCTCGACAACGCGGCACCAACTTTCCGTGACAAGCTTTGTGTTTTCTCCGTCGCCTTCAAGCCAATATCGGAAGCCACCATACATGCCCGGGATTGGAAACCAACCTTCCGGTTTTTCTATCAGAAGTAAAGGGGCCAGTTCTGGAAGCACAACCTTGTGCTCAACAATTAGATTCTCCGCGCGTTCACGCATCACATTGTGAAAATGGCCCTGGATGGACAGTAGTGTTTCTTTGGGTACTTGTCGCATGAACTAACTCCGCGCTTGAAACATTCATCAAGTTGATCGCGATTTACTTTGCAAGCGACGGCAACAAATCCGTGTGGTGCCCAATCATTTTCCACTTGCCGCCCTCGCTGCGGAATGTGGTGGTGGCGCGGATTGATACTGGAACTTTTTTACCCGCCGCGTCAACGTTCTCGCCCTTTTCATAATTGCTCACAATGGCCAACGCGCCACCAATGACGATCACGTGAATGTCGGATGGCTCAATCTTGCCGCCCAACTTCATTGCGGCTTGACGACCAAGCTCATCACCCACGTTTTTCCAACCAATCTGAAATCCGCCGGCTGGACCCATGTAGGTGACATCGTCGGCATGCGACCACACATCGTTCATGGGCTTCATGTCGCCCGTGAACAACACATTCAGCGCCTTATAAAATTGCGCCACGGCCTCGCGGGTTTCCTTCTCTGGTGCCGCAGTTGGTGCGGACGCTTGATTCGCTGCGCCAAGAATAGCCACCACGCATACTGAAGCCGCGATCACCATTGCAGACATCCACATTGTTTTTTTGTTGCTCATTTGATTTGAATCTTTCTTGGTTTATACCGAGCTAAAACGTACAAGATAAATAAGTCTAACTCAATCCCACGCGCACACTCAAAGCCCGTGAATTTTTTTAGAAACACGCCCCGCGAACAGAAACACATAGACAAACACAATGCTCCAACTAATATACCAATTGCGAAACCATAATGTCAATAAAAATGATCTGAGTTTAAGAACGTCATAACGCCACTTGTAAAAATGGTGACCACGCCGGCATTCACAAGACTGGATAAAAAAAGTTTCATTGCGTTCTTGAGGTTAAAATTTTTATCAGCGCCGCACGAGAAATCCTATCGATAATAGTGTTGCGCCGTGCATTGCCAAATCCGTCAAAGCCTCACTCAACACGCGCTCGCTTACTTCAATGGCCATTGCGGAGCTGTGCTACAAAACATTGTTGGCCGATGGCGTGGACGCCTTGCGCGCCGCCAAACCTACGGGTTCGTGCCGGCTCCAGGCGCATTTGCTCTGCTGGGTCTTGCGGGCTTGATGGTTCGACGTCGACGCTGAATTGCGGCGACCTTTGATGGCAACGGTGAAGTGAACGCAGATGTTGACTTGCTGTTGGTGAACTACGAGCCGTGCGGTTTTTTTTGTGCGTGGCAAAGTACTTGTGTCATGGGCACAATTAATTTCCCGACTCAGCGACTACCATAAGCGCATGCAACACTCGGATTTTCAACACGAACTTTCTGATCGTTGTGATCCCGCGCTCATTTCTATTTTGCGTCTTCAAACACCTGCCCAGAAGCTTGCGGTGCTTGACGCCATGTGGCGCTCCGCACGAACACTTGTTGCCGCCGGCGTTCGCGCCCAGCATCCAAATTGGAGCGAGGCAAATTTGGCGCAAGAAGTTGCCGCACGAATGTCACACGGCGCGGTTGGATGCGCATGACAGAACCCACCTAGTTCTTACCTATTCAATCAAAGCGTGCGCTTCACGCATCCCTAAGCGCCTGCAAAATTCGCTTGTAGAACTCGGCCGGAACTTGCGCGCCCTTGTGCCAACGCCAGACCACAACAAGATCGTGTTCGCGATCAATCCAAATGGAGTTGTCGCCCGCACCCTGCGCGGAAAAACATGTCTTGGGCGCGGCGGGCCAACGACCCGTGGTGTTCAGCCACCACAAATATCCGTACTCGGGGTTCACTCCCTGCGCGCGGGTCGCTTCTTCAATCCACTGGCTTGAAATAATTTGTTTGCCATTCCAATTTCCATCGCGGGAAATTAAAAGTCCAAAGCGCGCGTGATCCAGCGAGTCCATCCACAGTCCACCACCCCAGCGTGTGCCACCGCTCACCGATCCCATCATCGTTCCATTCACATCAACAAACGAGTTGTCGTATGGGATGTAGCGCCAAGTATTCGACGCGCCAATGGGATCCATGATTTCTGTTTTCAACACGTCGGGCAGTGGTCGTTGCCATAATCGCAACAGCGACAACGCCAGGCGATTCACGCGCACATCGTTGTATTCATAGAAAGTCCCGGGCTCATGAATGTCGCGCGGCTTTGTTGCGGCGTGGCCATATTCTTCCTTGCCCACAAAGGTGGTGGACTTTCCAAACAATTCGCCCTGCCACTCACTGCTTTGTGTTACGTGATGTTTCCACGTCACTTTGGAATTGTGCGGCGATTCGTAGCCGCCATCTTTCACAAGCAATCCAACTTCATCGTGAACGTCGCCAATCATTCTGCGATCAATTGTTAAACCAAGAATGGTTGACAAGTAACTTTTGGCCATGCTGTAAGAGGGGTCCACCGCTTCAACGTCTCCAAATTCCGCAACGATGTAGCCGTGGCGAAGAATGATTCCATTCATGGCGGCGCGACTCTTTGGCACTGGACCAAGTTGCTTGCCAAATATTTCCGTCTGTTTGGAAAAATCAGCGGGCCAATCCGTTGGTTGCGTCTGCGCCCACGCAATGGCTTGTGCAAGTTGCGTGGCATCAAAGCCAACTTCCGCGGGCGCCTTTCTTTCCCACGCGCCTTTAGGTGGACAATACGCGGCGCGTGATACAGCAGTGGCGCAACCGGACAACACCGACACTGCCGCCAAAATAACTGACGCGGCAATATGAGCGCCGGAATTTTTAAATACCGAAATAAAATGCGGTGCGTGATTCATGATTGGAATAGTTACCTTTGAATAAAAAGTAATCGATGAAGTGGCACGCAAAGAATACAACTGATCACAATCACGCCGCGCATGATTTGTATGATTGATTTCTCCATGACACCAAAAAATAATTCCGACCAAGATATTGCACGACGCTCATTTCTTGCCACCGGTCTGGGCGCCACCGCGGTGGCCATGATTGGGCAAACCGTGGCCGAAGCCGCCAACACAAAGCCGGCCGCTTCGCAAATGCACGCGGCGGGTTCACCTTTAAACAAAGAAAATCCATTCATGAAAATTGGCGTGCACAAAGTATCCATGGCCGCGCCCAATGATGTTTCCGAATTGGCAAAATTAATCGACGCTGGTCAAGTGAACGCCGCGGAAATTGTGGCGCTGATTGGCAAGACCGAAGGCAACGGCGGCGCCAATGATTTCACGCGCGGGTTTGCAACGCTGTCATACCAACTCATGTTGGCGCAAAAACTAAGTGTCACGCCGGAAGAAATCACCAAGCGAGTTGTGTTTGTCTGGTCTGGCGGAACGGAAGGCGTTCTTTCGCCGCACGCAACCGTGTTCACACGAAGCGCTAGCGCCACGCGCGCCGCAACCGCGCGCTTGGCCATGGGAATAAAAATGACGCGCGACATTGCCCCCGAAGAAGTTGGAACCATGGTGCAAGTGCGCGTGGTGGCGGCCGCGGTACTTGAGTGTTTGCAAGAAGCCGGTATCACCGACACCAAACAAGTTCACTACGTGCAAGTGAAAGGCCCGTTGCTTACGCCAGCCAGCATTGCCGACGCCGATCGTCGCGGCAAGCGCCTGATTACGCGCGATCCCAACGGTTCCAAACCGTTTGCGCGCGGCGCCATGGCGCTGGGCGTTGCGTTGGCGCTTGGCGAAGTGAACGAAAAAGATTTGTCGGATGAAATAATCACGCGCAGACTGGATCTGTTCTCATCTGTCGCGCTGACTTCCGCCGGCGGCGAGGTAAAAAATTGCGAGGTGCTTTTGTTTGGCAACTCCGTCAATGCCTCCAGCGATTTTCAAGTAGGTCACGGCGTGTTGCAAAATGCAATCGACGCCGACGGCGTTCGCGCCACGCTTCGAAATGCCGGAATGGTTTTTGATTGCAATCCTTCGCAAGAACAAACACGTCAAATTATCAGTGTGTTCGCCAAGGGCGAGGCCAGCCCCAGTGGTGAAATTTACGGCCGTCGCAACACCATGCTTTCCGACGCCGACATTAATTACGAACGACATTCGCGCGCCGCGGTTGGCGCGGTCATTGCATCCATCACGCTTGATCCCGCCATCTTTGTGTCCGGCGGCACCGAGCATCAATGCGCGCCGGGCGCCGCGCCCATTGTCGCCATTGTGCGTGCGTAAATTTGATCTACAGAAATAACGCGCCAAGAAAACAGCGCGCTCTTAAAAGACAAACGTAAGTCGCATGGTGAACACAAACGCGCCAGGAATACTTTGCGTGGAGTCAGGACTGGGTTGACTTATGTATTGCATATCAGGCTGAATTAAAAACCACGGCGTGACCTGCACGTTATAAAATGTTTCCAAAATTGTTTCAGAGGAACCGGGCGCGGTCGTCAGTGTGTCATTTCCACTGAATTGGTTGTAAGCCCAAAGCAATCCAACCGTGTCGTTCGGGCGAACGTCGATCAATCCCTGCCACTGCGAACCAAGCATCATGCTCCACTGCGTTGAATTTTGATTGGGATCGCTCCAACTAAACTGGCCAAACACTTCAAGGCCCTGCAATCCTTCTTGGTCTTCGTTGAATAATTGTTGATTGGCGTAGGCGTATGTTCCAGCCGGGCCATTTCCAACACCGTTGCCATTCACGCCAGAGATTTGCGTGTCGCCCAACTGCTCAAACCAACCCGCGCGAAACTTTCCGTTGTACCCACCGACGGACCAATCTGGTCCGGCCTCCGCGATTAAAAAATAACTGCCCGGGTTATCCCAAAGAAAACTTCCTAGACCGTGGGTACCAGTGTTCACTCCAGTGGCGCCAGTTGTGCGATTGATGTAATTGTTGGAGCCATCAAAAAAGCCAACGTGCGCGTCGAAATGCTCGAAAGGCTTAGTCAAAATTTCCACGCCGCCAGCCTGAAGCGGATAGGTGGGCATGTGCACAACAAGCGCGCCGGAAAAGTAAGCGGCGCTATTTAGAAAGTTGGTGCCGGTGCATGGAACGGCAAAGTCAACATTGGCATCAATCTTTCCAAACTTCACCATCAGGCGGTCGCCAATAATTTCTTGCTGATACCAGTACTGAGCAAGTTCAGTGAATGAACCGTAAGAATTAATTGCTTCAAAGCCCCAATAGTCAGGAACAAGTTCGTTCAACTGTCGCGTTTGTGCCGCGCTTTGAAAATCTAAAAATAGTTCACCGCCCTTCAGTCCAAACAGTCTTTCAGTGTTTACAGATAAATTGGCGTCGATCAGTGAAGCCATGCTGAAGCCGTTCACGGGCGCGCCGCTGAGCACGTTTATAAAATCAAGCGTGGCGCTTCCTTGAAAAGTAATGCCAGCGTTTTGAAGACCACTGCGCGCGCCAAATAAATCGCCAAGCATTGCATTTTTTGCCCACGGCCAAGGCTCGCTCAATTTCTCATCAGCGGCACCTTCGCTTTGCGGTCCAATATTTTTACTTCTCTCAATTTGTAATTGTGATTCAGGCACGCCGTCATGATTCAAGTCCGCCCTGAGATACGTTTCGTGTTCTGTAGGTGCAGATGTTTGCACATTCACGTCGATATTTTTTGGGCGACATTGGCGCCTCAGAAGCTGGATTATTTGGCTGAGGAGCGATAGCTGTTTGAGCGTGGGCGGCAATGGCCACAAAAAAAATACACACCGCGAACAATCGAACAGTGTGTGTATTGAGTTCCATCTTTTATAAATATACATAAGACTGTTGGGTGGATATATATGTTGACATGAAATTTTTTGAACCACAGCGACCAATGGCAAGAATGTGTTCACCATGTTTTGCTACGCCAATCTTGGCGTTTCTAAAAACACTTCCAACCCTTTTTATAAAATGACCAACCCCAGCAATCCTAGTTTCAACACGCAGGAAAAAAACTTTATTGATTACGATCTTGTAGGATTTCTCTATCCCAAGCACGGTTTGCATTTTGGAAATGTTGGACCTGGTAGCGACGGCCACATTGACTTTCTTGCTACACCAGTGTGACTAAACTAATCATCCATGCGAACGCTCATTTCAACCCGATTCATTTTGCCGCTGATGGTGTTTCTGATTATTTTCATGCACTGCGCTTCAATTGCCAGCGCCGGCGAGGCGTATGTCTATGAGGGAACCATCGATCGCATCGCGCAACCCATGGGCGTGCGCTTCGCCAGTGATGGATCGCTCTTGATTGCGGCGGGTGGCCAAGGTTTGATTCGCATTGACATGTCCACTGCCGGCACCACAAGCGCAAGCAGTGTGTCCACATCGCCTAGCGAATTTATTTCAAGCGGTCCTTGGGCTATCGCGGGTCAGGGCGGCGCCTTTCAATCGCTAGACAAGTCGCGCGCTGTTCCCGCGGGGCTTGCCGCCAGCGCCACGGCCATCGCCTCCACCGAAAATGAAATCGCCTGGTGCGTGCGCGATCAAGATCAGATTTTTCGTATGAACATTTCCAACGCAACGCCAACACTTGTCACCACCACGCTGGCCGCGCCCGCGGTCGGTGGTTGGTTGGCGCCAGAATCATTGGCATTTGCGCCCGATGGTTCTTTGTGGGTGGCCGACACGGGACACGGTCGTGTGGTTCGAATTGACGCCACTGGCGCGCAGACAAGCTTTGGCGAGCGCGGATTTTTTCCCGGTCAATTCATAGAGCCCTATTCAATCGCCTTTGATGATGGGGGTCCACTGATCAGCGATCGGCTTGGCCATCGCATTACGCGCCTTGATTGGAGTGGCGCGTTGCGAGATGTCTTTGGCTTGCACTCCATTCGTCCGCGCGAAGGCAAGGGAAAAATTCATTATCCAACCTCCATTGCCAGTGATGCAAAAAGTGGACGAGTGGCGGTGTGCGAGGGATTTGAAAGACGCGTGCAAATATTTCGTCCGCTTCGTCAAGGCGAGCAACAACCCATGCGCCCGCCCGCACCTAGCCGTGAGGGTATAAGCAGTCACTTTGGTGTGGATGTATCCGCCAGCGAAACTCTTGTGGCCGCGTGGGAGCCGGAAAGCGGAACCGTTGTTCTATGGGACACGCGTCATGATCCTCCTATCTACATCACCACTCTTGGTGGCAATGGCGATAAGCCAGGTCGATTCATTCGGCCCGTATCGCTGTTGGTTGATGAAAACGGATTGGATGTGTGGATTGTGGACGCTCTTGCCGATCGGTTGGAGCACTGGAAACTAAAGCGCAATCTTTCCAACTCAATCGCATTTGACGCCTTCATGGCGGTCATGGTGAAATCCATCGATCTCAGCCAAATTCGCTTGGAAACTGGCTTGCCTTTATCGCGGCCGGTGGACTTAATTTCCATCAAGGGCTCCGCGGAGCAATCCAATAATTCCACTGGTTGCGGCATTGGAGTTGTGTTTGCCAGCGGCGATATCGCGTGGGTGAACCCAACCAACGACACATGCACGCGTGATGCGCGTCCGCGCGTTGCCAATGTGGGCGCCGCGCGCGCCGCGGTATTTGACGAGGCCGCCAATGAAATAATGTTGTTGTGGCCAACATCCGTGGAGCGCCGTGGCGCAACGCTTGCCAAGCAGATTGCACTGCCGACCAGCTTGGCAAATCCCCGCGGCATCGCGCCGTCGGCCGATGGTGGAATGCTTGTCAGCGACGCATCAAGTGACACATTGGTTGAGCTTGACGCGCAAGGAAAAATCATCCGCAACTTTGGCTCCGCGCCACGCCAAGGGGCCGCATTATTTGATGGTGTTGAGGCCGCCAAAGATGGCGCACTGTGGTTACCAGCGGGAGTGGACGGCGGCGATCCAAACGCCATTTACATTATTGATTTTGGAAACCATCGACTGCAACGATTCACGCGCGATGGCAAGTGGGCCGCGTCGTTCACATTAAGTAAAAGTCGCACCGCCACGCCCAGCCCGCAAGTCGGCAAACCCAATCCCGCCCAAGAGTCGCAAGCGCTGGCTGATCGACAAACATGGATTGCGCTTTTCAAGGCAGGCTATGGATCGTTGCCGCTGGATTTTGGTGGCTCGATCAAATGGAAATCCGTTGGTCCCCTTTCGCGCGCCGAGCCATTCGCGCTTGAAATTTCCTTGGTGGACGCGGCTGGCCAACCACTCAGCGGATATGAACTTGGCGTTGACGCAGAAATGCCCCATCACAATCACGGCATGAATGTGCGGCCAAAAATATCGCAGATTTCCCCAGGAACTTGGCTAGCCGATCCACTTTTGTTTCACATGCCTGGACGGTGGGAATTAATTTTTGATGTGAAGAAAGATGGACGCGTAAGCCGCGCTCAGACTACGCTAGAACTTGAATGAATCTGGGCAACCCCCATTCAATAAGCAAATCTGATTCAATCAACAATACCTCGGCCCCAAATCGTTTCTTATCACAGCGGGCCCAAGTCACGTTGGTGATTGTGTTGCTGATCGCGTTCACCCTGTGGAACATGCCACAACCCATCTTGCTCAGTGATCAGGAGACCCGCCAACTTCTCACATTGGGGCCACTGCCCGAGCCTCCACTTGATCCCACCAATCGCTGGTCAGGCAACGCGCAAGCCGCGAACTTTGGGCATGATCTATTTTTCTCAACTTCGCTCAGCCTTAATAATTCCGTCTCTTGCGCAACATGCCACAAGCCGGAGTTGTATTTCACCGATGGACGAGACATCGCCATGGGTTTGGCTTTGGGCGATCGCCACACACAGGGCGTGCTTAACGCCGCGCACCACAAATGGTTTCACTGGGATGGCTCGGAGGATTCGCTGTGGAGCCAAGCTCTGCATCCATTTGAAAGCGCCAACGAGATGGGCTTGACCCGCGCGCAGGTGATCGAGAAAATCGCCAGCAATCCAGATTTTCTCTCGCAATATCAAGGCATCTTTGGTCCTTTACCGCAAGTGAATTCAAGCACGCCACAAGAGAGCGACGCCATTGACAGGGCGTTTTCCAATGTGGGCAAAGCCATCGCCGCCTACGAGCGCACTCTGATCACGGAGCCCTCGCCATTTGATCAATGGCTTGAACAATTACGCCAAGGCAACGCACAGCCAACCAATTCTTTCAACGCCAGCGCAATCCGTGGCGCGAAACTATTTGTTGGGCGCGCGAATTGCATCGAGTGCCACAATGGACCTCTGTTCAGTGACGATCAATTTCACATGATTGGAGTACCGTTGGCAAACAACGACTTGCCCACCGATCGCGGCCGTATTAATGGCGTGGTTGAATTGCACGTTGATCCATTCAACACCGCGGGCAAATACAGCGACGATCCAAACGGCACGCGCGCAAAAATAACCTTGGCCACTCAAAGTGAACCAGATCAGTGGGGTCAATTTCGCACGCCAAGTTTGCGCAACGTGGCCAACACCGCGCCCTACATGCATCAAGGTCAGTTGAACACTTTGGAGCAAGTGATCGCGTTTTACAGCACGCTTGATGGTGCCATCTCCCTTGATCACCACTCTGAATCGGTGCTCAAGCCACTTCAGTTATCACCCCAAGAAAGTCGGGACCTGCTCGTGTTTTTGCAATCTTTATCGGGAAAAATAGCGAATTCCAATTAGTAGAACCACGCGCTCATTCACCGTCTTTTATAGATAAAAATTCAAATTAAATATGGTATTTTGTGTTTTAGGTCTATATTTAATGAAGATCAATAACCCATTTACTGGATTTTTTAATTATGAAATTTACTCTATCCAAAATTATTAAATCGTTTTTGGGCGCATTCATTATTGCGCCATGCATGTTGGCATTGGCCCACGAAGGCGATTTGAAGATTCGCGATTGGGAGCCACCAATTTTTGGACCCGTGTGGCGTCTAGACGATGAAGGCAGTTCAACATCGCTCAAGTCCGCCGTGACATTTCAATCCAGCGGAATTCGATTGATGAGTTGGTTTCCTTGCAACACATTTGATTCCTCAAACACCAGCGGTAATGATGTCTGGGGATATGTCAGTCCATCTGGGCGCGAGTACGCACTGATGGGTCTCTCCAATGGAACTGGATTTGTGGAAGTCACGAACCCAGGCGCTTCGAGCATTGTGAAATTCTTCGCTGGTTCATCCAGTTTGTGGCGCAATGTCAAGACCTATAAGACATACGCCTACGCTGTCAGTGAGGGAGGTGGCGGTATTCAAGTGTTTGACCTTGCGCAGATAGATAACGGAATTGTCACCCAACTTCCAAGCATCACCACGGGCGGTTCGTTAGCCACCCACACCATGATCATCAATAACCAAACGGGCTATTTGTACCGAATGGGTGGTAGCACAAACGGTGTTCGCGTTTATAATTTGGAGCCTAATCCAGCGGCGCCCGTGTTTGTCGCAAGTTGGAATCCCAAATACACCCATGACGGCGTTGTGTACAACTACACAACCGGTCCTTATGCGGGCAAGGAAATTTTCTTCGCTTGCGGCGGCACCAACAGTGGCCAAACAGCGACAGGCATGGATATTTTGGATGTCACCAATAAATCCAACATTGTCACCCTGGGTCGATTCACTTACCCAAATGCATTTTTTTGCCATCAAGTGTGGATGAGCGAGGACCTGCAGTACGCCTACATCAACGATGAACTCGATGAGGACAATATTGGCGTGTACAACCGGGGCATCATCGCCAACATCAGCAATTTGGCGGCCCCCACATTTGCTGGCACCTACTCAACCGGCAAGGTTGCCATTGATCACAATGAATATGTCAAGGGCAACAGTCTCTTCTGCTCCAACTACACAACTGGCTTGCGTATCTTTGACATCTCCAATCGCACCGCGCCCACACAGACTGCTTTTTTTGACACCTATCCTGATGACGACAGTTCCTCTCGGGCAACATTCAACGGTCTGTGGAGCAACTATCCCTTTTTGCCATCAGGAACAATTCTTGGCTCAGATATTGAAAGAGGTTTATTTGTATGGAAGCTAGGAATTGAGCCTGTAACAGTGAGTTACCCGGAGGGCAAGCCGGAGTTTTTCAACCCATCTGGTCAGCGCATCGCGGTGGCCGCCGTGACGGGTTCGGGTTTTTCCATTCCAGAAAATGGTGTTGTTCTGCAAACAACTCAAGGCACCGCAATGACTTCAACCCCAATGCAACTAGAGACGAGTGGGTTGTACGCGGCTATTTCGCCGAGTAGCACATGTGGCTTACCAATCAGTTGGAAAATAGTTGTAACAACTAATGATAATTCAACATTGAATGACCCAAGCAGTGGTGAGTACAACGCCATATCGGGGCTTGGTGCGACTGTGACCGTGGATCAAACCATGGAAGCTTTAACAACTGGCTGGGTGATTGGCGGCACAGCCGATGGAACAGTGGCAACAACTGGTACTTGGTTCCTTGGAGATCCCATAGGATCAAATGCGCAACCAGAGGACGATCACACAGTGGTTGGAACCAGGTGCTATGTCACTGCCAACGGATCCGTTGGTGGTTCAGCTGGCGAGGCTGATGTGGATGGCGGACAGACCACGCTCACCAGTGCGTTGCTTTCCGTGTCTGGTCTTGATGACCCGAAAGTTTCATATTGGCGTTGGTATTCCAATGACAAGGGTAGCGCACCGAATGAGGACACTATGCCCATTTACATCTCTGGAAACAATGGCTTGAATTGGGTTCTACTTGAACTTGTTAGCGAAAATGCAAACGCTTGGGTTCAAAAGACATTCCGCGTGGCTGATTTTGTATCCGTGACAGCAGGCGGCGTAAAATTGAAATTTGTGGCGCGTGATCTTGGAACGGGTTCTGTAGTGGAGGCGGCTATTGACGATACTCGAGTGTTCTCAACGCTGTGCCCAACAACTATTCCGGGCGACCTTAATGGTGATTTGTCCGTGGATTCTTCTGATTTGGGCGGATTGCTTGCCGCATACGGACCATGTTCGAATTGCCCCGAGGACTTCAACAAATCGGGTTCGGTAGATAGCGAGGACCTTGGATATTTGTTGTCATTATTCGGCTCATGATGCCGTATCCAATTCATGGGTGAAACGCCTTGGTGTGAGAAATTAAAACTTAAATAAGATTCTGTGACTGGTGCAACAGTTCTAAAAAAGACGTGCGCTCAGTGAGAATGAATTTATTGTGTGGCACGTGCAATAGCCACGTTGGAAGCGGCCGCCAACAATTGCTTTGGTAATTTTTTGTTTGGCTCGCGTTTGTTGGCTTCGCTTAACAAACGAACCGCCTCCGCGCGATCACCATTTTGCATCGCGGCCACGCCAAGAAGCACCCAGCCATCGGCGCTCTCTGGTCGAGCCTGGGTCAGAATGTGTCCGGCATCAATCATGCGCGCTGTGTCGCCAATGCGCATAGCCGCAAGGCCAAGCACGCTGGCATTTCTTCCATCGCCGTCGGTTTGTGTGCGCAACGTCAACATTAAATCACGCGCGTCGCGGGCGCGGTCCATCATAAGCAAACAGCGCGCGCGCAAGCGAACTAGTTCGGTGGATTTTGCGGAATCTTTCAGCGCCTCATCTTCAAGCGCATCAATACAGCCCACCCAATTGCCCTGCTCAAATCGAGTCACGGCAATTTCTTCCACAAGTTGTTGCGCCTTGGCTGGCTCCGTGCGCAAACGTGCGGCGGTAAGCCATCGTTCGCGTTCTTTTAAATCACCGCGCTGGCCAGCAAGATCCGCATGAATGCGATCAAGCACGGGGCTGAACTCAAATGTTTTTTGCACGGCAAGCAATTTCTTTTCCGCGTCATTCAATCGGCCAACCGCGATCAATGTTTCACACTCTGCGGCAACATATTGCAACTGCGACGGCGCCAACTCAAACGCCTTGGCGTATTCCGCGGCGGCTTTGTCTAGTTCGTTCCAACGTTGCAAAATTATTCCCATGTAGTAGTGAGGATCGGCGGAGGTTGGCGAAAGCGCGGCCGCCTTGACAAAGGCTTCGCGCGCCATGTCGGTGCGTTTCATTTCCAACAGAATTCGTCCACGCATGACTTCGTAATTTCCATCTTTTGGATAGCGCGCAATAGCCTTTTCAATGTGACCCAGTGCGGCTTCAAATTGGCCGGCGTGAAAACTTTGGTTGGCCTGATCAAACACCACCTGCGCGTTGGCGCGGTCGTATCGATCATGCGCGTCTTCACGCACCTGCTTTGAATGCGGTGTTGCGCAGGCGCCCAATGCAAGCATGAGTGACGCGGCGATGACAAAATTTTTCATTATTGTTTCTCCTTCGGTTGCTGTGTTGGTTCAGGTGGCGTCAAGATGTAGCCAACATCAACTTCATTATTTTTAAATTCAATGGCTCGACTTGTTTTTACAGCCAGCGTTACGGGCGCAACTTTCACGGCTTGCGTTGTTGGCACGGCGGTATTTGTGGTGATGGTTTTGGCTGGCTCCGCGCCAGGAACCGCCACGGGTGGCGCGGTTGTTTCTGGAGTGGTCGTTGTGTTTGATGTTGCGTCAGGAACATCCTTGGGCACGCCCTGTGGAAATCCAAGCACGGTTCCCTTTTCACGGATGTAGTCAGGAAGCAAATCAAGCGAGTCCAACTTTGTTTTCCACGGCGCGGAATCGTTGGCGCGAATGTCCTCGCGCAACTGAACCATGCTTGGTGACATTGGCGAAACGCGAATGGCTTGATCCGCATACAGCGAGGCCTTCTTGGTGTCGCCCGCGCGCCACGCATCC
>CALFOZ010000023.1 GCA_937919205.1 uncultured Planctomycetia bacterium
GCGCGACATGGGCGCGCTTGCTGAAAGTGGTGCGGATTGGATTCGAATTGATGGGCGCTCGACGCACGTCAAGGAAATATCGTGCGACACATCTAATACGAATCCAGTTGGGGCTTTCAAAGCACCGCTTGATGCTCGGACAAATACAAACTTGAATGCCGTGGCCAATGAGAATTCCAACGCCCGCGCCGAAACAAATTCGCATTCAATTTCCGCTGAAATAGTTGTCAATCCACACGCCGACCACCGTATCGCCATGAGCGCCGCCGTCGCGGGCGCGTTGCGTGGCGGTGTTTCCATTAGCGATCCTGGATGCGTTGAAAAAAGTTGGCCATCATTCTGGAATGACTGGCATCGGTTATTGTCAGGGATTGAAGGGAGCGCTTGATGGTTGACTCTGCGAAAGATGACAAAGGTGGCATGAGAGATTTTTGGTGGTTCGCGCGCGGACTGCTGCGCCCAAGACACGAAGCCATCATTGCGCTCATTGGGGCGTTCGTCAGCGCAGGCGGAATGGGCGCGGGCTTGCTCAGCCTGGGGCCTTTATTGCAACTAATTTTACGGGATGGAACTTCGCTTCAACAAATTGCGCGCAACTTCAACGCCAAGGGCGAATGGATTCAGGCGCCCGAATGGATTGTGAACGCGTTGCCCACGGACCCATATGGCGGAGTCATTTGCATACTTGCGGGATTGTGCGCGTTGACGGTGTTTGGCGCCACGGCCAATTTTATTCACCAACTTGTCTCCATGGGTTTATGCGCGCGCACCACGGCCAAAATTCGCCTGGAAGTTTTTCGTCATGTGATTCACTTGCCGCTTTCCATTGTCACCAGGCAGGGTCCCGCGGAATTCACCAGCCGGATTAACAACGATGTTTCTTCGCTCAATAGCGGATTTGAGGCATTGACCAGCAAGACCATTTCGCAGGTAACCAAGGGCGCGGCGGCGTTTGGCGCGGCGATTTATTTTGATTGGCGCTTGGTGTTTGTCTCATGCACGGTCGGTCCGTTGTTGGCGATTGTTCTGCGCAAAACTGGCAAATCAATCCGCAAGGGAACACGCGGCGCGCTTGAGGCCCAGGAATCACTGCTTCGCACCACGCAAGAATCCATGCAAGGCTTGCGCACCATGAAAGGCTCCACGGCGGAGTTGGAATCAATCCGCCGCTTCGCTTTCTTTAATCACAAAGTTCTGCGCCAAAATTTGCGCGTGCGAAAATCGCGCGCGCTGTCAGGACCGCTTATTGAAATGCTGGCCATCTTTGTGGTGGCGGGATTGGCGCTGATCGCGGCCAAAAATATTCTGAATGGTGAATTGTCATTTGAGAATTTTCTCATGTCGCTTGGCGCGCTCGCCGTTGGCGCCAGCAGTTTGAAACCGTTGACTGGGTTCATCAATGAGTTTCAAGCCACCGCCGCGCCCGCCTCGCGCTTGCGCAGTTTGTTAAAGATGCCGCGCGAGGACAGTGTGGAGTTGAGCAAGCCGCAACTGAAGCGTCACGCGCATTCAATAAAGATCGAGGGCGTTGATTTCACCTATGCGGGTGCCACGCAACATGCGCTTGCTGGCGTTTCTTTCTCAGTGAAACACGGTGAAAAGATCGCCATTGTGGGTTCCAATGGTTGCGGCAAGACCACTCTGCTGGCCATGTTGCCGCGCTTGCTGAAGCCAACCGCCGGCCGCATTTTAATTGACGACATGGACATTGATCAGATCCAACTGAAAAGTTTGCGCAGACAAATTGGTTTGGTCACGCAAGAATCGGTTTTGATTCAAGGAACCATTTACGAAAATATTCGACTTGGCTATCGCAAAGCCACGCGCGCCGATGTTGAGATGGCGGCCAAGCGCGCGCATGCCTGGGATTTCATTTGCAACATTCCTGGCGGCCTTGATGGACAAGTGAGCGAGCAGGGCGCCAGTTTGTCTGGTGGTCAGCGCCAACGCTTGGCCATTGCGCGCGCCATTCTGCGCGACCCCGCCATTTTATTAATGGACGAGGCCACCAGCCAAGTAGACGCTGAAAGCGAGGAGCAGATCAACAACGCCATCGCCGAGTTTGGAGTTGGTCGCACCGTAATTATCATCGCGCATCGATTAAGCACGGTTCTTGCCGCCGATCGAATTGTGGTGATGGATTTTGGTCGAGTGGTGGACACTGGAACGCACACGGAGTTGTTGGCGCGCTGCGATGTGTATAGACGCATCGCCACCACGCAAATGCTTGGCGCTGAAACTGTGTCGCAGTGATTCACAGCCAAATTCATTGATGAATTGAATGGGCGAAAGATTGGCGACGCAGCGAATGTTGTGTGACCGCGTTATGTGTTCAATACACATGCTGAGCGAGACACGCCAGCGCTGCGGCGAAATAGTTACGCGCTTTTGCTTGGCGCCAAATGTTCCACCAAGAATTGCGTGCCGATTGTTTTGGCGTGCGCGGCGAACATCCCAAATCCAATGTGCTCCTTCAACGCGCCTGTGTGTCCAAATTCTTCCCACACAACTGGAATATTGGCTGGAGTTTGCGCGCGAATTTTTTCTATGAACGCGCGCTGTGGTGCCACTGGAACCATTGCGTCTTCACTGGCGTGTAGGGCCATCAATGGAATTGGTTTCCATGAATCCAAATGTCGAAGTGGTTCCAAGCGTTGCGCACGAACTGGATCATGCTTGGCGGATTCCATCTGGCTCCAGTCGCCGCTGGTGGCCTCTATGAGCGCGGAGCGAAATGTGTGCGGTTGGCAGAGCGCGGCAAGCGCGGTCATGCCACCCAAACTAAATCCGCCAATGGCACAGCGCGACAGATCAAATTCTGGAAATTGTTTCAGCGCGTCAAGCACGCCAGGAATTTCAC
>CALFOZ010000024.1 GCA_937919205.1 uncultured Planctomycetia bacterium
GGAAGCGGAAGCGGAAGTGGAAGTGGAAGCGGAAGTGGAAGCGGAAGCGGAAGCGGAAGCGGATCTGGAAGCGCAAGTGGAAGTGGCGGAAGTGGCGGCGGCGCAAATGGTGGCGCAGGTTCTGGCGGCGGCGCGGATTCTGGCGGTTCGCAATCGCAACTTATAAAAATTGCGGATGCGGTGAACGGTGGATCAAGCGCATCGAATCAACCGTTCACTCCCAAACGCGTTTCACAATCTTCCGCGGGAACTGGTTCTGCTAGCGGAGGCTCCATCACCGGAACAGGAGCTGGCCCACCAACCGCCACCAACGCCGCGTCAACCACTGCCACACCAACCAATCAATCAACCACAGAAGCCGGCGCGCAAAAAGAAAAATCCACAACCTCGGGCGCGTTGCGCAACAGCGCGCAAGGCGCAAGCAATTCAGGAATTCCAGATGCAAGCGCAATCGGTAGCGCCACATCAGGTTCGAGTTCAGCGGCGGGTTCGCCGGCAAATTCAAATGGAACTTCGGGCAATCGAACAACTCCAGAAGCTGACGCTGGTGGTCGCGGCGTAAAAAAAGATAACGCCACAAGCGCTGGCTCAACAATTCAAGACACTGAACGAACCAAGGAATTACAACCCGAACCCACGCCCGCCGCGCAACCTGAATCATCAACCACTGAGACAAGCATTCCACTTCCAGATTTTTCCGAAGCCGAAAAAGAAACTGGAGACGCCACGCCTGAAGCTTCGCGCATGACGGCTCAATCCAAATACGCGCCGTTGCTTGGCTATTGGCGACAAGCGGACACCACCCAACACAAGCCCGACTTTGCGCCCGGCGGATTCGATCAATCCATTCTCGCCATTCGCCCCACGCAACGATCAATGCAGATCTATCGAAGTTGGGGAACGCCGGCGCAACTTGTGATCGCCGCGGAATTGCGCGCCACATTTGATTTGAACAACGGAGTTGTGATGGCGGAGAATCCATCAACGCCTTGTCGTTTTTCATCCACCGCGCTGGAATTGCCCGCGCAAGCAAATCAAGCCAAAAAGCAGGTGATTCCCCCTACCCAAGCCTTGCCGTACACCGCCGCGTGGATCATTGAAGATGATGGTGCGTTGCGATTGGACGGAAAGTTGTATCAACGAATGAGCCGCGCGGAATTTGAAAGCGCCACGCAGTCCAAGCCAGGGATTGCGGCCGCGCCCAACTCTGTCTCCAAAGCAAAAACTTCCACCGCGTCCCAACAGTCCGACGCCCCCGCTGGCGGCGTGGATTTTTTTGGCACGCGCGTGCGGGGAAAATATGTTTGCTTTGTGTGCGACATTAGCGGCTCCATGATGGGCGACAAATTGATCGCCTTGCGCGCCGAACTCACGCGCACCATTCAGTCATTGCCCGCGGGCAGTCACTTTGAAGTGATCTTCTTTAGTAGCGACGCATATTTGCTTGAGCCAGATTGGGTGCTTGCGGGCACGCCCAAAGCCCGCGAGTTTTTGAAAAAAATCCAAGATGTTGGCGCCAATGGTGGAACCGATCCAACCAATGCGCTGGCGTACGCGTTCACAAAATTAAATCCCATTCCGCACGAACTTTTTCTGCTCACCGATGGTCACTTTGGCGCGGATCCATCAAGTCTTTTGCAACAACTCAACGGCGGCGCGGATCAAACCCGCATTCACACCATTGGTCTTGGCCAAGATGTGGACGCGGCAACTCTAGAGGCGATCGCCAAGAAATATGGCGGGCAATATCGAGGCATCGCGGCGCAAGCGGCTCCGCCACAAATGCCGGGATTTCCGCCGCCACATCCCTGATTTCAACGCGCGCCACGATCTTGGCAATACGGTCACCCACGCTATTGGCAACGCGCGCGCCACGATCTTGGCAACACCATCACTATCGCCCTACTGCGCCGTAGCCACGCCGTCGCGAATTTCATCGCGGTAAATACCATCGCTCATTTGAATTGGCGACACCTCATACGCAAAACCTTTTTCCGCGATTAAGTTTCGCACTGGCCCAAACGCGCGATGTGAATCGGGCGCCACCTTCAAACTTACAACATGATTCTTCGTGGCAAGCCGCGCAAGCAATTCACGCAAAGGTTGCTCCCATTCGCTCGCGCCGTCTGGGCCAACTTCTATGCCACCGCCCACGAGCAAAGGAACATGTCGCTCAATCCACTGGCCACCGCCGCGAAAACATTCATGGATCACGCTCTCCGGATGCGCCGCCATGTCCACGGCGTTGGTATTCCACTCACTCCATCGCGCGCACGGTTCATCAATCGAACCCAACCACGGATTGATCCAGTACACGCGGTCGTGCCATAAAATCACTTGCACTGGAAGTAACCCCTCCACTTCACGTTTGCGCGGCGTGCGAACTTTCTTGTCCTGCGTGGCGGACTCCACCTTCAGTTCGCCTTCAAGCCGCTCAATTTCCGCGCGCAAGCTGGGCAATTCCACTTGCAGGGCCTCGGTTCGATCGCCACCGATTTTTAAAATAGCCGCAAGTTCCTTGGTTTTTTTGCTAGTTTTTTCATTGGAGTCGCGCAGTGAATCCAACTTTCCAGCCGCGATCCGTGACTCCCCATCATCGGGCGATTTTTTCTCCGCGTCGGCCACCATAACCCGAAGCCGCCGCAACGCTGATCGTTCTTGACTCAGCGGATCGGCGGTTGTGGTGGCGGCGGAAGTCGCCTTGGTGATGATCTCCTTGCTACGCGCGCCAGCAAGAATGGCAACGATAATTCCAATGAAGATGAACAACCCAAACATGTTGCACACCGTGTCAAGCAACAAATCCAAACTTCCAAATTCGTCCCCCGCCTTACTGCGGCGACTCATGGCTTTGCTTCCTTCACAGCTGGACGAAATCGATCGCTGGTATAGGAATCTTCCTCGATCAAATCCAATCCACGTGGCAGAGCGCCAATCTGCGCGTCTTGGGCGAACGCCTGTGATATATCGCGCCACAAGGCCACTCCACTTGGCTTCACCACGAACAACAACGTGCGCTTGGTCGGGTTGGGCAAACTTTGAATCCATTGCTTCAACAACACAGCGGCTGTCGCGGGGTCGTTCAGCGGAATCGCAAGCGGTGAATCCTGCTCCGAGTTTGTTCCCGCCACCAGTTGCGCGCCCGACACTTCAATGATCACAGGCAGACGATCATCCTCGGCCAATAAATAGGTCACTCTGCGGCGTAATTGCGTTGTTGCAAGCCGTTCCTCAAGCTCGTCGCGCTTGCGGATCAACTCCGAAGCCTCAATGGCGCTTGGGTCGGCGCTCAATTGCGCCAACACTTCGCGCACATCCTGCTCAACTTTTTTCTTCTGTGCCGTGGCCTGATCGCGCTTGTCCAATTCACTGCGCAACTCTTGGCGAAGCGCGCCACGAACCAGGGCTTGATTGGGCGACTTCGCTTGCGCGGCGCGATCAAGCCTCTGCTTCAAGCCCGCGGCTTCACTGGCAAGTTCACCGCGGCTCTTGGTTAAGTCGGCGTTGGCTTGCGACTCGGTGGCCTCCACCACCGCCGCGTCGGCGCCAATCTGCAAGATCAACACCATGGTGATCACAATCGTCAGACCAATAGTGCACATCATCACATCTTGAAATGAGAAGAACGACATTGGACTCTCATCACCGTGGCGCGAGCGACCCATGTTCAGTTCTCGTTCGTCCCAACACGAACCCTGGAAGTCACGTGGCGTGAACATTGCGCGCGACAATCGTCCATCAATCTGTCGTCGGCGCGGCGTAAAAATGTCAAGAACAAATGAATGCCAAGCGCGGCCACCAATCCTTCGCCCGTGGTCACAAACGCCGTGTCCAACCCGCCAATCACTTGCGTCAATTGAGTTGTGATGGTCTTCAAATCAGAACCTTGCGCGCCAAGCACCCCACCAAAACGCCCAATTGCCTCGGTTAAACCAAGCACTGTGCCAATAAAACCCAACACCGGAATCGCCCAAATGAAACCTTTCACCGGCACATACCCGCCGTCGATCTGCAACTCCTCATTGTCGGCGCGGCTCTGCAACATTTCATCAATGTCACCCACGCGTCCAACATTGCGCACCGCGCGTAGCACGCTTGTGACACGATTGAGATACATGAACCCCTCCACGCCTTGCACTTTGGATTCAATCGCCTCCACAACTTGCATGGCGTTGCTTCGGGCGATGCTCCACTCCGGATCATCGGGCGCGAAATGAATTTCAAACGCCTTGCGCTGTGCCACGATCTTGAAACTTTTAATCAACAAGATGCTCACGCTCCAGCAACTGAAAAACATGATCAAGATTGGAATGCGGTCGAACGCAGTGAGATATTTCCAAAGCACCTCGCCTATTTCAGAATGACGAAAGATGAACGATGGAACGTATGTGCCCAGCATCAATGCGATGGCGCCAAGCAAACTACTGCTTAACGCTGGCGTGGTGAACGATCCACTTGGAAGCGACAGCCTGGCCTCTGGATCAACCGACGCGTAGCGCAACAGTGGCGGCGCGGAATGCGCGTCCGCGTGTTTGTCCGAACTTGCACGATTTGAAAATTGCGTCATGGTGAGGCTCCTCGCATAAAGATAAGTTGCGGCGATTGTGAAATTGGATTGGGTGTGTCGCGGACAAATAACACTTCATTTTTTTCAATGCGAATCTGGAAAAATTTCCATGTGCCGTCAACGGATCGTCCCACAATCAGCGCGTTTTTGCCGTTGGCGATGCCACGCACTGGATACGTGCCTTCCTGGGGCGACAGCATCACCGCCACCAACGCGGCCGGCAACATTCCCTCATCCATGGCTTGATCGCGCTTCTTTGCGGCTTTGATCAGCGCGGAAATATCCGGCATTGAAGCCAGCGATTGCAACGCCACCTTGCGAATATCTTCTGAGCGCGCGGCCTGATCGCTTGCGGCCACAATAAATGGATCGCTTGCGGAAACGGCGCGCAATGATTCAAGCGAGCGAACCCACTTGGCCGCGGCGGCATCCACTGGATCGCGTTCCTCGGCGAAATAGTCCAACCAAGCCATCCATAAATCTTTTTGCAAGTGCCAAGATAAAATTGGATTGCTTGGCGCAATGGAAGATTCCTTGGCCAGCGCGTCCAACCATATGTCGCGCGCTTGGCGCCACGAAGCTTTGGGCAATTCCGCCGCCACCGTGATCAACGCTTGCGACGGCGCCCACGGAATATTCACTCCCATCAATTGTCCCTTCAAAGGCGCGCGCGCCTTCAATGATTCCGCGGGCGTGGCCAAATCATTTTTGGATTGAACCGCTTGCGCCCACGGATCACCCAACGAACCCACGCGCTTGCGATACACCTTGCGGCCATCATTCATGGATTGCTCGCCAAGACTTGTCCAACCAGATTGAGTCAACCACGCCCCCGCCGCTTGACCAATGCCTTCGGTGTTTGCGCATTTGGCAAGTGTTCGCCTGCAAATTCCTTGCAACCATTGCGCCGCGATGTGATGCGGAGTGGTTGGAAATTCCGCCAAATGCTTGGCCAACATCGGCTCGAGCGAGCGCGCGGTGGCGACGTCGCCAAAATCAACCGCGGTCAGTCCGCCCACGTCGCCAACTCGCCCAGCGAGAATGGCGGGCACCATGCCTTGGCGCCAGGCCTCAACCGCGGCGCCGCCCTCCGCCACTTTTAATCCATGCTCAAACGCTTTCAATTGTTTGCGACGAACCAACACATCCGCCGCGATCGGCAACAATTGAACATACAAGTCGCGGTAGGCGGACTCGCTCGCCGGGATGCGCTCCACGGATTGCAATAATTCCGCGGCCTGCGAATACATCTTCGCATTTTGCAACGCCTCATCGCGCAAACGAGTGGTGTTCAGCGCCAAGGCTTGCAACGATTCGGCGATGGCCTGCGCGTCGCGATTGGTCGCGGCGGCGCTTGCCGCGATTTTTGCCGCGTCAACCATCAATTGATATTCATCCGCTCGTCGAGACCAGGAATCTGGATCCACCTGGGCCGCCGCGCTCAGTGGCACCATCGAAGTCAACGCGGATTCCAAGCGTATGAATTCTGCGCGCGCTTGATCAAGCGAAGCCACGCGCGTGGCATCCGCCTTCGCCTGCAATTGATCCACAGCCTCAAGGATTTTTGGCTGGATTGATTTCGGCGCGCGCGTGGCCAATTGTTTCAACTCTTGCGCGGCTTGGTCAAACTGGGCGGGATATGCCGGCGATTGAAGCAATTGTTGCGCTTGATCTATCTTCAGTTGCGCCGCGGCCACCGCCACGCGCTCTGTTTCGATCGCCGCGGTTACCTTGGCGCCCGCGGCCACCACCTGCGGCGCGTCGCACAAATCAACATGGGATTCCTTCCAACTTGAAAGTGATTTCATCGCGGTGTCAGGCGAACCCACGGCCAGCATCGCGTCAACTTCGCGAGCGATTGTGTCGACCTCCTGCACGGATCTCTGCCATTGAATCATCCACCATGCGGCGGCGGCAAGAACCACGGTGGCGATCGACACGCCAATGCTGATTCGCACAAAACGTCTTCGACCAACGGCGGCGTGGGCGTCTTGAAGCGCGGCCACGCGCATGGCGAGCGACTTAGGAACAATGGCCTCAACAGTGTTGACGCGCGCAACAAGGGATTGGATTTCAACAAAAGATTTTGCCTGGTCTAGCGCCAATTCCAATCGGGCCAACGCGTCCTGTTGCTCGCGCCCGCGTTGCTCGCGTTGCTGTTGCGCCACAAGCAACTGCAAACTCGCCGCCGCGGCTTGGCGCAAATCCTCATCGGGCTCAACCTGGCTAATGGCCGCTTGCCAACGAAGGCTTGCCGCGCGCAATTCCTGCAAATCCATGGACACGGCGGCATTGTGCATTTCATCGCAGGCCAAACGCGCCGCTTGCAATCCAACTCGTTGCTTGGCCTGCGCCACGAACAGTTGCAAGCGCTCGCATTGCGCCTGGTGCTCGCCTTGCGCGCCCTCGCACGCGTCCACCAATTGGGAAATGGCGATCGCAAGCGCGTCGTCATTTGTCTGCAAGGCCTGGGCCACAATGTTTGCCAACTCTGCGGCGGCTTGGCGTTGCAGGCGTGTGATGGAGCGCAACCACTCTGGATTTCTAGAATCACGATCGACCAACTCGCGCAACACTTGCAAGCGCTCAAGAAGTGGCGCACGTTGCAACGACAACAATCGATGCCGAGCTTCGACTTGGGCAAGCGAGTGGAAACGCGACCACGCGTCGGAATATGACTCCAGCACACTTTGATCTATGGATCGCGGCGCGGGCACATTGGCCGCGCGACACAATTCGCCCCATTGCCCAAACATGTCTTGCAACAACAGGCGCGCTGATGATTTCGCTAGATCGAGCGACTCGCCAAAGCTCACCGCCTCGGCGAATAATCCCAATGCAATCCAACGTTGACAGCGATTGAGATTGTGGTTTGCGTCGGAAACCTGTTGTTCAAACTCACGAGCAACTTGTGCCACGTTTGACCAATCCGGTTGCGGACTCAGCACCAACTGTCGAATCGCCTCCACCACTTTGCGGTCATTCATGCTCATGACGCGCCCCCGCTTTGCACGGCAAACCACAGCAACGCCGCGATCACTATGAAAGCCACCGCGAACCATTTCCACACGCCACTGCTTGCCGATGCCATGGCGACGCGGCGCACTTGAATCACAACCGGCCCATGTGTGTGGGTGTGCGTGTGCGTCTGATCGATTGATTGGCGTGGCTTGGCGCTTGTCTGGGATATCCCAGCCACATCTTGTTCGCGCGTTGCGGGCAATGTGGTGGGTGGACTCCACTGAATATTCTCACGCACTTTGGGCGCGCTCTGGTTTGCATTCACATGTTCGTGATCACGTCCATGCCGCGCCCGCTGTGCCAACTCACCCGTGGGTCTCGCCGCAAGTGCGCCCGCGCCAACGCGAAAAATCCAAGCGCTGGCGCTATTGTGAGCCGCCAATTCCGGTTCACGTTCATCCACAAAACATATTTTCACGCTCGATTCGCTTCCTGGCGCAACGGGCCGCGTGGCAAATGTGAATTGCCAGCGTTGCTTCTGCGGCATAAGCGACATGAGCTCCGCGGCAAGGCGCAATCGTTTGCTCATCGCGGGCACGACCAACCAAACTCCCATTCCACTTTTCATAATTACGTCCAACACGCTGGCCGCAAAACCGGCGTCGCCAAATTCACGCTCCCATGTGTGCAGTGGCGCATCATCACGCGCCAAGCGCACGGGCAAGATGCCGCCGCTGAGTTCACGCGCCGCGCCAACCCACTCTTGCCGCCACAACGCGTCATCTTCCAGCAACGCCGCCGGATCCGACTCGCTCATCACGCGCGCGTCAATCACTCGATGATGCGATAGGCGATTGGCGCGCCCCGTGTAATCCATTCCACTTGGCGCGATGCGACTCAACACCGACAAACTTTGACCCGCGCATTCAACGCGGCGAAACGCGCACAATATTTTTTCCTCAAGCGTGGCGTCGCTCCACGCTGGTGGCAAACCTGAAAGTCTGCTTAACGCCTCGGACATAGCCGCGGGCATTCCGCCAGTGCGGCCCGCCACGGTGTAGCCACTTCCGCCATCAAGTCCTCGCGCCAACGATGTGTGAATAAGTTCAACGATCATGTCCACAGCGACGCGTTTTGAATCGCGTCGACCTCCAGCGGCAAACTTGCCAACAACGCAACGCTGGCCCATTGGGGACGAATTTGCGAGGGCCGCACACCAGCGCCGCGCGTCACGCCAACGCCAGCGCCAACGTCGCCTCCAACGTCGCCGGTCGCGCATGGACCAAGCGCCGAGCAAGGCACAATCAACACGCGCGAACTTGCCGCGCGCACAGCGGTCATAAATTCTGGACACGCGCCCTCCAATAGAGGCCGCAACGTGCGATCCATTTTTTTCAACGCCGCAAAATCAAGTCCGCCACTTGGCAAATATGGCTCCACACTTACATCAATATTGGCGGCCTTGCTCCACGCATCGGCTTTAGAAAGCACAAGAATCAGCGGCACATCCAAACTATCAGCGGCGTGACGACTGCGATGATGTCGAACGCGCGCGAAAGTTTCGGTAAGCACTAAATCTTGGCGAATGTTGGCGCCGCCGTTTTCGGACATGCCCACCGCCGCGCGAAAGCGCGGATCCTGGGTTGGATCAAACACAAATACAATCGCGCGGCTTTGGCTAAGGTGGCGCGTGACGGGTTGCGCCGATTCGTCCGCGCCGGGCAAAAAATGCTCGCCCGCGTTGTCGTACAACACCACAAGCGAAGCGCCATGCGTGGCTGGTTGAATATTGTCCAACTGGCTTGATGCAATATCTTCGGCCGATTGCGCGCCAAGATGCAGAGTGAATATCAGGGGCAATGGAAGAGTTTCATCCTTGCCCTTCACGCAAGCCGTGCGATACAACAAGGCGTCGCCGGCGATTTCCGTCTTGGCCAAGCGCACAATCTCATTTGAATCCGGCGCGCCAAATAAAATATTTTCATCGCGGTGCAAACGCGCGTTCAACTTTGGCTCGGTGTCCACCATGAACGCACCCGCGCGCGCCCTTTCGCGGCGCAAACCCCACGTCATGGCGGCAAGCAAATGACTTTTTCCACTGCCAGGCGCACCCACCACGCTTATAAACGCGCTGGGCAACTCAATCATGGCGCGCGGAAATTCAATTCGACATCGCGGACACGCCACACGCGTGCAACGCGCGCCCTCGGGATCAAGCGCGGCGCCGCCCACATCAAATCGCGTTGGAAGAAATCGCAACTGCTGTGTGGGTCCAGCCACCGGATCCCCCACAAGCCGAGCATCCTCGGCCACAAACAACACCTCGCTTGGCGCAAAGCTCACTCGACAACTTGGGCAATGCACGCGCTCCATGAGTACGCGCGACTCCCGAAAGAGTGGATGTGTTGTAAGCGATAAATGCAACGACATGAACCAATCGTACACACCAACTCTCATGGGTTGACTTGGTATCTTTTCAATTTCATCTCCACTTCAACTTGTCCAAAACCAAAACCACAGGCGTAGCGCACATGAATCAAAAAAAGCCTTGGACTATTTTATTTCTCATGCTCCTTTTGCCGTGCGTATGCGCGCATGCGCAGGCCAACGAAGTCAGCATCACGCTTCAATCTGGCGAAGTGATTCGTGGCAAGTTGATCAGCGAAGCCAATGGAGTGGTTGAATTGCAACATGCAATTCTGGGCGACCTGAAAATCAATCGCGCATTGATCACGGACATTGCGTCCGTACCACAATCTAAATTGAAGCCCTCGGAATCGGCTTCAACTGCCTCGCCCACAAAAAAACCGCGTCTCTTCAGTGGATTCACTAACCCCTACATCGACACCGAACTCACGCCGGTGTCCACCGCGCCAAACGATGTCGACGCATTGGCAAGCCGATCCGTGGCGCACGCGGGAAGCTCGCGTTATTTTTATAACAACTCATCTGGCGCGCTGGATAACGGCAGTTTGCTGCGCACGGAACCCGCGCATGTTGAACCCACCGTTGCCCCAATTGCAAAAAACCCTTCGGATTGGAAAGGCCAAGTTGAATTGAACTCCACATTTGTCTCCGCCGAAAATACGCAATTGGATTTACGTACCGCGGCGCAAGCCGTGCACGAAACAGACAACGATCGACTCAAGGCCTACGCCGAGTACTACTTGCGAACGCTCTCATCAAGTGGCTCAGGCATTGGCAATGTCACCGACAACAACTTGCTCACCAACATCACCTACGACCGCTTCCTCAATCCAACTCCATGGTTGTGGTTCACCAAAGCGCAATATCAATACGACGCCAATCAAGGATGGGAAAACAGAATCCAAGCCTGGGGCGGAATGGGGTATCGATTCTTTGACGACCCAAATTTTTTATTGCTCACTGGAAAACTTGGAGTGGGCGCCACGCATGAGTTTGGTGGCGTCGACACCACGCAACCGAGTGGCTACGCGGAATTTGCAGTAGATTGGCAAATCAGCGAGCGTCAAAAATTATCGCTTTCCACTTATATCGCCCCCGACCTCTCCAATTTTGAAAATTATTTTTTACAAACCCGATTTGAATGGAGCATGAAATTAGATATTTTCAGCGGTTTAAGCCTGGTCACTGGTCTGCGCAATGATTATCAAAACCAACCTGCCAGCAATTCTAATGGCAATGACTTTCGCGGATACGCGGGCTTGAAATTGGAATTTTAATTGCATAAACTTATACATAAGGAACTCATATGAAAATTGTTGATGAATTCAAAGCGTTCGCGGTTAAAGGAAATGCAATGGACCTAGCCGTCGGCGTCATCATTGGCGCGGCGTTCGGTAAAATTGTGAACTCGATTGTTCAAGACTTGATCAACCCCATTTTGGGAATGTTGATTGGCGGAGTTGACTTGTCGCGCTTTCAAGTGGTGCTCAAGAAAGCCGTCGTGGCGGATCCCGCGGCCAACATCGCCGCGGCGCCTGAAGTGGCCATTAAAATTGGCGCCTTCTTGAACATGTGCATTGAGTTCTTCATTGTGGCGTGGGCGGTGTTTCTGTTGGTCAAGGGCTTGAACAAAATCGCCACCATGAAGCCGCAATTGCCTAAATTGTAATTGCGGATCGAAACTGAATACAAACCTGAATTTGATCAGGCTCTCGCTATTCAAATATGTTTATTCACGTTATTTCGCTTTTTTAAAAATCATTTTTCTACAAATTGAGAATTGTCCACGCATGAAGATTTGATTTCTGTAAAGATTCCGTTATGCCGCGCCGTGCACTACCAACCTCCGAACCCTTGCTTGAAGAATGCAGGACTGCCATGAAAACATTGCAAGGCGCGTTGCTGGCACTTATCAAGGCATGCGGCGCTGAGCAAGACCATGCATTCTCCCTTTCGCAGCGACTGAATATTGATAAAAGTTTGGCATGGCGCATTGTGCGTTTCGCCAAGGAACACGATGTGAACCAAGCGGTTGAATATCTTCCAGGTGATTCGGGGCTGAACATATTCATCAATAAATGCCAACGCGGCTCTTCCACGCGTGACGTAACTCAAATCGCCCATCAGGCCGCCGCTGATGTAAGTTCTCTTGCCAAGCGCGTGGGCGGAACCCGCAACGCATTTAAAAATATATTGATGCAAAGCGGAACAAATCCCGCGCGCTCCATGTCGCAAATCACGCTGCGCAAGCAGGCCTTCATGGCCAATGAAGCCATCTGGGGAATTCGCGCAAGTGTGCGTTGGAGATGCTGGATTCAGTTTCCCGCCAAGGACCCTGCTCTTGTTGATGTTGTGAGTGGCGACGCTTTCATTGGCCTCACTCGCTTGCGAAGCAATGCAAGCTGGCCACTAATTCAACGTTCACTTTTTATATACGACAATAAAAATGTCAAACATCTGATTCCAGTTTCAACTGCGATAGATAAAAAAAGCAGTGACGAATTTCCTCTGCTCAGTGCGTTTAGCACATTGACTCCATCTCAATTAATTAGACTGCAAACCCCAAATAAAATCACATGGTCTCTGCCCATGGGCCAGGTTGGCAAAGAAGCCGCCACCGACTTGTTCTTTGCCGAGATGGACCACAATAAATTTACGGAACCCGTGGCCTCGCTCACTCGACTGGATTTACCCGTGGAAGAAGCCGTAATTGATATTTTTCTGCACAACTCACTGCTCAAAGAAACTCCCATGCACGCATTCTTGTTCAACTGCATGACCGGTGGTGGCATGGGTGTTCCAGAGCCAAACCGCGAAAGTGATCTCATGCCATTGATCGAGAACGTGGAAGTTTTGCCGCAGGCGCATCACTGGCCCGTGAATTCCATTCCCATGTACAGCGACGTGGTAGAAACTTTATTCAAGGCTCAACCATTTGCGCAAAGTGAATTCACCCTGCACCGCATCAGCATTAAATATCCAGCCATCCCCACCGCGCTGGTCATGAAGCTGTCCGACAAGATATAATCTTGCCAGTTTTTTTTCTCGGTGACAAATCAATAGTTCGCATGGCG
>CALFOZ010000025.1 GCA_937919205.1 uncultured Planctomycetia bacterium
GCAAAGAACGCGCCAATGCCAAGCGACGCAAGCACTGCATAATTCCACACGGGCGCGTCAAAACGAATGGGCGTGGCAAGATCAACGGGGCGGCGAACATGCTTCGCGTTGTGCGGCCAATCATTGGCGAATAATCCAAGCGTGGCGCCATCTTGAAAGCGCGCCAGCTTTTCGCGCGCCAGCGTGAACCAGCGCTCAGGATCAGCGCGAATGTAATCCACGCCGATTTCGTAGCCGTGATTCACCAAGCGCGCGTGACTGGGGCGCGCGAGTGAAAAAATTGCGTTCAAGTCATGGCTATCAGCGAGCCCCGCGATGCTGAAACCGCCGTTGGCTTGCGCGTGGTTGGCCATCGCAAAATCAAGCGGACCCTTGAGCGAAATCAGCGACCACTCAGCGATCGGTTCGGGCGTGTAGTTCCACTCGCGTTCAAAGAACGCGCGCACATCAGTGTCGTCCACCACCAACAACCCACTGCGCTTATTTAATTCGCACATGAAGGCAAAGTTTCCGGCGCGCGCAAAGGCGGGTAAGCGATTTAAGTATGCGATGGCCGCGGGTGTCCAAGGCGGTTGCGCCGTGGCGAAGAAAATGGGCGGCGCGTCGGTGTTGAATTTGTGCGCGGCATTGTACGAACGAATGGTCCACGGAACACACAGCGCAAGCGCGGCGGCAAGCACCACCGCGCTGTGTATTGCCACATTCACAAGCGCGTTTAATTGCAATGTTGACGCGGCCTTATTGTGCGGCGCATTTGCGACTGGCGTGCGACCCGCGCCGCTTTTGCGCGCGCGCAGTGCGGCGTATATCAACAACAAGGCGAGCAGTAACAAATGTTCAGCTCGCAATAACAGCGCGCATCCGTGCAACGCGCCCAACAGAAGTGACCACGCGAACGTTGGCCCATCAATCCACCGCAGTGTTGCGCCAATAATGCCCACAAGTAGTAACGCGTACGGCGCCTCGTTGTTCAGCGATGTCGCCAACATGAATGAACCAAACGAAACCGCGAACAATGTTGCGGCGATTATTCCGGCGCGCCGCGAGAACCAGCGCGCCACAACCAAATATAAAAGTCCGGTGGTTATGGCGCTGATGACGCACCAGATTATTTTGGCGCTGGTGAATGGCGTGGCGATGAAGCCAAGCCAATGCAACATCCACGCCACGCCAGGCGTTCGGAATGCAAGGTCGTATTCAAATGGTTGCCCAAGATTTAGTTTCGCTGCCCACTGCGCCCACACGGGCGCGTCGCCTTCGTACAGCCGGGAATGTGGCCACGCACAATCGAGCGAGTGCAACAAGTACATCAACCGCAGCACAAGCGTGAGTGCCGTAAATAGAATCGCAGTAATTACATCTTGGCGCGAAAGCTTGTTGTTGTTCAGTTGACGCGCGCGGGAATCCATTGGCAAATCTTATAGTTTCAAGGTGTTGATTGTTCGAGGCGTGAATCCAACAAACGTTTGGCGCAATGGTAAAGTTGATCGGTGGACACGCCCGCCAATTTGATTCAAGCCACCGGATTGCGCAAAAGTTTTGGCACGCTTGAAGCCGTGCGCGGAATTGATCTTTGCGTGTCGCGCGGGCAAGTGCTTGGTTTCTTGGGGCCAAACGGCGCGGGCAAATCAACCACCATGCGAATGCTCACTGGATTTTTGCAACCCGACGCTGGCTCTGTGAAAATTGCTGGCGTTGATTTGGCCACCGACCCACTTGGTGCCAAGCGCAACTTTGGTTATTTGCCCGAAGGCGCGCCGGCGTACAGCGAAATGCGCGTGGAAGATTTTCTGGCGTTCACAGCGCGTGCGCGTGGGTATCGCGGCGCCGAAGTTGCCCAGCGCGTGAACCTTGCCGTGGCGCGCGTGCATTTGGAGCCGTGCCGTGGCCAGCGCATTGAAACACTTTCCAAGGGCTACAAGCGGCGCACCGGAATTGCGCAGGCGTTGCTGCATGATCCTCCAGTTCTAATTCTTGACGAGCCCACCGACGGCCTTGACCCCAATCAAAAGTTTGAGGTGCGCCAACTTGTGCGCGATCTTGGCAAGGATCGCGCGATTATTTTGTCCACGCACATTCTTGAGGAAGTGGAAGCGGTCTGCACGCGCGCCGTGATTATCAATCGCGGTCGCATGGTGTTTGATGGAACTCCCAAGGAACTTGACGCGCGCGTTCCAGCTGGCGTGGAGCACAATCGCCTTGACCATATTTTCCGAACGCTGACCGCGGTGAACAGCAAGGAGCGGGCGTGAGCAGAGCGCGTGATCGATCAAGCAAGCAAGATGGTGCACCGGCTATCGCAACGACGGTACATACGGCACAAAATAATTTCGGCCCGCCGCCAACACCAAGCGCCTTCGCCCGCACAATGAGCGTGTTTCGCAGGGAATTTGCCGCATATTTCGCCACGCCCGTAGCCGCGGTGTTCATTGTCATGTTCGTAGCCATCGCCGCACTGTTGTCATTTCAAATGGCGGGCTTGTACACGCGCGGCCAGGCCGATCTGCGCTCATTCTTTCAATGGCAACCGTGGCTAGGAATGTTTTTCATGCCGGCCCTTGGCATGCGCTTGTGGTCCGATGAGCGCCGCAGTGGATCGATTGAACTTTTAATGACCCTGCCGTTGACCACGCGCGACATGGTGCTTGGAAAATTCCTGGCGGCGTGGGCCTTTGCATGCGTGGCGTTGCTGCTGACCACTCCGCTATGGATCACCATTGCGTGGCTGGGCGAACCGGACCACGGCGTAATCTTGGCGGGCTACATTGCAAGCGCAATGTTGTTTGCAACGTTGCTTTCCGTCAGCGTGTGTTTGTCGGCGTGCACGCGCAACTCGGTCGTTGCGTTCGTGCTTTCCGTGGCCGCGTGTTTCCTTTTGTTGTTGACCGGCTTCTCCATTGTGCAAGATTTCTTCGCGCAGTGGTCGCCCAAGTGGGTCATTGAATCGTTGGCATCCATGAGCGCCATGACACACTTCAACGGACTCACTCGCGGCGTGTTCGACGCGCGCGATGTGCTGTATCCAATCTCCGTGGTATTCGCGTTGTTGTGGGTGAATGTATTGCTGCTTGATTGGCGAGGTTCCAAATGAACAAGAGCGCCACGCATGTAAATCACTCTGGTCGATCTGGAAGTCTTGGCGCCATTGCGCTGATT
>CALFOZ010000026.1 GCA_937919205.1 uncultured Planctomycetia bacterium
ACGGAGACAGGTCACTTGGTGGGAACATTCGCCTACATGAGCCCGGAGCAAACCGACGGTCGCAGCGACCGCATTGGTGTGACCAGCGACGTGTACCAAGTTGCGTTGTTGCTGTTTGAAATGCTCGCCGGTCGTTTGCCATATGAAGCCGACGGCAAGAGCGCCGCTGGATTGCTCAAGGCCGTGCTTATGGATGAGCGCGTGCGCCTTGAAGAGGTGCGCCCCGAGTTGGCTGGCCCAATCAGCGACTTGTTGAACAAAGCTTTGGCGATTGATCAAAACGCAAGGCCGCAAACGGTCCGCGCCTTTGATGTGGCGCTTGATGCGGTGCTAGAAACTTTGGCCATTGTGTAATCGAATTTTGCTGGTATTTACCAAACGCTACGGGTGAGTGAGTGTGCTTGAGACTGATATAAAGCATGTGTAAAAACGCCTGGAAATGGCGTTTTTATACTTTTAGGAACAATGCTGTGACAGAGGCGCTGGCTCATAAATGTGAAAGTGCTCAATGCACTAGAGAAAGCGTTGGGCGCGCGTAGTCGCCAGTGAATACATCATTTCGCATTTTGAATTGTAAAAGCGCTGCGGGCTTAGCCTGTTGAGCGTGCACGGCGTAGTGCGCTTTGCGTTTGCGGCAATGTCACTTCGTTCATGGCCACACCTGCGCCAAGCACCATGGTTGTGGAGCCAGTAACGCTGGCAATAATCATGTACTTGCCGGCATTCAAAAGAAGGTCAGGCGCGTCAATGCCGCGGGTTAATAGATCGGGCACCACAAGCTTGCCAAAGCTGTCCCACAGATTGGCTTCAGCTTCTGGCCCTTGCGCTACAGCCCATAGTGGCAGTGTCATGGTTTCGCCTTCAAGAACATGGCACTCAATTTCAAGGTCGGCGCGTTCTGGACCAGACAGGCTGGCGTGAAAGTGCGTTTGGCACAGATTTAAAGTAATGCCGCCGGTTGCGTTGGGGTCTGGCTGCAGGGCGTAGGTCTGGCTGGTCTTGGGAATGTGAAAGATTTCGCGGCTAATGTGCGGTAGTTTAGGTAGCCACAAACGCAGTTCGGCTTGGGTGACTCGCAACGTTGCGGTTTCAGCCTGTGGCCAAAGATATTTAGGAATGCTCTTCACATAGATGTAAACGTAATTTTTGCCTGTCCTTGATCACGCACTAAACAATTTTTTAACAAATACTTCAAATTGTTTGGTTTACGTTCGTTTATCAGTCAAATAAAAATAAATTTGCAAAAATGTGAAAGTGCGTGATCAAGGTCACCTGTTTTTTACGTTTACATATATGTGAGAGAGTGTCGTGCTGACACTTTCAAAACAAGCATGTGGTCGACCCCCTTTTTCGACCTTACCCCGACGTACCCCTTTTCGTCGGGGTTTTGCTTTTTTTACTTTTTTCGCGGGAAGCGATTCAACCGTCTGTTCATTGCGCCGCCGTCGAGTGGTGGCAATGCCGGCCATAAGCAAGAATGCTGTTACGCCAGGAGTGGGAACTGTGTTTTTATATCCAAGTATGAATGATGTGACCGCGGAGAAATCGGTGGGTGTTGTTGTTTGAAAGTGACTTAGCTCCAGCGACAAAATACTATCGCCGTCGCTTTCAAAACCGGTGAAGGTGTTTTCGTTTTCAATGGAACGCACAAACACATCGCCGTTGTTCAATTCAACTTTCATAACGCCGCCTAGGAAATCGCCTGCGTTGTTGGTGTAATGAAACAGACCGCCAACGGCGTATACGGCGCCGGGAGTGAATTGAAATTTCAAAGTGTCGCTAGGGTTGATGGTGCGAATCAGATCGGTTTCGCCAAAGAGACCGTGTGCCGCTGTGGCAATCCAGGCATATTCATCGGCGCCGCCAGTGAATTCAGCGGCCGCGCCCGTGTACGTTTGAAATGTTTGGGTGTATTTCGATAGTGGATGATTAAGAAGTCCGGCGTTGAATGCCGCGGTGTCATCAAAGAAAGTGATTGCGGCGCTCGCTCTTAAGCAAATACATGGCGTAATGGTTGCGGCAAGGGCGGTGCGGGTGATGCTGTAGATTTTTTTATATTTTTGAAGTGGTGATTGCATAGCAAAAAATCTCTTGTCTTTCAAAATAAAGTGAATGCCTACAGGGCGTGAACAAGTGAGCCGACATTGACACAGTGCTTCTATTTTTTTGTTTTCAAGTGAAATCATTTCATTTTCAGATTTTGGAGTGGGCTTGGAATGTTCTAAATTCCGATAATGCAAATCAACGGGTGTGGGAATTCTTAAAAAACATAGAAACACGCCCAGAAAATCCATGTTTGCATGCTCGTGCCATGAAATTCACTCTACGGAAATTGAATGGCTTGGACTTGCCTTGGCCGTGGGCGGCATGTGGTTTGTGTTGACAGCCAAGACCAACTATTTGCCACATAAAAGCATGATTTGCATTAGTTACGTGTCCCCGCGTCGCGTGGCGTGCGCAATTGAAATTGTGAATCCAATGACGCAGCCCAGTTTCCATTTATATGTGAGGCGTTGCATTGCAATTGCATGTGCTTGCATGTGCGTTTGCTCGACTGCTTTGGCGCAGGTGTTTAGTGCATCCAACAGTGGGTTGCACTCTGTAAAAAATTCAGCGCGCGGACAAATCATGTGCGCATGGAGAAGTCGCGCGAGCAACTCAAGCGCTTGGCGTTGGCGCAAGGCATTTACTTTGAAACTGGCATACCCGTGAGCGGCAAAAGAGAAGCCGAAGATCGCGCCAAGTACAAGCAACAGTTGGACGCACGCAAGAAGGCGTTGTGAGAAGCGCAATCATTTCTGGATAAAGTCGTGGCTTACTTCAGCAGCGTGAACTGCATTGCTTGATTGTGGCTAAGTCGGTCACCAAGAAGCGTTCACTTGCCAATCCAGGCGCGTTTATTGGTCTATTGCAATTCGCTCAGCGCATTCTGAGTGCGCCATGTACGCCAAGTCATTTAAACAGGCATTTGAACACGGATAGGTTGGCGTGCGATTTGTGAAACCTAAGGCCATAACCATATTTTGAATTAAAATCTTTTTGTATTAATGCCTTTTTCAAGCGTAAAGGCACATTTTCAAACTATCTTCTAAATCTTTCATATTGCGTGATCAAGGTCACCTGGTTTTTACGTTTACATCTATGGATAGCGAGTTG
>CALFOZ010000027.1 GCA_937919205.1 uncultured Planctomycetia bacterium
GCGCCCAATGCGCCGGCCACAAATTCAACTATTTCACCCGCGGTTCCCGCAAGAACCGCGATCACCAGCGCCGACACTCCAAACGGCATGGGTTGCGCTGGCCACATCCACATCACCACGGCGTCGGTGGCTCCCGCCACTCCAATCATGATCCACGTTCCGGGCAAACCCAGCGGCGTGACAATCACGCACGCCACACCAAACAACGCGAACAACGTGGCGCCAAAGTAGTGCGCCCACATCATAAAGTTGATCCCATCTGTCGCAACTCATCGCGAAGAATGGCCGCCAATTCAAAGTTCTCGCCGCGAATGGCCGCCAACAATCTCCGCTCAATTTCAAGGCGCTGGCTCGCTGGCAATTTCAACGTGAGCGATTCGCGAAGTCCGCGCAAGTACTGCGCTTCAATGGATTGCTCAAATTGATCCAACGCGCCCGCGCGGGCAAAAGTTTTTTTCAACGCATCGAGTCCACGATCAATGGAAATTGCCGCCTCTGATTTTCTACCCGCCAGTAGCGCCATGGCAACTTCTGCGCGCACTTGCATTTTAATTTCATTGGCGCGCCATAATTCATGCCGCGCCCGCTCGGCGCTGTCAGCGCCACGCGTGCGAAGCAATTCTAAAATTTCCATGTTGTGTAGCGCGTCTCTGCGAACACGCGGCCACAATTCCAGCACCGCGCATGCCATGGCGCGCTGGCGAAAGAGCAACATCTCACCCACCAAGTCGCAAGCATCCTCGGCTGTAATGCTTAAATCACCGCCCGCGGTGAGCGCGGCGCTACCCGCAAGTTGCGATCGAACCCGATCCAAGACCGACCCAAATCCAAGCGAGGCGTTGCCGTCGGGTCGCCCATCGGCCTCCAATTGAATAATTCCCACCTCCAAGCGCACCTGTATTAACAGCCTTCCATCGTGACCTGACAGGGTTCTGGCGCCAAAACTTCCAGATTGCCAAGGCCAATCCTTTAAAATGGGGGTGATATCGCTGGAACTGGACACACAATCAATCTTAACCTGAACTAAGGCAAATATTCTGTCACGTTGATTATTGTCCCTTACTTGATGCCCCCTTGGTCTTTAAAAGTTTTATAAAAAACATCTTTTAGGCGCGGTTTTTATGTACCTGGCAACTATAATAATCGGCTCGAGTGGTTGGGACCCCCCTTTCGAAAAGAAGTTATGGCGCGAGTATTTGCGACATCTGATTTACAAACATACATGCGTCAAATTGGCGAGACGCCGCTGTTGACACCCGAATCTGAAAAGATTCTGGGCTGGAAAATTGTCAACAACTGTGACGACTGCGACCCACAGCAAACCAAGCTTCGAAGCGAGTCGATCGAGTTGATGATCAAGTCGAATCTGCGCTTGGTGATTGCAATCAGCAAACATTATTCCCACCGCGGGCTTCCATTGTCCGACTTGGTGGAGGAGGGCAACGTGGGGTTAATCCGCGCCGCCCAAGGATTTGATCCAGCGCAAGGAGCTCGCTTTAGCACCTACGCCAGTTGGTGGATCAAGCAATCCATCAAGCGCACCTTGATCAACTCACAACAAGCCATTCATATTCCGGCCTACATGGTGGAGTTGATCGCGCGTTGGAAAATTGAAACACGCAAATTTGAAGCCGCCAATTCGCGTCAGCCAAGCATTCTGGAACTGTCCAAAGCGATGGGCATTCCGGTGCGCAAGCTGAACATTGTCAAAAAAGCGATCACCGCCTACAACTCGCCCAATCAAGCTCCAAAGTCCATCGGTGGCGAGGAGCCAAATTTCAACGATCTTTTCACCGATACAAAAACCTCCGGCCCCGAGGAAAAAATCAGTTCGCGCGAGGATTTCTCGGTGATTGTGAAACTGCTTGATTCCATTGATCATCGCGACGCGCACGTGTTGCGCCTGCGATTTGGCTTGGAGGGCCAAGAGCCGCTCACGCTGAAGGAAGTTGGCGAGCAAGTGGGATTGACCCGCGAGCGCGTGAGACAAATCGAAGTGGACGCCTTGAAAAAGTTGTATGCGCGCATGATGGATGACAAGCCACTGCGTTTCTCGCTGGGCGAAACTGATGAACCCCGAAATACGCCTCCCGAGAAAGAACAATCCCGACCAGGAATTTCCCTGGCGCGAAAAAATAAAAAAGCCGCCGGCAAATCCGCAAAATCAGATGATTGATCACCACTGAAATTTGGCGGGCCACGCGCTCAACATCCAACTATTTCAAACGCGAACACGTCCAGCACATTCAAGTCGCGGACTTGCCTGGCTTGGTTGGATTGTGAAATGGCAATGGATACAC
>CALFOZ010000028.1 GCA_937919205.1 uncultured Planctomycetia bacterium
TGTCGGAGTCCAAACGAACCAGCACAAGTTGCACAAGAATTTTTCCGTCGATCACGGTGCCTGGACCGTCCGTGGTCATCACGCGCGAATTCTTTTTGGGAAGACGCTTGGAAAGTTCCTCGTAAGTCTTGTCTTCGTAGCGCAGGCAACACATTAGGCGACCGCAACGCCCGCTGATTTTAAGCGGGTCCATGGTGGCTTTTTGAATTTTTGCGCTCTTCATGCTGACGGGCTTGAGCACCTTCAAGAAATTTTTGCAGCAACAATGTTGACCGCACTTTTCGTAATCCGCCGTTAAGCGAGCCTCGTCGCGCGCGCCAACTTGGCGATCAAAAACGCGCGCGCCGTAATGTTGCTCCAACTCGCGCAACACTCCAGAAATATCGGGGCGCGGCAGTGGCGGCTCATTCTGCTTGGCCTCTGGACCCATCCACAACATGGTCACGGTTTCGCCGCCCAAAATTACTTCCACCTCCACCACCTTCACATCCAACCTGTACTTGTTCACAATTTCACGCGCGTGATCGCGGCGATCTTTTGCCGCAGATTGATAGGCGTTCCAGCGCGTCATGTCGTCGGCGGTGGCGATGCGCAACACTTCGCCTTCTTGCGTGAAGGGATAATCGCGGCCGCCAGAGTTCTCTATGAACTTCAACATTTCAGAGCGGCTCACGCTTTTGGAGCAACTTCCATTGGCGCAAGTTGTGGTGAGCATTTCACCAATCTCCACGCCGCGCGGCGTCTGCACCACAAGGCGCGAACCGCAACCAGGTTTGGCGTCGCCCTTGTATGGAAACTCGCCAACTTGGCGCATGGCGCCAAACTTCACAACAATGCTGGTGGGAGGTTTTAGGCGCGCATAAATTTCCGCGTCGGTCATGGCGTCGCGGCGCGCGGGGTCCGAATCTTGTTCAAACATTGGAAGCGGAAGAATGGACATCGCAATGTCCATGCTAACCAGCGGCGAGCGCGTCACGCCATCGCTAAATCAAAAATGCGCGCAAAATTTCTTGCTGTATTTGACTGACGCATTTGAACCATGCGCGGCGATGTGAATTTATTTACGGGCTGGTCGAAGCGTTCGCTTGCGTTCGCTGAACTGCAGGCGAATCGGCACTTCGCTAAATGGCAACGTTTCACGCAGACGATTGAGCAAGTAGCGCTCGTACTGGCCCTTGAACAACGCGGGCTTGTTCACCACCATGGCAATGGTTGGTGGATTGATTGAAATTTGGCTGACATACAGCACTTTGGCGATAGTTCCAAGGCTTGAACTTGGTCCGCGTTCGGCAAGAATCTTTTTAATGGCGGCGTTCAGTTTGCCGGTTCCCTCGCGGTGCGCCGCCTGCTCTTGCATGGAAAAACTAAGCGCAAGCGTGTCGCGTAAACCCTTGCCAGTCTTGGCGCTGACAAACGAAATTGGCGCGTAGGAAAGTTGCGGAAACTCCTGCGTGATGTAGGCCTGATAGTCGGCGGGCTTGAGAGTTTTCTGAACCAAATCCAATTTGTTCACCGTGATCAGCGTTGGCTTGAATGAATCGGCAAGTTGCATGGCCAACGTCTTTTCAATCTGTGTGCTTTTTTCGGTGGCGTCCAGCAACAACCAAGCCACATCACAGCGGGCGATGGCGTCGGCGGTTCTGGTGTTGGCGTAAAATTCAATGTCACCGTCCCAACTTTTCTTTTTACGAACACCCGCGGTGTCGATCAACGTGATGATGCGACCTTCTTTTTCAATGCGCACATCCACGCTGTCACGGGTTGTGCCGGCGATTTCGCTGACAATCACGCGCGGCTCACCCGCAAGCCAATTCACAATACTGCTTTTGCCGGCGTTTCGTCGACCAACAATGGCGATACGAATTTCAGGAATGGGCGGCTTCTCATCGGGCGCGTCGTCCTCCACGTCGGGCAACTTGCTCACAATTAGATTGCGCAAATACGCAAGGCCAAGACCACTGCTAGCGCTGACACATGTTGGCGCGCCAAAACCAAGTCGCGCCACTTCCTGCGCGGCCGACTCCCAACTTCTGTCGTCCACCTTGTTGGCAACCGCGATCACCTTTGAAGTGAGCCCGCGCCGACGCAACAGCGTGGCCACGGTTCGATCAAGCGCCATCACGCCGTCCTTCGCGTCGGTGACAAACAAAATAATGTCGGCCTCTTTCGCGGCCGCCATGATTTGCGATTCAATGCTTGGCTTGAGCGGAGTGAGATCAACGCCCGCGTCGTCCTTGCGATTTTTTTCAGTGGTGTAAATTCCCCAACCGCCCGTGTCGATCACATGCATGGCGCGCGTTGGACCCTTGGTTGGCTTCAGCGCAATTTCCACAGAGATGCGGTCGCGCGTCACGCCTGGCGTGGGGTCAACGATGGAAATGCGGCGACCCGCGAGTCGGTTAAAAAGACTGCTTTTACCTACGTTTGGTCGACCAATGATGGCGAGTTTGGGAAGCATGACAGCCCCACACTATAGGGTAAATCCGCCTTGCTCATCTTTGGACTTTTTGCGTGGGCATCCGGATTATTCAAGTCGCCATCTCGCGCCACGCGAAACCCAACGGTGCCTTCACGCGAGGTTGGTTCGCTCACGCATCGACCAGTGTTGCGACAACACGTTGCGCAGTTAAACCAACTTCCGCCGCGCATAGGTTGAGTGCCACCAACTTTTGATTCTGGATTCCAACACCACTCCCACACATTGCCGGCCATGTCGTGAAAGCCCCAGGCGTTTGGAAGTTTGGTTGCGACAGGCTTGCTCTCGCCGCTTGACTCCGCTTTCCACCACGCGAATTTTCCCACAAGTGATTCATCGTCGCCGTGGCTCCAACCCGCGATTGACCCGGCACGCGACGCGTATTCCCATTGGGCTTCTGTTGGTAATCTGTATCCGGCGCCGCCAACATCTTTCACCATGGCGAATGTGATCGCGCCGTCCGCGCCGCGCGTGACGCGCTCCAATGTGTAGCGCGGCGGAAAATTTTCCATTTTTGAAAGCGCGTTGCAATATTCAATGGCGTCATAGAAACACACATTTTCCACGGGCAAATTGCCAACATTGTCGCCTTTCACATGCAGCGAAGGATTGCGTCCAAGCGCGGCGGCGAATTGCTCCTGCGTGATTTCTGTGCGCGCAAGCAGAAATGGTTTTTCAAATACAACCTTCACGCTTGGCCGCACCGTTGTGCCGTCGGCTTCAAATTGTTGCGTGCCCAAATCCAACGGGCTCATCATGTAGGAACCGGCGGGCACCTTGATCATTTCTATTTTGATTTGCGCGTAGGACGACGCCTTTATCAACAGCGCTAAGAACGCCAACGCGAACATGCTCCACAGAAGTGGTTGTTTATTTTCCATTGATAGAAAGTTGCTTCTCTGGAGTGAACCATGCGGCGTCGAAAGTAATTGGAGGCTCCACAATTAAAATCATTTTGCTTGGAGGACCCATGGGCACGCTTGGCTTTGGGCCCTTCGGTGGAGGGCCGTCTTTACTACCAGGACCGCGCGCACCATCACCCATCGCGCCATCGCCATCCATGCGCCGCGGCGGACGACCTTCGCCATTCATCGCGCCATCGCCATCCATGCGTCGCGGCGGACGACCGTCGCCATTCATCGCGCCATCGCCATCCATGCGTCGCGGCGGACGACCGTCGCCATTCATCGCGCCATCACTCATCGGACCATCGCGCATCGGTCCAGCCTTATCGCCGCCACCAACTCCATGTGGCGGTTGCGCATTCTCGGGCCACCACATTTCAATGTGCGTTGCAAGACCCGTCGCTTGATTGATGCGCACATCGATCTTGTTGGGCTCCTGTGGTTTGTTCTTCACACGCGTGGCAATTAAATGATCGCTCGCCTTTGATGGCGTATTTTCCATTTGCGTGTCGGCGCGACTCCACTTCCATTCATCATTCAAACCTTGGCTCACCGCCTCGGCCATGTCCACAAGCAAACCACCGCGCGGCGATTGAACCCATGTTGGCCACGGCATGTCGCTGGGTAAATCTCGCAACTTTCCATTGCGATCAATCATCCAGTAGCGCTCGCCGTCGCGCCCACGCACTTCAATTGTTCCATCTGGTTGACGAATGGTCATCACCAAATGCTTGGCGTCACGAATGTCAAGCGAGCCAATAAAATCCGGACCGCCTGGGCGATCCTTTGGTGGAATAAGTTGAAAAAGTACGCGGCGATCGCGGGTTTTTTGCTCCGCAGTCACCACGCTCTTGGCTTGCGCGCTGGCTTCAACTTCGCGTGGACCAATGATGAACATAAGCGCAATCACGGCCGCGGTGGCTATCAGCGCTCCACTTTGTCGAACAAATTTCATCCAGTCGCGCGCGGCAAATGTGCGCGGCTCTGCGATTGCGTTCATAACGCGCGCAATGCGGCGCTCGCGCTCAAGCGGCGTTTGAAAATGTGTCTGCAACAATCCATCCACAAACATGTGCGCACCATTTTTCTCAAGTTCGCTGTCCTGGCCTTCACCGCCAGATTGAGAATTATTCATCGCATGGTTTTGCATGTTGTTGGGTTCGCTGTCTTGCGTGTTGTCGTTGTCGTTCATGCTGTCGTTCATAGATTCCATATTATTTGTGTTCATGCGAGTAATCCTTTGCGCGCCAAACATTCCGCAATCATGGCGCGCCCGCGTTGCAATCTTTTCTTCACCGCTTCGGTTGTGCTAGAAACTTGCTCAGCAATCCGATCCACGGACAAGCCGCCTCGATACGTTAAATCAATGGTCTCCGCGTATGGACCAGACAACGCGGCGATGCATTCCTCCAGTATTTCCATGCGCTCACGAAACTCGGTGCCCTCCGCGCCATCAAAGCGAGCCGCCTGCGTGGCAATGACATTCAACACTTCGTCATCCACTGTGCGCAAATTCTTGCGGAACATTTCGTACGCGGTATTGCGGGCAATGCCGCGCAACCACGCACCGAAAGGCCGCGCGCGGTCGTAGCCTTCAAGGCCTTTCCAGGCGCGCAACAATGTTTCCTGAAATACATCCTCGGCGGCGGAGCGATTGCGACACACCGCGCATGCAAATGCCATCAAGCGATCCGAATGCTCGCGCACCAAAATTTCAAATACTTGCTTGGCCTTGGGTTCATGCATGATGGTTCAAAGAGCTCCCAACATAATTCCAAGATCCTCTGAATCCACAATGCCATTTCCACTGAAATCGCCTGGCCCGTATGTTCCAAATTGAGTTAGAAAACGCCCAAGATCCGCGCTGTCCAAGGTTCCAGAGCCGTCCATGTCGATGGGATTGTAATTGGTCACGCCCGTGGGCACGGTGACTTTGCCCATGGCATTGCTGGTGTCAACCACGCCGTGATATGAAGGACCAACAATATATGGATACGCAGGCGAGCCCGGCTCATTGATGGTGACAAAGTACGCGTAGGTTCCATTTGGATATTCAGGCGTGACACAATAGCGAACATTGTTCAGATCTAGGTCGGCGTTGGTGGCGCTGTAGGCGTAATCCTCGGCGAAGTATCCAAGTGGATACGTGGCGGAAACGGCTGGACCGTAATTAATAGAGGCGAGAGCAGTTCCATTTGGAAGCGTGGTACGCGTGGTCATGGTGCGAAGCGAATATCCACTGCGCATTTTCTTTATGCCGCCACTGCCATCGGTGTTGACGTAGCCATATGGACCGTAAATTGGAAAGCTGTCAAACGCGTAGCCAACAATGGGTGAATGAACTTGGTTGGATTCGCTATATAAACACGCCGCATTTTGGTGATTGTGATATTGATTGTTGGGCGATGGATGTCCACCGCAAGAATCAAATGAAGGACCCTCCACGCGAATGGCATCGTTGTGCCAAATGTTTTTATTGTTGTAACTGCGGCCGTCGGAGTAATTGTAAATACCAACCCCGTTCACCCAAATACCAATATTGCCCAAGCCAGTGGGCGTCTTAGTTCCGGTCTTCACAACAGGTGTGCGCAAAATGCGAAATGAAAAATTCTGATTGGTGACGGTGTTGGGACTGCCCATCCACGGACCAATTGAATATGACGGAACTGAACTGCTGTTGACATAGACATACGTGGAGCTATAACGAACTTGTTGAACATCGGCGGCGAGATTGTTGAAGCCGACCGCGCCAGTGAGATTGACGCGCCACGCGGAAATGACCGAGTCATACTGCGCATATGTTGGCGCACACATGAACGTTGCGGCAATGGTGGCGGCAATACATGAACGCGTTGCAGACATGCGCATGCCCCCGCTGACAACAGCGCGCGACGTATCGCAAATGGCTTGGGCATATCTATATATAGGCAGAGTCATAGTGAACCTAGTTGTGCAAGTACTGTGACATGGGACAGGCTTTTTGGGAAAGAAAGCCTATATTTTTTCAAAAAGAACTAGGTTTTAGGTCGCAGATTTCACTTTCTGCTTAGGCAAGACCGCTCGCACGGCTTGGAAGGCCAACAACACCACCGTAAAAGTGAGAGCAATTGCCGAGAACATTTTCAGATATCCAGGCGCATTCCAATCGCGCATCAAAACAATAATCAGCAAGCACACTGGCAAGTGCGTCAGGTACACGAAAAATGCTGCGTCCACACAATATTTCACCACGGTATTTGTTTGCTGTAGCCACCGCTCAGCAAGACCAATGCCGCCCAAAATAAGTAGCCATGAAGTGAGCGCAATTGCGCCCTGGGTTATTACAAACAGAGTGCGCATGCTGTCGCTTGCCATGTCCTGACCGTCGCGTAATTGAAATTGCCATTTCAATTCAAATCCCACGGCCACTATTAAACACAACACGCCACAACAGAAACGTGTGCCCGCCCGCGGCTTCAAAGTTTGAATAAATTCCTTGTGTCGATATAAAATCCATCCAAAGAAAAAATAGATTCCGTAAGACACCACAATAATCCCCCGGGGCGCAAATGCTATATCTGGAATATCTATTCCGGGCGCCGACATGGGCAACATGCTCCACCATGTCAGCGCCGCCAATGTTGGAATAAGTACAATTCGCAGGCGCCCGCATAGGAAGGCTTGCGCCAATAAATCAGCGGACGCGCAAATTTTTTGCGGGACAACTTTGCTGAATCCAATGAATACAAGTGCAATGAGATAGAAAAAAAGCAGGTAATACAAAAACCAAAAATAGTTGGGAGTTGGATTGGCCCATGGATTTTCCAAGAATGTCGTTGCCATTTGTGACGGAGTCGGTTGGCCAGCGATGATTGGCGAGCGCATGGCGCCCATGACAAAACTCGCGCTCTCCAGTGGAAACATGACAACCCAGCCAACAGCAAGTGGGAGCGCAATGGAGCGAGCGCGGTTGGCGATAAGACCAAGCGCGCCGCGGTGTTGATACAAGAGCGCGGTGAAAAATCCCGCCATGACAAAAAAAGTCACCATGGAGAATATATGAATAGGAATCGCAATCAACGGCGCAAGCATTGTGGACTGTGGATCGCGGTAAGGCCAAAGTACATCAGGCGAGTTCGGAATAAAACTTACAGACGAATGTAGAACCACAACCAGCATCATCATGGCGGCGCGAATGAAATCTAAACCGTGGTAATGCTCAGACACACCAGTTGAATTGTGATCTGGAATATTCAACATTAAAAGATGATATAGCGATGATGATGCGTTCATTCTTATTTGAAAGGCGACGCAAGCAAAACTCTTGGCTTTATGTGCGCGCAACGCATGATTCACACCACTTGAGAGCGTATGGGCGTAAAATTGTCACAAATTTTTATAATTGCGTAGTTGAATTACTTGCAATTGACGCGCGCGGTGCTATGATGGTTGTACATCCAGAGTATTGGGCGGTCTCCATAAAGCCCAAACAGCAACCGATCCTAGTGAGCAATCACGGGGGACACGGTGCTGAGACCAGCCCTGAAAAGGGTGATGTGGCGAAGGTTTGAAACCTGCAGCAAACAGCACTTTCCGTGCATAAATGCTTCAATTCAAACGCTTCTCGCAAATGCTATCCGCGTTGGGTAGCCGTCCTTTTCATGCTGGCCGCTTTCGATGTCGTGGAGTCACGACATGAGCAGCAACACCGTCAGCAACGACACAACGAACACAGTCAACAATTTTGGGGGCGCGAATGCAAGCATTGCACCTATTAATCATTGCGCCGCCTTAATAAAAATAAACCCGAACGATGTTGCCGCCGCTCTTTGCCTGCCGCAAAAAACGAAAGCGCCGCCTCGGCACCCACTGCGACAACTTGGTGTGGTTGGTTTGGACACGTTAGAGCCCGTGATACTTGCTGCGCTTGCAACGGAAACTCCGTTGTTGCTTGTGGGCGCGCATGGCACTGCGAAAAGTTTGTTGCTAAGCCGTTTGTGCGAGGCGCTTGGTTTGCAGTGGCGCCACTACAACGCAAGCTTGGTGAACTACGACGACTTGATTGGCTATCCCCTGCCCAACGTCAATGGAACGTTGACATTTGTGCAAACTCCCGCGTCGGTGTGGAACGCGCAGGCCGTGTTCATTGATGAAATTTCGCGCGCGCGTCCGGACATGCTGAATAGGCTTTTTCCCATTATTCACGAGAAAAAAGTGCAAGGAATGGAGTTGACCCAATTGCGATTTCGTTGGGCGGCTATGAATCCGCCGGCGGACGCCAATGATATTTCCGCTGACAGTTACCTGGGCAGTGAGCCGCTTGATCCAGCGCTTGCGGATCGATTTGGTTTTGTGATTGAGATTCCTTCGTGGAGCGCTCTGAGCGATGCCGATCAAAGCGCGGTGATTACCAGCGAGCCTCATGCGCTTACGCATGAAACGGCGGCGAGCATTTCTGACGCGGTTGAATTAATCAAGCAGGAAATTCCTTTGGTGAAAGAGTCCGTGGGCGCGGTGCTGGTGAATTACACGCGCGAGATTTTGCAACACGCAAGCAGGCTTGGTATTTGGCTAAGCGGTCGGCGCGCGACGATGCTGTTTCAAAATATGTTGGCCGTGCACGCGGCGCGATGCGT
>CALFOZ010000029.1 GCA_937919205.1 uncultured Planctomycetia bacterium
TGGCGCTCGCTTTCAACCACCATCAATGATCCATCATTGAGCACGGTGAATGCAACCGGATCCGCAACAAGCGGCTCTTTTGCCCACAATTTCCATTGAAAACCATCTGGCGGCTTCACGCCCTCAGGATCGTGCGCGGGCTCGGTCGTGGTTGCCGCGTTGGATGTGTCGGTCGGTGTCGCTGGTTGCGTGGCGGAAGATTGAACAGGCGGCGATGTGTCGTGAACAGTAGAAGTCGCCGCGGTCGCGGTGGATTGATCGACCTGATTTTTTTCAGATGTGGTTTGATAGCGCGCGGCCAGTAAAATTGGCATGAATAAAATAGGAATAATTCGAATGATCACACCACCATACTAAGCAACATCCACCAAAGCTCGCCACCGCTAAACCAGCGATTGCCAAGTTTGGCGCAAGCCCTCGAGCATCGAAACTTGCGGATCAAAGTTCAGCTTGCAAATAGCGGAGGAAATGTCCGCGCACGAATGTGGACTGTCGGCGTCGCGCGGCGGCAGAAGGCGCGGCGGAATTCTTATTTCAGATATATCGGCGATCATGTCAAGAAGTTGCCTTAATGAAGTGGCGCGCCCAAGGCCAATGTTAAATCTTTCGCCGCGCAGATTGTGGCGCGGATCAGCCGCGCGCAGAAACGCCTGCACCACATTGGCCACGGGAACAAAGTCACGCGTTTGATCGCCTGTTCCAAAAAGTGTCGCGGGCTCACGCAATTGCGCCGCGCGCAGAAACGCCGCAATGGCCGCGGCGTAGGCTCCAGTTGCGCTTTGACGAGGACCGAACACATTGAACAATCGCAAACTTGCGGCATGGGTGTTATGCGCGCGCGCGTAATTTTCCGTAAGCGTTTCGCCTTGCGCCTTGCCCGCGGCGTATGGACTTGCCGCAACTAACGGATCGCTTTCGCTTGACGGAATTGTTGGCGTAAGCCCGTACACGGCGGAACTAGATGTGAACACCACGCTAGAAACTTTCGCCGCCGCGCTTTCACGTAGCACAATTTCAGTGCCAAGAATGTTGCTGTTGAAATGTTTGTCGGGCTCATGCACGCTTTGCGAAATGCCAACCATGGCGGCCAAGTGAAACACGTGACTGCAACCCGCAACAGCGCGGCGCACGGCGTGGGCGTCGCTGACGTTGCCCACAATAAGTTGCGCGCCATTCGGTTGCGCGGTTATTTTTTCTAACGTGGACGCAATTGCGTCACCGTTCTTTATGGCGCCAGATTGCGTGTTGGGGTTGGGGGCGTCTTGCGCATGTTGCGTCGTGCTCTTCACAATAAGATTGCGCGCATCACCCGTGCTTAAATCATCAAGCACGCGCACGCGCGCGCCGGCCGCAAGTAGGGCATCAACAATGTTGGAGCCAATAAAGCCAGCGCCGCCAGTGACCAATGCGGTAGCGCCCCGCATGTGTTGCGCGTAGTCGGGGGCACCGGACACAAAGTTTTGTGAAATATTGTCTGGCACGCAACCAAAGCATAGGCCAGATATGAAGCAGTCATTCAAGAATCGCCGATAGAAACAACGAGTTACGATCACAATTGCAAATGCATTCAAACATGTCGAGCCGGCGCACGAAAGAACACTAGTGAACGCGAGTCAGCCATCAACCATCAACACGCGTCCGCAAGTGGCTGTTGTGTATCACTTCTTTCCGCACTATCGACGCGCCATTGTTGAAGAATTGGCGCGCAGCACACAAGCTGACTTCACATTTATTGGCGATGACCACGATCGCGGATATGCGCACGGCATTCGTGCCGCGCAGTTCACTCCCGCGGTGAAATTTATTCTTGCTCCTGCGCATCGATTTGGCGGACCCTTTCGCTGGCAGTGGGGCGCGGTGCGCGCGGGCATGAACCCAGCATTCGATACGGTGATTTTTCACGCTGTTCCGCATTGGCCATGCACATGGATTGGCGCTATCGCAGCGCGCTTGTTTGGCAAGCGTGTGTTCTTTTGGGGTCACGGATATTTGTCGCAACCGCACGGACTGAAAGGCCTGGTTAGGAAATTGTTCTACGCCATACCGCATCAGCACATGTTCTATGGACGCGGATCC
>CALFOZ010000030.1 GCA_937919205.1 uncultured Planctomycetia bacterium
ATCCCTACGGCGACTTCACGCAGGAACATGTGGACATGGCGCGCGCCGCGGGGTACATGTCGGCAACCACAACCGCGCGTGGTCGTTGCCTGGCGGGCGAGGACTTTATGCAGTTGCCGCGGGCCATTGTGACGCGCTCAACAAGTTTGCTGTTGTTGTGGATGAAGTTGGCCACGCGCTATGAAGACAGGCGACGCGCATGAATTGCATCATTGCACAATGCGCGGCTTTAGCCACGAAATTGAATGATTGGCGCATTGACAAATGAATTCAACAAACGGTAAATCTGATATTTCAAGAGGCGTGAATATGCAGCACAAACAATCAAATACTTCTGACAAGCGGCGCCTGCGTGTCGCTGTGCTAAATATATTTTTTTCGCCAACCGGCGGCGGCGCCGAGCGATACTCCATTGCGCTTGTGGAGCAACTTGCGCCACGACACGACATTCATGTGTTTGCGCAAAGAATTGAGCACAATATTCCAGGTGTCACCTTTCACGTGGTGTCGGCTTCACCATTGAAATTGCGTTGGCTAAATCAACTGTGGTACGCCACCGCAACATGGCGCGCCACGCGGCGCGGTTTTGATGTGACGCATTCACATGAAAATGTTTGGCGCGGTGAAGTGCAAACCGTGCATGTGTTGCCGACTAGATACAAGTTGTTTCACTCGGCGAGTTTCATGCGGCGTCTGTTGCGTTATCTCAAAGTGGCCACAAGTCCTCGCTTAATCACCTATTTGGTGCTTGAGCGAGCGCGATTTTCGCGCCACCACAAACGCCGCGTTGTTGCAACTTCCACGGTTCTGCGCGACCAAATGATTCTGGCGTATCCCAGCGCAACTGCCGCATTACGCGTTGTTACGCCGGGCGTGACCATGCCAAGCGAAGTTGCAACGCCAGAGCGACAACTTGCCGCGCGCAAGCAATTGGGTTTGCCGCAAGCGGGCTGCGGCATTTTGTTTGTGGGCAATGATTATGGAAAGAAGGGCTTGAACACATTGCTGAAGTCGCTTGCCAAATTCCACGACAACACATGGCTGGCTGTTGTTGGAAATCCCGCGCACATTGTGGAATTTCAAGGCCGCGCCAAAGCGGAGGGCGTTGCGGATCGCGTGCACTTTTTGGGATCGCTCAAAGACACGGATCCCGCGTATGTCGCGGTGGATTGCTTGGCGCATCCAACCTTAGAGGACACATTTGCAATGGTGGTGGTGGAGTCCATGGCCAATGGAGTTCCAGTTGTTGTAAGCGGCGAGAAATATTGCGGTATTTCAGCCTTGCTTACGCATGAAACCAATGTGTTGCTAGTGGAAGATCCGCGCAACGCGGACGCGCTTCACGCCGCCTTGGCGCGCGTGTTGAAAGACGATGTGTTGCGGCAGAAATTATGCGCGGCGGGGCTGCGATTTGCCGCGCAGTATCAGTGGTCCGCGATCGCTCTGCAGCAAGAAAAAATATATTTTGAAGTTGCGCTTTAAAAAACAAAAGAGCCCGGCCATAAGACCGGGCTCCGTTGTTTTAAATTATGTACAAATTCAGTTCTTGCTTCCAGAGCCTGGATGGTCCGGAGACATTGCATCGGCCTTCTTGGCTGGTGGCATAATCACTGTGTCGATCACATGGATCACGCCATTGCTGGCGCCGACATCGGTCTTGACCACGGTGGCGGATTTATTCAACATCACTTTGCCGTCAACAATGGTGATCATGATTGGTTGACCTTGAACAGTCATGATTTCCTTCATCTTTACAACTTCGGCCGCGTCTTTCTTGCCTGGCGCAACGTGGTAGGTCAAGATTGCGGCGAGGGCCTTTGGATCCTTCTTTAATGCGGCCACAGTTTCTGGTGGCAACTTGGCGAATGCCGCGTCAGTTGGCGCGAATACGGTGAATGGTCCCGCGCTGTTGAGCGTGTCAACCAAGCCTGCGGCTGTGACAAGTTCACACAGTGTGTTGAATTGACCAGCATCTTTTGCTGTTTGAACAATGGTT
>CALFOZ010000031.1 GCA_937919205.1 uncultured Planctomycetia bacterium
GACATTGTCCAGCGCGATGTGGCGACGGTTTTAATTTCAGTGGCGGGTGAGCCGCAGTTGACGGCGCTTGCTGGTACGGGATGGATGCGCACCACCAATACGCCTTTCATTTTGCTTCAAGATCCAAGCAAAGTGTGGTTTGTGCGCATGGGTGAAAGCAACTGGCGTAGTAGCAAGACGTTGGCGGGACCATGGGTTGCCGTCGCCGCGCCGAATGCCAGCGTGATGCAAGCCATGGGCGCCGCGCCAACGCCGCCAAAAGGTTTGACAAGCACGCCAAAGGCCAAAGCCGTGGCTCCAACCACGCCGCTTGATATTTTGGTGGCCACAAAACCAACCGTGTTGATTTCATCCAACGGCGCGCCAGTGTTCGCGTTGGTGTGCGATGGAGTTGAGCAAATGACCAACACCAACTCCACATTTTTGCGCACCACTACGCCGGCCGCGGATTGGGTATTGGCCAGTGGCCGCTGGTTTGAGCGCTTGCAAGGAATGACCGCGTGGCAATTTGTGGCGCCCAATCAATTGCCACCATCGTTTGAGAATTTACCCGCCACCGGTTCGCTTGCCGCCGCGCGCGCGAGTGTTCCAGGAACACTCGAGGCTAAGTCCGCAATGTTGTCTGCTAGCCAGACACAAACCGTGACGCTGTTGCGCGCCAAGGCGATTTGCAATGTGAAATACACGGGCGCGCCGCAGTTCGCGCCAATCACGGGAACCGATTTGCAATACAGCACCAACTCTTCGGCGCCTGTGATTCAAAGCGGCTCGCAGTGGTATTGCTGCGACGACGCCGCGTGGTTCATGGCGGCCAGCGCAACGGGCGCGTGGACATTGTGCGACACGCTTCCACAATCTTTTGCCAGCATTCCCGCGACAAGTCCGGTGTATTGCGTCACGTATGTCAGTCCAGTGTCAAGCACCGCCGACTCGGTGACATTTGCCTACACCAACGGATATTTGGGCACCTATCTTAATGATGGAACCGCGGTGTTTGGAACCGGCAACGCATACGCCACCACCAATCTTGCCAACGGTCAGTCGCAAACATATCCGCAGACCTATGGCTCGGACAATCAATACGACGACGACACGGGAACATACGCGCCGGACTATGACTACTACGACGAGTACCCCGCGGTGCAACCGTATGTGTATGGATACGGCTACGACGGTTGGGGTTATTCAAGCGCATGGTCGCAAGCATGGGGTTGGGGCGTGGCCAATCGAAGTTGGTGGAACAACGACAACTGGAATAATTTTTATCCATACGGCGACCGTTGGAACAATGGCTACAGCGCTTGGCAAGTTGATCAAAATAATTTAGCGGAGGCGCGGCGCGTCAACATGGCCGAGACCGCGCGCGTCGGGGGAGTGGGCGGAGTGAATGGCGTTGGCCGCGTTGGTGGAGTCGGCGGCGTTGATGGCGTTGGCCGCGTTGGTGGAGTCGGCGGCGTTGATGGCGTTGGCCGCGTTGGTGGAGTCGGCGGCGTTGATGGCGTGGGCCGCGCTGACGGAGTTGGCGGAGTCAATGGAATGTCTGGTTTCCATCCGGAGTACCGCAACAACAACAATAACAATCAAAACCGCGGGAATAACGCTATGAATCAACCGCGAGCGCAAGGCCAGGCGAATCGTGGCGGTGGAAACCGCGGCGGTGGAGGCGGGCGTGGGCGCTAAAAAATTGTCCTTATCAATAGCGCTTGCGCTCTGTGTGTTTGTAAACGCGTTGTGAACTGAAGTTGTTGAAGTGCCGTTGGTACGCGCTGTGGTTATCACGCAACGCTATCCGATGACTTTGCAGATATGCAAATTTGGCGCGCAGGATGCTTGCTCTATCTAAAATAAATTCAATCGATCAGCGCGCCGCGGCCGTGGCCACTGGAGCATTGAGCCAACGCGAGATAAGTTCATCCGCGGCGGCTTGAGGATGCTTGCGAATCAGCGCGGCGGCGATGAGACCCATGAACAAAGGTTGTGGCATGGTTGGTCGGCTGGTGAGTTCAGGATGAAATTGCGCCGCGACAAAACATGGATGCTCACTCGCTGAAAGTTCCAGCACCTGCATGATTGGATGCTTTGGATGACGTCCGCTGAAATGCAATCCAGCCTTGCTGAGCGCGTCAATATATTGCGGCTCAACTTCATAGCGGTGGCGGAAGCGTTCGCGCACCATGCGTGCCTTGTAAAGATGTTCGGCGAATGAACCGGGTTCAATCGCCACATCTTGCGCGCCAAGTCGCATGCTTGCGCCAACAATGCCTTCAAGTTTTTTCTGGTCTGGAAGTTCGCTAATGAATGCGTGCGCGGTTTTTGGATCGAACTCGGTGCTATTTGCGTTGGCAAGGCCTAGCACATTGCGCGCAAATTCAATCACCGCCATTTGAAAACCAAGGCAAATGCCAAGGAAAGGCAAGCGGGTTGTGCGCGCGTATTCCACGCAGAGAATTTTTCCCTCCACGCCGCGTTGGCCAAATCCGCCGGGCACAATGATGCCATCCACGCCCTGAAGAACCGCGGCCACATCCGCTTTGGATTCAAGCGTGCTGGTGTCCATCCATTTCAAGTCGATCGAAGCGTTCAGCCAAATGCCGCAATGCTCCACGGCTTTGTCAATGCTTGCGTAGGCGTCGCGCAAACTGGCGTACTTGCCCATCACGCCAATCGTCACGCGGCGTGAGCGTGGAGCAACCAGGCGCGAACTAAATTCGCTCCATTTGCGCCGCGATAGATCCTCTTTGCCGGCGTTGACTCGGTTGTGAAGTTGCAACAAAGAAAGAATCTCACGGTCAAGTCCGGCCTCGCGCATGGCGTCTGGAATAAAATAAATACTCTCGCGGTCATGCATGGAGAAAATGCGGTTGAGCGGAACATTGGAGAACATTCCAATTTTCTGCATTACTTTTTCGGTGACGGGATTGGTGGCGCGGCACGCGATGACTTGCGGTTGCACGCCGCATTCCATGAGGCGCTTGATGCCAAGTTGCGCGGCCTTGCTTTTTTGCTCGCCCAATGTCGCGGGCTCCAAGATGTAGGTCAGCGCCACAAAACAAGTGGATTCAGGGCCTTCTTCAAAGGCCAACTCGCGCAAAGCCTCGATATAAAAGCCATTTTCGTAATCGCCAGCGGTGCCGCCAACTTCAACAAACACAACATCGGCGGGCCCGCCATTGGGTCCGCCAGTCATGGCCAGTTGTCGCAGATGCATCTTCACGGTTCCAGTGACATGTGGAATCATTTGCACATCGCGGCCAAGAAAATCGCCGCGTCGTTCGCGGTCAAGAATGTCGCCGTAAATCTGGCCCGCGGTGACAAAGTTTCTACGCGAAAGATTTTGCTCAAGTATGCGCTCGTAGGTTCCCAAGTCCATGTCGGTCTCAAGACCATCTTCAAGCACAAATACTTCGCCATGGCGAAATGGATTCAGCGTGCCCGAGTCGATATTGAGGTAGCCCTCCATCTTGATAGGCGCCACCGCAAGACCCTTGTCTTTTAAAAGTTTGGCCAAGCTGGAGGAAAAAATTCCCTTGCCCAAACCGCTCATCACGGTTCCAATCACAACTACAAATTTGGTGCGGCCTTTTTGATATCCCTTGGGCGTTGGCGAGAACCATTCCTTCTGTTCATCGCTGGCGGAAAATTGGGATAAGAAACCTGAACCATTTGCTTGATTCACAGACGAAGATTGTTGAACATTATCCTTGGAGGGCACGCTTGATCGTACCAAATGGAGCACTGCGCTCAAGTTGTGCAAAGCATATTTCTGCAATTTATTATCAAAATCGTTTGCAATTTGGCTTTCACTTGGGGCGCTAAGTTGAGAGTATTCAAGATATGAGAAACACGCGCCTTCATTGTGCTTTAGCCCAGTTGATGCTCATTCTGGGGCAAGTCAATTTGCCAGCCATGGCGGAGGACGCGGGCTTGGGTTGGGGATTTGAATGCGGTTGTCTGCAACATCGGCTTGAAGGGGGCGGCCACTATGGCTTGCGCAGACCGGCGAAGGGTTCTGGATTGGTTTGGAACGAGGCGACTGGTTCTGATTCACGCAACTGGCCGCCTAGCCCAATGGTGAATTACGAGCACGTGAAGATTGCCCTGCGCTTCGCGGATGTGGTGGCGCCAGAAGCGGATGCGGTGGCGACTTACACCGTGCGCCCCATTGGAGTGCCCGTGGAAAGTTTAAAGTTAAACGCCGATGGTCTGAAGATCGCATCGGTGAAATTGGATGGCGCGGCGACGGAATTTTATAGCGACGGAAAGAACTTGACCATGAAGTTCGCCAAGCCACTGCCAAGCGACAAGTCCAGCGTGATTGAAGTGGGGTACAGCATTTCGCGTCCTACTGATGGAATGACTTTTTCGCCGGCCTATCCAGACCGCCCGGGATATGGCCCGCAAGTTCACACCCAAGGCCAGACCGAGGGCAATCACTTTTGGTTTCCTTGCCACGACTTTCCAAATGTTCGCCAGAGCACCGAGCTTGTGGTGGATGTTCCCAAAGGGATGACCGTGAGCGGTAATGGAAAGTTGATTGAACATGTCACCAAAGGCGATCGTGAAATATGGGATTACCTGCAGGAAAAGCCTCATGTTGCCTACTTGGTCAGCGTGGTGGTGGGCGATCTTGAAGCGGTGCCTTTGCAAAGTCCGTTGTCGGGCGTGCCCATGCATGTGTGGGTTCCCAAGGATCGCGTCGGTGATGTGGAGCGAACGTATGGACGCACCGATCGCATGATCGCGCTATTTGAAAAAGTGTTTGGTCAAAAATATCCATGGGCGAAGTACGACCAATTGTTGGTGCGCAACTTTGGTTCTGGTGGCATGGAAAATACAAGTGTGACCAACATGTATCCGTCAGCCATTCTGAGCGAGACGGCCGCAAAAGAAGAGGATCTAGATGGTTTGATCAGCCATGAGTTGTGCCATCAATGGACTGGCGATTTTATTACGTGCAAAAGTTGGGCGGACATTTGGTTGAATGAAGGATGGGCTACCTATGGCAACGCGCTATGGATTGAGGAGCGTGATGGACCAGATGGATATTTTGATTCCATGCTTGACAACGCTGGCGTGGCCAAGGGTGACAAGACTGACGGCGCAGTTGGAATGGTCAGCAATATCTATAAGAACGCTGGTGAAACTTTTGGGCGCGCCGCCAATCCATATCCAAAGGGCGCCAGCATTTTGCACATGTTGCGCGAGATGCTGGGCGATGAAATTTTTTACAAAGGCGTTCATGCATACATGGCCAAATTTGGGCTTTCCACAGCCGAAACAAGTGATTTTAGGATCGCCCTTGAGCAGGCCAGCGGGCTTGGCTTGGAGTGGTTCTTTGATCAATGGTGCATGCGTCCGGGTTGCCCCAATATTTCCACCAAGGCAACTTACGACGCGGCCACGCGCATGTTGAAGATCAAAGCCGAGCAGACGCAGAAGATTGATGAGCGCACTCCGGCCATGCGCGTGAGCACTCCAATTTGCGTGCGCACGGCTTCGGGCGAGAAGACCATCGCGTGGGAATGGCGCGATCGAACTGCGGAGATTGAAATTCCACTTGATGGACCGCCGCAGTGGGTGGCGTTTGATCCGCGGCTTGCGGCGCTGAAAACATTGAAGATGGATTGGCCAATGGATTGGTTGCGGGCGCAGGCAAAAAATGCTCCAACCATGGCGTCGCGTCGCCAAGCGGTGGAGGCGTTGCGTGGAGACGGATCGCCGGACACCATCGCGGTACTGGAGCAGATTGCCAAGAATGAATTGGGTCGAAGAAAAATTCGTGGCGAGTGCATTGATTCGATCGCGGACTTTAAGAACGCCGATAGCGTTGCGAGTATTGGAAGGTTGCTTGACGCGCCGCCGCAAGATCCGCGCGTGCGCGGCGCGTTGACTTTGGCCACAGCTTCGCTTGTCAAGGAGAAAGCGATTCCAATATTGATCAAGCAATTAGAGGCCGATTCCAGCGAATTATGCCGTAAAAATGCCATCGATATGTTGTCCAAATTGGAGGCCAAGGAAAGCGTGGACGCCATTTTGGTGGCCGCGGATTTGCCAAGCCATCAACAACAAATTCAACAGGCGGCCATGCGCGCCATGGTCAAACTTGAGGCCAACAAGGCGTTGCCCAACGCGCTGAAGTACGCATCGTTTGGTGGCTATGACCGGGCGCGCGGCGCGGCGATTGACGCGGTTGGAAAATTAGTTTCCAAAGATGAGAAGGACGCGGATCGGATGGCCGCGATTGCGCAATTGATTTCATGGCTTGATGATCCAGAACGTGGCGCGCGCCGAGCCAGCGCCGAGGCGCTTGTGAATTTAAAATCCAAGGAGGCACTGCCGCGCTTGGAAGCCATGGCCAAAAGCGATCCCGACCCCGATGTGCGCGAGGCCGCGGCTGATTGGGTGAAGCGCATCAACGGGTAGGTCAGTCGCGAAGCGGAGGGCGCGCTTCAAGTTTCTCCAACTGCTGTGGAGTGTCCACTCCATGAAAGCGCGCGGTGCCAACGGCCACTGCAATTGCATAGCCATGTTCAAGCACGCGTAGTTGCTCCAATTGCTCCGTTTGCTCCAAGGCTGTTGGCGCAAGCGCCACAAAAAGAGGCAGGAATTCGCGGCGATAGACATATAAACCAACATGTTTCAGTGGCTCGCTAGCGGTTGGCGCGCCAACGCGATGAAATGGAATGCGCGAGCGGCTGAAATACAAGGCGCGGCCGTTGGCGCCCACAACCACCTTGACCAAGTTGGGATCGTTGACGTCCTCATCCGGCATAAACGGACTTGCAACGGTGGACATGGGAACTTGCTTGCCAGCGTTGAGCAAAGATTCAATCGCAAGATCAATCAACTCGGGCTCGATGCGCGGCTCGTCTCCTTGCACATTCACAATAATTTCAGCGTCGAGAGTGGTGGCAACCTCGGCGATGCGGCTGGTTCCATTGACATGGTCGGCGCGAGTGAGTCGCGCTGAAAATCCAGCGGCGATGACAACATCCACAATGCGCTGATCATCTGTTGCAACAATGATGGCCTGCACATGCTTGGCCTTCTTGGCTTGTTGGCAAACATGAACAATGACCGGCTTGCCCGCGAGCAAGGCCAGTGGTTTTCCTGGAAATCGCACGCTGGCCCATCGGGCGGGAATGACCGCCACCACTTTCACAGGGCCTAAAGTTGGGCTTGCATCGGAATTCAAATCCGCGCGGCCGGGCATTAACCGCCCAATTCCTTGATCACGGAGTCGATCAATTTTCGCTTGTCACGGATGTCCTTGAAGCCAATATTTTTGCGCAGAATGGCCGAGCAAATTTCCGCGGCTTCCTTGGCGGGGCCGACGGATTTGTCGCTACGCGATTGTTCAATCAAACTGTTCATCAAGTCGTAGCGAATTTCCAATTCACGATCGGCGCCCGTGGCGTCAAGCACTTGAAGCGCCTCGCGGAATTCACCAATGGCCTCCACGTGCCAACCCTCCGCGGCAAAACATCTGCCCAACATATGAGCCGCGTTCAAGCGGCACTTGGCCTCGTCCTTGGCCGCTTGAAAGCAAGGCATGGCATCTTCAAAGCGGCCTAGTTCAAACCAGATTCGTCCCACTTCCGCCTTCAGGCTACGGTCGGTTGGATACTTCTCCATGCGTCCCGCGTATTCACTGCCCTCAAGTTCCAGGCAACTGTTGCGCGTGTCAGTGACGGTTTGTTTCAAACTTTCATTGGCGGAATCTTTCGCAAGCGCGGTTTCGGCTTCGCGCAATATGCGTCGAGATTGCGCGATGCGAATGTCGCCGGCGGCTATTCGAAAACGATATTCATTGAGGCGAGCGAAGCCATCCAAATACACCTCATGTGATTTTTCTTCCGCCT
>CALFOZ010000032.1 GCA_937919205.1 uncultured Planctomycetia bacterium
CAAGCGGATTTGGTCGCCTGTTGGCGGCTGGCGAGTTGGCGCTTGATGGACGCATTCGCCCCATTCGTGGCGCAATTTGCATGGCAATCTTGGCTAAAGAACTTGGCTTTGACGCGGTATTGTTGCCCACGGAAAATGCGGCGGAGGCGTCCGCGGTGCAGGGCATTCGCATTCTTGCGGCGTCATCGCTGGCGCACGCGGTGGCGATTTTGTCGGGTGCGCAAGACGCGCCCGCGCTACAGGAAAAAATTTCTGTGGCGCGTGATATTCCTGCGATTGATTTCAGCCGCGTGCGCGGTCAAGAAGCCGCCAAGCGCGCGCTATGTGTTGCTGCGGCAGGCGGACACAACGTGTTGTTGATTGGTCCCGCGGGTAGCGGAAAAACTCTCATGGCGCGCGCGCTTCCTGGCATTTTGCCGCCGCTTGATTTGGCCAGCAGCATGGAGGTAACGCGCATTCATTCGTGCGCCGGCGTGTTGCCGCCGGGTGAGGGTCTTATGCGCGCGCGGCCCGTGCGTTGTCCGCATCACACGGCCAGCACGGCGGCCATGGTTGGTGGCGGCAGTAATCCGCGTCCTGGTGAAGTGAGTTTGGCGCACGAAGGCGTTTTATTTTTGGATGAGGTTGCGGAGTTTCCTCGTAGCGTGCTTGAGGCGCTTCGCGAGCCGCTTGAAGATGGTTTTGTCACGGTCAGTCGCGCGCGTGGAACAGCGCGATTTCCCGCGCGCGCGTTGTTGATTGCCGCAATGAATCCAACCGCACGCGGCGACATGGGGCAGGGTTCGCGCCGCGCCGTGGAGCAATATTTGTCGCGCCTCAGTGGTCCGGTGATTGACCGCATTGATTTACATGTTGAAGTTCGCGCCGTTTCTTTCGCGGCGTTGTCTGGCACGCGCGCGGCAACTAGCACCGCCGCGTTGCGCGAGAAAGTTCTTATTGCGCGCGCCCGCGCCGTGAATCGTCAAGGTGAAACGCCCAACGCGCGTTTGGTTGGTGTCGCGCTTGATCGCGTTGCCGTGCTTGATGATGAAAGCCGATCCATTGTGCAACAGGCCATGACCGAACTTGGTTTAAGCGCGCGCGCGTATGACAAAATTCGCCGAGTGGCGCGCACTATTGCGGATCTGGATGGCGCCGAATTGATTCGCGCGCAGGACATTGCGGAGGCGGTTCAATATCGAATACTGGATCGCTTCCGTCCCAATTCGGAGCCACTGATGGCTGGCATGGGGATTTAATCCACGCCTGGATCGAAACGGCGCGCGCATTTTCCGTGAAGTAATGGCTGACGCTTTCGTGCTTGGGAATTTAATCCACGCCTGGCGCGAAACCGCGGCGCATGGTGTTCTCGCAGATGGCACGC
>CALFOZ010000033.1 GCA_937919205.1 uncultured Planctomycetia bacterium
GTCCGCTGGAACCCGCGTTCGCGTTACACAGCAATACGCGCAGACGCATGATGTGTGGACCACAACCATGGAAGGCGTGGTGGTTCGCTACCAACAAGCCAAGACTGGCTCGTGGTTTGTGCACGGCCGTGATGACAAAGTGTGGCTTGATCGACTTGAAATTCGTTTGGATGATGGCGAACTTGTCACCCTGAATCTTGATCAGTACAGCGTGATTGAACTTGTCGCCGCCAAATAATTTTGACGAGTCAATGCACGAAAGACGTCACCAAGAAGATCATTAAGAACGTCATCAAGCGCACGTGACCACAATTCACCGCCAGTGTTGAGCAACCACCCTGCAAGAACGCTGAATCAGCGCGGACCAACTTGTGGCGATTTCTTTAACTCCGCTTGAATTTCATTTAATTGCTTCTCAATTTGATTCAAGCGATCAATCACTGGCATAAGTTCGCGCGGCACTTCGTCGCGCTCTACGTCGCTGGAAAGTCCAGGCGGCATGAATGAGCCCGCGTGCAGTGGCCGCACCATGTGCTCGGCGATCCATGGAACCGTGGTCAAAGTCACTGATTGCATTTCAGCGCCGCGCTGAATCATGAATGTCAACTTGTCGCCTGGCTTCATCTTCTTCAATTGACTGCGAATGTCGTTCGCGCTTGCATTTGGCGAGCCATTCACGGCGATCACAACATCGTGATCCACCAGTCCAGCTTTTTCGGCGGGCAAACCCGGAATAATGTCAACCAACAACGTGGTGCGCGCTGGATTTAAATTCATGTGCTTGCACAAAGCTGGTCCGGGCTGAACCATGGTTACGCCCAACATCACGGTGGGCGGCGTCAACACGTTTCCTTTTATATCGACATACGTGCCGTCGGCTCGCGGCGTTAAAAATGCGGGGCGCGGGCCCTCTGTGGATTGCTCCGCATCAGGCACGGCAGGCTGATTCCCCTGCGCTTGCGTGGGCGCGGTGTTTGTAGTGGTGAGCGTGTTGCACCCCAAAAAGAATGTGGACATGATTGTGGCGCCCAACAAAATCAAATGGAATTTCTTCATGTATGCAGTCTAGCGTGCTCATGTATTTGGTTTGAGCGTTATGCTGAATACATGTACGCATTCCCCATGATTGCCCTGCTCCTTTGCTACTTCATGGCTGGATGTCAGACCATAAATACTGATACAACCGCGCCGACCGCGACCGAAATCGCGGCATTGCCCATCAAAGATTGTTGGCCATTTCGACCTCATTCAATCATCGTCCACCCGATGAGTTATTTTCCGTTGACTGCCCAAGGCAAGACCCCCATGGTGGCAATTTATATTGAGTGCCTCGATCGAGACCGGCAAACAACGCGCTCCGTTGGCGTTCTGCGTTTGAATGTGCAAGACCCGATATCCAGCACATCCAATTCTTGCAGATACGATTTGGGAGATATCAGCGTGAACAATCAGCTTTGGGATTCGGTCAGCCGCTGTTACTTGATCCAAGTTCCACTGCCACAAGGTTTCAATTGCGCGCCCAAGGCGTCGCTACGCGTAAGCGCCACGCTTTATCTTGATAACGACGAGACATTGACAACCCAGGGATCCGTGGACTGTCCAAATCATACATCGTGAATGTGCGCCGCGAAACAATTCAAGCGGACTTGTTACTGCTGTTGGCTTCGTTGATTTGGGGCGTGGCATTTGTGGCGCAACAAAATGCCGCAAAAAGTTTGGACGCGGTTTCAATCATGGCCATTCGATTTCTAATGGGCGCCGTGATATTGACGCCGCTCATTTGGCTACGCCGCAAGCGTGGCGTACACATGCGCACGCCAAGCGTTTTGCTGTGGAGCGGCGGAACATTCGCGGGCGTGGCCATGCTGATTGCCGCCTATTTACAGCAAAAAGGCATTGAAAGCACCACGGCGAGCAGTGCTGGATTTATCACGGGGTTGTATGTGCTTTTTGTTCCGTTGATTGGATTGCTATTTGGCCAGCGCGTGGGTTGGTCAGCGTGGCTTGGCGTTGGCTTGGCGGCATGCGGCTTGTATTTGCTCAGCGTCAGCGCGGAGTTGCACATGAGCCGCGGCGACGCGTTGGTGCTTGGCTGTGCGGTGGTCTGGGCCATTCATGTGTTGATCATTGGGCGATACGCGCCGCGATGCGATCCAATTGAACTTGCCGCCGTGCAATTTCTAGTCACGGGCGCGGCGGCCGCCATGATCATGATGCGCCAAGGAGTTCCAGAGTGGTCGAACATTTCAAGCGCGTGGATGTCACTGCTGTATTTGGGCGCGCTCGCGGTGGCCGTGGCGTTCACATTGCAAGTGGTTGGGCAACGCACCGCGCCACCAACGCACGCGGCAATTTTACTAAGCATGGAAAGTCCATTCGCGGCGATCGCCGGCGCGCTCTTGGCTTCGGAGCGTTTAAGTAGCCGCGAGTATGTAGGGTGCGCGCTTATGCTTGCCGGCATTTTGGTGTCGCAACTTTTAAGCCGCAACTCCGCCAAGACAAGCGCTTAAACCAACGCGTCTTTTTTCAGCAAGTCGCCAAGGCGTATTGCTCTTGCCGCTAGAAAAACTGCTCAGAAATGCCCTGAAAGTCCTGCTAGACTGTCAAATCACTCCGCATGATTCATTTGGGGATTGGTGTAACGGTAGCACGACTGACTCTGACTCAGTTAGTCCTAGTTCGAATCTAGGATTCCCAATTATAGGTATTTTCCAAACGTAACCACCCCGTCGCAGAAATGCGGGGGCGTTTTTTTTAGGGAGAGAAATTATTTTCAAATCACCCGCCCGCATGGCCGCGGCAATTCCTAGCATTCACCCATGCGCATTGTCAGCTTGCTTCCCTCCGCCACGGAACTTCTATGCCGCATTGGCGGCGCGAAATTTTTGGTGGGCCGAAGCCATGAGTGCGACTATCCGCCGGAGGTTCAAGACCGTCCCATCTTGACCAAACAAATCACGCATGCCGCAAGCAGTGCCGACATTGACGCGCAGGTTCGCGCGGCGCTGGCTTCTGGAAGTGGCGGCGCAAGTTTGTATGAGTTGAACGAGGAACTGCTTCGATCGCTCAAGCCCGATCTGATCTTGACGCAAGATTTGTGTGATGTGTGCTCTATCGATCTGCGCACGGTGGAGCGCATTGCCAATGACATGTCGCCGCGGCCACGCGTTGTGAGTTTAAATCCCGCGAGCATTTGGCAAGTGTTTGACGACGCGCTGGTGATTGGCGATGCGGCGAACTTGCAAACTCAAGCCGAGCGCGCCATGGTGGAATTGCGCGGGGCCTATTGGAGCGCGGTGGATTATGTAAATCCCTATATTCCCGGGCCAGAAGTGCTATTTTTAGAGTGGTGCGATCCGCCATTTTGTGGCGGACATTGGACGCCAGAACTTATCCAAGCGGCTGGCGGACAACATTCACTGCAAGTTGCGCATGCCAAAAGCCGCGCGCTCACTCCGGAAGAAATTCTCGCCGCCGCGCCGGAGCGAATTGTGATTTGTCCTTGCGGCTTCTCGCTTGATCGAGCGTGGCAAGAACTTGATGTTCTGCGCGCGACAAAGTGGTGGCCCCTGCTTCCCGCCGTAATGGACAACAAACCAAACGCCATCGCGGTGGTGGATGGAAATCAAATGTTCAACAGGCCAGGCCCGAGACTTGTTGACGCGTTCGCGTGGCTCGTGAGTTGGCTGAATGATCGCCCCGAAGTATTTCCGACACACTTTCCGGTTCGCATGGTGAACAGTGGCACGCAGATTGCTAGTCATATCTAACGGAACTCATGAGGCGTCCTCGGGGGCGCCTGATGCGCTCAATTGAAAGGACCATACACAATGCGAACTGACAAATTGACAACCTTGGCCCAAGAAGCCATTCAAAACGCGCAAAGCCAAGCCAATTTGGCGGGTCACGGCGAGCTCACTCCCCTGCATTTGTTGCTTGCTGTGGTTGAGGAGAAAAACGGAATTGCCAGCAGTATTTTACAGCGCGCTGGCATTGATTCAAACCGCGTGCGCGATGTGGCGCAAGCGGAACTGCGCCGCATGCCAAAGGTGCAAGGCGCAAATGCCGCTCCTGGAACGGCGTTTGGGCAAATTCTTACAGACGCCGAGCGCGAAGCACAGCGAATGAAAGACACGTATGTGAGTACCGAGCATTTATTGTTGGCGCTGGCCGAAACCAAAACTCCAGCCAAGGAAGTGTTAAGCGCTGTGGGTGTCACTCACTCGCGGCTTCTGCAATCCATCGAGGCCATTCGCAAAGCCAGTGGTTCAACTGGCGCCAATGATCCCAACGCCGAAAGTGCAATGGAGGCGCTGAAGAAGTACGCCATTGATCTGACCGAGCGCGCGCAATCTGGAAAGATTGATCCAGTGATTGGCCGCGACGAGGAGATTCGCTGTTGCATGCAAGTGCTGAGTCGTCGATCAAAAAATAATCCCGTGCTTATTGGGGAACCCGGTGTTGGCAAGACCGCAATCGCCGAAGGTTTGGCTCTGCGCATTATCAATGGCGATTGTCCCGAGAGCATGAAGGACGCGCGCATTTTGTCCCTGGATGTTGGCGCGCTACTTGCGGGCGCAAAGTTTCGCGGCGAGTTTGAGGAGCGACTCAAGGCCGTGCTTCGCGAAGTTGCCGCCGCCGAAGGCTCGATTATTTTATTCATGGATGAGTTGCACACCATTGTGGGCGCGGGTCAAACTGAGGGCTCCCCCAGCGCTGGCAACTTGCTTAAACCAGCGCTTTCCCGCGGTGAATTGCGCTGTATTGGCGCCACCACTTTGGCGGAATATCGCAAGCACATTGAGAAGGACGCCGCATTCGCGCGCCGATTTCAACCCGTGTTTGTGGGTGAACCAAGTGTCGAGGACACCATCGCAATTCTGCGCGGCTTAAAGGACCGCTACGAAGCGCATCACGGCGTGCGCATTCAAGACGGCGCGCTTGTGTCCGCCGCCACGCTTAGTCAGCGCTACATCGCGGATCGATTTCTGCCGGACAAAGCCATTGACTTAATCGACGAAGCCGCAAGCCGCCTGCGCATTGAAAATGATTCCATGCCCGCGGTGCTTGATGTGATTCGCCGCGATATCATGCGCCTAGAAATTGAGCGCGAGGCGCTGAAATTGGAAAAAGATTCCGACAGCCGCAAGCGTCTTGACGCCATTGAGGCAGAACTCGCGGGTCTGCAAGATCAGAATCGCAAACTGACCGCGCAGTGGGAACTGGAGAAAAAAGATTTGGACGCCATCAAGGCGTGCAAGTTGGAAATGGACCGCAAGAACACCGAGCTCGAGCAAGCGCAACGCGCCGGACAACTGGAAAAAGCCGCGCGCATTCAATACGGTGAAATGCGCGACCTTGATGCGCGCCTAAAGAAGGCGTCGGCCGCACTGCATGCGCGCATTGCCACAGGTTCGGCGTTGGTGCATGAAGAGGTTGACTCCGAGCAAATCGCGCATGTTGTGGCCAAATGGACTGGCATTCCCGTGAGCCGCTTGATTGAAAGCGAGCGCGAAAAATTGCTTCGCATGGAGGAACACCTTCAGCAACGCGTGGTGGGACAAGCCGAAGCTGTAAAAAGTATCGCCGATGCGGTGCGCCGTAGTCGCGCCGGTCTTGGCGAATCGCATAGACCCATTGGCAGTTTTCTTTTCTTGGGTCCAACCGGCGTAGGCAAAACCGAATTGTGCAAAGCGCTGGCGGAATATTTGTTCGACACGCAGGACGCCATGGTGCGCATTGACATGAGCGAGTTCATGGAGCAACACTCCGTGGCGCGTCTCATCGGCGCGCCTCCGGGATATGTGGGCTACGAAGAAGGCGGCCGGCTTACGGAAACTGTTCGCCGCCGGCCCTACGCAGTGATTCTGTTTGACGAAATGGAGAAGGCGCACCCCGATGTCAGCAATGTTCTTTTGCAAGTGCTTGATGATGGCCGCCTCACCGATGGCCAAGGCCGCACCGTTGATTTCACCAACACCATTATTGTGATGACCAGCAATATTGGCGCGCAAGCTATTTTGGAAATGACCGAGAAGGGCCAACCCGATTCCATAATTGAAGCGCATGTGCGCGGCGAACTGAAAAAACATTTGCGCCCCGAACTTCTCAACCGCATCGATGAAACAGTTGTCTTTCATCAGCTTTCCAAAAAGCAACTCGCAGGCGTGGTGCAAATCCAAGTCAAACTTCTGCAGAAGCGATTGAAGTCGCGCGGTTTGGATCTTGCCATCAGCGACAAGGCCATCGAAGCCCTTGCCAACGAAGGCTACGATCCGTCATTTGGCGCGCGGCCACTGAAGCGTGTGATTCAACAACGACTTGAAAATGCGATCGCCGGAAAAATTCTGGAAGGCGCATTCCAAGATGGCGACACCGTGCAGGTGGACTTCTCTGGAAAAAGTTTCACATTCGCTGGCAAGGCGGAAAAACCCGCCGCTCGCTCGTAAAAAGTTCGCGCATCTTCCCAACCACCCACGCGCTGGGCGTGCCAATCTAGTTCCGCTGGGAGACACTTATTGGACAGCGATTTCGCCATCAGTGGATTCACGACTTTCAACCCGCTTCATGGCGAATGAAATCAGATAAATCTTGCAAATTTTTAAAATTGAACGTGACTTTGATTGAATCTCGGACCACAATAGGAACACGCCTTGTTGCGCTTTATTTATCCTTCTATTTAGAAAGTTCCCATGCTCTTTCCGGTTTATCAATTCACGCTCACTCTTTGCCGCAGAAGTATTTTTATCGCCGCCGCATTGCTCGCCTCCACCAACGCCATGGCCATGGATTTTGCCTCGCCAATTCAGCCCACCACCGGCAATGGCGGCAGGCTTGGTCAACTTCAAATACAAGGGGTCACGCGGGTTAATTTGGATGCCACACTGCTTGCGCAACTTCCAAGCAAGGGACAATTCACACTGCTTGGATTTCCCATTGGCAATGGACAAACTGTTGATCTAGAGCTTGAGCAATTTCACGTTGAATTGGCCGACGCCCACGCCGTGGTTTCATCGGTGGACGCGAATGGCGAAATTATTTCCACGCCTGTGTTTCAACTTGGTGACGCGGTGCAATTTCGTGGCGCCATTATCGGCGACCAAAATTCAAAAGCATTTCTAAGTTTTTCCAGCACAGCCAATGCCGGAATTATTGTCACCGCCAACGGCACCACATTTATCATGAGCGACGGCGAAGTGAACAGCCGTGGTCCAATCGTGATCACCAGCATGTCGGAGCTTCCACCAGGAGTGATTCAGTGGTCTCCATTTTCATGCGGCGTAAACACCTCTGATTTCATGCCTGGCCGTGAACTACTTGATGAAACTCTAGATTCGGCCATCGCCAAAGCCGTGGATGGTTGCCAAGTGGCCACGATTTATATTGAAACCGATTATCAGCTTTACGGAAAACTGGGATACAGCTCCACCGCGCTCACAAATTACATTTTGCAAATGGCGGGCGCCGCCAACAGTATTTATTACAAGGACATGCAAATTGATTTGCGCTTGGCGGGCTGGTTTATTTACACCAATGACGCCGCCGATGGCTTCGGCATTTATGGCGATTCATACAGCGCGCTTGACGCCGTACAAAGTAAATGGCAATCGCCGCCCTACTCTGGATACGACCGCACGTTGGTCTCTTATCTCACCTCGCAAGGCGTTGGTGGCGGCGTTGCTTGGCTGTATGCGCTGTGTGAAAAGGATTATGGTTTTTCCATGTGCGGAAATCTCGCAGGAGCGTTTCCATATCCACTCAATCTTCGTAGCGCGCAAAATTGGGACATCATGGTGTTCTGCCATGAATTGGGACACAACTTTGGCGCATACCACACACATGATCTTGGATTGGATAATTGCTACACGTCCTCAGGACTTGGTAGCTGTGTCGCGTCGAATCCTAACTATCCACCCATTGGTGGAACCATCATGAGCTATTGCCACCAATGTCCAAATGGAATGTCAAACATCAATTTGATTTTTCACTACGGATCAGTGAACGATATCGCTCCATACTTGCAGAACAATCCCTGCTTTGGCAATTGTGGATCCTTGAGCATCACCGCATCACGTGACCAACGCGAACAAGTGGCTTTGTCTTGGACAAGCGATCCCAACGCACAGAGTTACACCGTGTATCGACGTCTGCCCACAACGATCACCAGCCAAAATCCGCTGGATATGGCCCTGCCTGTGTCCCTGATAACCGTGACCGGTTTATCCACGGTGGACACCACGATTGAATGCAATAAAAATTACGAGTATTACGTTCGCGCCAACTACACCACTTCTTCAACATCATCGCCAACAGGAATGATGAGTGATATTCAAAGTGGCATTGCTCTGTGTGGCAACGCAAATATGCTTGGTTGGGGAATCAGCACTGGCGGCGAACTTAATATTCCCTCCATTGCCGCCAAGGCAATCGCCGGCGGCGGCAACCATTCGGTGGCTCTTAAAAATAATGGAGCAGTTGCCTGCTGGGGAAATAATTCATACGGTCAAGCCCTTGCACCCACTATGAACAATGCGGTGCAAGTAACCGCGGGATATCGACATAGTGGAGCGGTGCTTGCGGATGGAAACATTCAACTTTGGGGCGCCGGAAAAACCAACACCAACATCGCGCCAAATTACGGGCAATCCATTGTGCCCTCCAGCGCCACAAACGTAACTGGCTTGGCTCTTGGCGCATATCACACTGTGATTTGCAAATCCAATGGCGCCGCCCAAGCTTGGGGAAGCAATACCTATGGGCAGACAACTATTCCATCCGGTGTTGCAAATGTCGTTCATGTTGCCGCTGGATATTTCCACAATCTCGCTCTCACAAGCTCCGCGCAAGTATTCGCATGGGGCTACAACAATTACTTCCAAACATCTGTGCCGGCGGATCTTCCTCCAGTGATCAAGATCGCTTGCGGCACCTATCACAGCGTGGCGCTCACCAACGCTGGTCATGTAGTGTGTTGGGGTGCGGGCTCAACTGATTCAAGTGGCGGTATTCAATCTGGTCAATCCATTGTTCCGACTGACCTAAGAAATGTGGTTGATATTGCTGGTGGAAGCAAACACACCGTAGCGCTTTTGGGCAACGGTTTGATTCAAAGTTGGGGTTCCAACATCGCAGGCCAGGGCAATTCTCCAGCTGGCTACCGAGCGGAAAGCATCGCGGCTGGAAATGAATTCACAATCGCAATTTTCAATCAATCCGATCAAGACGCCGATGGCGTGATTGGGTATTTGGATAATTGCCCGCTGACTTCCAACGCCGACCAAATTGATTGTGATGGAGATGGATACGGCGATATTTGCGGCATTGCTTTGGGCGTTGCCGATGACGTGGATCTGAATCAAGTGCCTGACTTTTGCCAATATCTGTACGGTGATCTGAATCTAGACGGCGTGATTGATTCAAGCGATCTTGGCGGGTTGCTTACCGTCTTTGGTGAAACTGGATTGAATATTCGCGGCGATCTCAATCAAGATCAGGTGGTGGATTCCTCCGATATGGGTGCAATGCTGGCGCGATATGGTCTTGTTCCCTAATCAAGCGCGGTGATTGAAATTGACGGCCTTGCTTGCGCTACGAAAGTTTGGCAAGAAATTTTTCTAGCTCCACTTTCACATTGGCAAACACCCCATCCCATGCGCCAGGACTTTCTTGACGAAACAACTTTGCGCTTGGATACCAAGGACTGTCGTTTCGATTTAACAACCAGCGCCAGTCCGGCGCGTAACTTAAAAGTAAATAGGTTGGCTTGCCCAACGCGCACGCAAGATGCGGCACGCTTGTGCATGTTCCCACCACAATATCAAGGCATTCAATCAACGAGGCGGTGTCGCTGAAGTCGTTCAGGTGGTCGCCAAAAAAACGAATATTTCCCAGTGATTTAAGGGTTTTTTTGTCCGCGGCATTGATCTCTTTTTGCAGACAAATATATTCGCATCCACTATCGGCAAGCGCACGCGCGAAATCCTGTAAGCGAAGACTTCGCATGGCGTCGCCTGGAAATTTTGAAGTACTGCACCAGACCACGCCCACGCGGGGTTGTGTCTTAGCGCCTAGTTTTAATTTCCATTGCTCCACTTTGCTTGGATCGGCGGATACGTAACGCTGGCCCGATGGAATGGTGGCGAAATCGGTTTGAAACGCCAACGGCAAACTTAGCAATGGACAGTGGTAATCAAACGGCGGCAATACGCTTCCCCGCGCCACCAACTCATTCACGCCATCAATTGTCTTGAGCAACCCAACCAAAGTGTGCGGCACTTCCAGGATCACGCGCGCGCCCAAAGCCGCCACCATCTTTGCGTAGCGGCAAAATTGAATCGTGTCACCCAATCCCTGCTCGCTGTGAAGCAATGTTGTTTTGTTCGCAAGTGATTGGCCGCCCAACCACAATGGCTGAGTGAAATTTCTTTGCAATGCTTGATACGCACTGCTTTTCCAGCGCTTTTCGTGCAGGGGCAACCCATTGGCAAAATCGCCACGCGTGAGCAATGTGTACGACTTGTTCCACTGCGCATCATCAAACTCGGGATCTATGGAAACAGCCTTGTCATACATGGCCACCGCCGCGTCGAGTTGACCAAGTTCATGCAGAGTATTACCCAGGTTATTGAAGGCCTGCGCAAAATTTGGCATGATGTTGATGGCCCGCTGATAAGAATCCGCCGCAAGTTCAAATTGCTTCAGCTTCTGCAACGTGTTGCCACGATTATTCAGAATGAACGCGTCGTTTGGCGCCAGCGCAATGGCCTTGTCAAAACCCTCTAGCGCCGCCTGGTGCTGATCCATGTCCGCAAGTAAAACAGCGCGGGCGTGATGCGCCACCACATAGTCGGGCTTCAAGACGATGGCTTTTTCATAACTAGCGCGCGCCGCTTGAAATTGCGAAAGCTCCTTCAGTGCGTGGGCGCGGTTGAAATAAAAAGTTGGATTGCCGGGTTGAATCTGAATTGCTTGTCCAATTAAATCCACCGCGCGCTGAAAATTATTAGTTTGCGAGGCGATCACGCCAAGCATGTGAAGTGCGGCAAAATGATTTGGTTGTGCCGCAAGTATCTGTTGATACATGGACTGCGCTTGCGCCAATTGACCCGCTTGATGGAGCGCCAGCGCCTGTTGAAAATAATCCTGCGGCAGATTCACTCCACGGTGACGCTTTTAGCAAGATTGCGCGGCTTATCAACATCTTTTCCGCGCAGTACCGCGGCGTGGTACGCCAATAGTTGCAACGGAATCACGGTCACTAACGGTTGCAAAAGCTCGGGTACGTCGGGCACATAGAACACTTCCTCGGCCATGGTTGCAATGTGCTCATCGCCTTCTGTGGCAATGGCGATCACATGGCCGCCGCGGCTTCGAACTTCTTGAATGTTGGACAGCACTTTTTCATATTGGCTGTTCTTGGTGGCGATGAACACGCACGGCATGCCGTTGTCAATTAGCGCGATGGGTCCGTGCTTCATTTCCGCGGCGGGCATTCCCTCGGCGTGAATGTAGGAAAGTTCCTTCAACTTCAACGCGCCCTCAAGCGCAACTGGCCAATTTAAACCGCGACCCAGGAACAACCAATTCTCGCGGTCAATGTATTTGGCAACGGAGGCTTTCACCTTATCGCTCAACTTTAATGTGCGCTCAATGGCGTCTGGAATTTGCTCCAAGCTTTTCAAGAACGACGACACAAAATCATTGCTGAGATAACGGCGTCGACCCACAAACAGCGCGAGCATTGTGGCCACCATCACTTGACCAACAAACGCCTTGGTGCTGGCCACGCCAATTTCGGGACCGACGCGTAGATACACGCCGGCATCCGTCTCGCGGCTAATGGTTGAACCCACCACATTCACAACGCCCAGCGAGAATGCGCCGCGTTGCTTAGCTTCTTGCAGTGCGGCCAGCGTGTCGGCGGTCTCGCCAGACTGGCTGATCGCCACAACAACGGTGCCCTCTTCAACAATTGGATTGCGGTAGCGGAATTCACTGGCGTAATCCCAATCCGCATTGACCTTGCCAAGCTCCTCCATCAAGTACGAAGCGATCATGCACGCGTGCAACGCGGTGCCCTGACCCACAAACGTGACACTACGCGCGGTGGCCAACATTTTGGCGTGTTGCAACACGCCGCCAAGCACAATTTGCCCACTGCGTGTGTCAACGCGGCCTTTCAAGCAAGTGCGCAACGCGCCGGGTTGCTCGTAAATTTCCTTCAGCATGAAGTGCTCAAAATCACCCAGCTCAATTTCAGCCAGATCAAATTCAAGTTCCTTCACTTGCGCGTCAACCGGAACGTCATCAACGGTCGAAGTGCGGAAACTATCGCGCGTAAGTTTGGCAACGGTGTAATCCGCAAGCGTGAACGCCTGCGTGGTGTGCGCAACAATCGCGCTTGAATCGCTGGCCACAATGTATTCATCTTTTCCAACGCCAACCATCAGCGGACTGCCCTTGCGCGCCACCACCAACACATCGGGTTCGCTCTTGCAAATTGCGGCAATGGCGTACGCGCCGGTTACTTCACGAAGCGCCGCCTGAACGGCCTTCTCCAAGTCACCCTTGTACAACTCGCCAATTAAATGCGCCAACACTTCGGTGTCGGTCTCGCTCTCAAAGGTGTGGCCCTTCTCCTCCAAGTATTTTTTCAGACTGGAATAATTTTCAATGATGCCGTTGTGAATAATGGCAATGTTGTGGCCAAGTTTTTTGTCATCGCAGTGCGGATGCGCGTTGCGATCGGTGACGCCGCCGTGAGTGGCCCAACGCGTATGCGCAATTCCGATGGTGCCCTGAAATCCGCCGGTCTTCTCAACCAATTCCTCCAACTTGCGCACGCGGCCAATGCTCTTGGCGATCTCCATCTTGCCATTCAAAATGGCCACGCCCGCGGAGTCGTAGCCGCGGTACTCAAGGCGCTTCAAGCCCTCGATTAAAATTGGCAAGGCGTGTCGTTTACCGATATATGCAACAATGCCACACATGATGAAATCTCCAAAAAGATAATTGCGCCGCTCACAAACCAAATGCCGAAAAGCAAGAGTAACAGCATGAGCGGGTTCTTTACCACCATAAACTTGTCGACACAAAGTGCGCGCGACTGAAGAAATAATATGAATCCAGAACTGAAATCCAATCTTCGCCGACAACTCAAGGGAATTACGCCAAATTCCGCCGCCTCGGCGTGCATTTGCCAACATTTGCTCCAGTGGCCACAGTGGAACAAAGCCGGCGTGATCTTGGGGTTTATGGCCCTTGGCAGTGAGCCCGATATTTTGCCCGCATTGCGCCAAGCATTTGAGCGCGGCGCAAAGATTGCGTTTCCAATTGTGGATGGCAACGCGATACGTGTGGGCGTGGTGACCTCGCTCAGTGATGAACATTTCACGGTGGATTTAATGGGCGTGAAAATTCCCAGCGCATGGACGCCAATCGACGCGGACACGATTGATGTGGTGTTGGTGCCTGGCATTGCCTTTGACAAAGAAGGCGGGCGCCTTGGACGCGGCGGCGGTTATTACGATCGGTTTTTAGCCAGAATTGGCGCGGGCGCGCAAACAGTTGGCGTGACCGACGCGCGGCGAATTGTGCAAAGCGTGCCTATGGAGCCGCACGATTGCCGTATCAAGTGGTTGGTCAGCGACGCGGGCGAGGTCACTGAATCTTCACGCAATAAGACTGGTCATTGATGCCAGCCAAGTTGCGAAAGCCACCGCGCGATCAGTTTCGTGATTGGCGCAAATTTGCCGCCACTGAATTTGCCGGATGTTGCGGTTTGCCCGTGCAAACTGCCGATATATCCTTACTCTTGCATTCTTAATTGCATTCTCAAATGCATTTACACTTCGCTTCAACCAGTGATTTAAATCAATGATTTAAATCTTTTTCAAACTCAAGGATTCACTCATGGTTCTTTCAAGTCAAAGTATTCGTTCTGATGGTCGACGCATGATGTCTAGTGACAGCAGAAAAATTCGCCGACGTGGTTGGAAGTTGTTCGCACTCCTCGGTTTGGTGATTGTGTTTGGCTGGGTTGGATGGCGATTTTTTGGAACAAGTTCTGAAGTACCCGCCAACGAAATTCGCACCGATGATGTGGCGGAAAAAGTAGACGTGTCCCAAGGAAATTCCTTGATGGAAATTCCTGCCGTCACAATCGAAGCTGATTCGGCAACACCAAAAATAGCGCCTAAAGCAACCAAGACGGTCATTGGTGAAGCAAATGCAAATCAAAAACAAAGCGTGAACGGCGCCCAACAGAGCGCTCAACAAACAGCCCAACAAAGCGCAACAGCAACCAATGAGCACATCAGCACGCCAGAAGAAATTGCCTCGGCAAATTCGGCGCTGCAAGCCGCTTTAACACTGGCGGACACCGATCCCGTGGCTGCCCGCGACACGCTCACTCGGCTTCTCGACGGCTCCGCCACGTCGACCGCGGATCGTTTGCGCGCATATGAAGCCATCAACAAGTTGAACGCCGTTCTTACATTCAGTGAGCGCGTGTTGGCGAATGATCCGTATGCAAAGCAATACACCGTGAAAGAAGGCGATTCGCTTTCAAACATCCGCAAGGCGCAACACTTGGATTGCGAGTGGAGATTTCTTCAGCGCATTAATCATCTCAGCAATGAACGCTCAATTCGCATTGGTCAAGTTTTAAAAACTCCAACCGGTTCATTTCATGGCGAAGTGCACAAGAGCGAGTTTCGCCTGAATATATTTGAGGGTGACGGTCCCGATCGAGTGATGGTGGCGAGCTATCCAATTTCGCTTGGTGAATTCAACAGCACTCCCACTGGTGCGTTTGCGATTCGTCCGCGCAGTAAACTGATCGATCCAGAGTGGCGCAATCCCCGCACGGGCCAACATTTTCAAAGCAATGATCCGGCGAATCCAATCGGTGAGCGCTGGATTGGTCTCAAGGGAATCGAGCCGCACAATAAAGACTTCGAGGGATACGGCATTCACGGCACCACCGACATCGCGTCAATTGGCAAGCAAGCGAGCATGGGTTGCGTGCGCATGTTGCCCCAAGATGTCGAGGTGGTGTACGAGTTGCTCACCGAACCAAATTCGATCGTGACAATCGCGCCGTAAAGTTCTCGCAAGCGAGTAGTTTGCATACAACAGCGCGTCAATGCGTGCGATTGGTGTGAAAATTGCGCCATGAAAAAATTGAAGCGCGCATTTGATGTTGAAAGCTCGGTAAGAAAACAAATTCAAGCGCGTGCTTAGCGCTGTCACGGCGCGCGCCTGTTCCCGCTACGATTTTGAAATGCCCAAACCAGAATGCCTTGAATTCTTTGACTCGCCCAGCGACACGCCATTTGTGATTGAGCACATCAGTGAGGAGTTCACCAGCGTGTGCCCCAAGACCGGCCACCCCGACTTTGGAAATGTCACCCTGCGCTACGAGCCTGCCGCCGTGTGCGTGGAATTAAAAAGCTTGAAGATGTATTACCAAAGTTTCCGCAACGACGGCATTTTCTACGAGGCCGTGACCAACCGCCTTCGCGACGACTTGGCCAGCGCCATGAGTCCGCGCTGGATGCAAATCATCACCGACTGGAAAGGCCGCGGCGGAATCCGCAGTCGTATAATTGCCACGCATGGAAATGTGCCCGCAGTGTGGGTGAAATAAATTGCGATCAGCATGACTCACCTGCTCGCAGAAAGTTTGTTGCACACCAGCACGCCGTTCGCTCTGCGCTTCGGCGGCAACTTTGGTATTCGCTGGTACGGACTCGCCTACGCCGGCGGATTTTTCGTAGCGTGGCTACTGATGCGATGGATGGCCGCAACCCACCGCTCGCCCATGACAAAAACACAAGTGGGAGATTTTCTCACGTGGGCCGTGATGGGCGTGATTGTTGGCGGACGCGTTGGCCACGTTGTGTTCTACGACCACGCACTGCTGTACACGTTCACCAGCGAGTTTCCATTTTGGGGATTGCTGTTCATTCACAAAGGCGGAATGTCCAGCCACGGCGGAATCATTGGCGTGGTGCTTGCCGTGCTGTGGTGGTGCAAACGCAACGGAATGTTGTTCGCGCACGTGGCGGATTTGGCGGCGTGGGCTTGCTGTATCGGCCTGGGCTTGGGTCGCTACGCCAACTGGATTAACGGCGAATTGTGGGGAAAACCATTGCCGGTCGCAATGCAAGTGGACAGCCCGTGGTGGAGCGTGAAGTATCCGGAAGAATTACTGCGCCCCGGCGTGATCAGCGACTCAACTTTGGTATTGCTCAAGCCATTGGTGCCAATGTCAAGCGAAACCGTTGCGGCGGGCATGCAAATTTCACCCATTCCAGTTGCGGGCGCGATTGAGCGCGGCGACACCGCGCAAATGTTGTACGCCGCATGCTACGGCGGCGATGTTGTGGTGCGCGCAAAGGTGGCGCAGTACTTGACCGCGTACTACCCAAATAATTTTCTGCAAGCCATCAGTGACGGAGTTGTACTGTTCGCGCTACTTTCAATTGTGTGGCTAAAGCCGCGCAAGCCCGGCGTAATCACAGGCTGGTTTGTGCTGGGCTACGGAGCGCTTCGACTTGCCACAGAACAATTGCGCGAAATAGATCCCGGCGTGTTCATGATTGGTCCAGTCACGCTTCCCATGTTGCTCAGCATGCTCATGATTCTGATCGGCGCGGTGATTTGCGTTGCCAGTAGCCGAAGAAATTGTGCGCCCATGGGCGGACTTGTTTGGCACAACTAAATTTGTGATCAACTTTTCGCGGGCGCCGTGGCGTCGTGATACACAGGCACCGCATTTTCCCAGGCTTTTTCCCACACACGGAAGCCGCCTTCAAATGCGTTGGCGTTGTCACCCAAGCGGCAACCCACGGGAAGCTCCTTTAAGTTGGCCGCGTTGCCGCCGCCAAGAACCACCTCATCCGGAATCAACGCGGCGGTGAGAATTTCAATCACTTCGGCAACGGACTTGCGCCACTTCTTTTTGCCAAGGCGCTCCAAGCCGCGCAGGCCAACATAATCCTCAAACGACTTGTCATTCTTATATGGAAGATGCGCCAACTCCAAGGGCAAAATCTGGTTGCCAACAATAAAGCACGAACCCAGGCCAGTGCCCAAACCAAGAAACAACATCTTTCCACTTTTGTAACTGCCCACCGCTTGCATGGCGGCGTCGTTGAGAATTTTCACGGGCACGCCAAAGTCTGTGTCGTAATCAAAGTCCGTCCAACCCTTGCCAAGATTGGCGGGGTCATGCAGTGGGCGATTGTTTTGAATGGGCGCGGGGATTCCCATGGACACTCCGTCAAACTTCCATCCCACGCACAATTTCTTCACGCCGTCCACCATCATGCGCGGCGTGAGCGTTGGACCACTGTCAAACTGCCGCTTCTCTGGATCATTTGGCACACGAATCTTGACATGCGTACCGCCGATATCTATTGACAGAATGTTCATGGGCATAGCGTAGCCAAGTTGCGGTTGAAATCATATTTGCAGGGCTTTACATAAGTACTTCATGCACAATTACTTAAGTTATTGAATTTCAATTGTGTTAATAGATAAATTTAGCGATCTTCCCGCCACC
>CALFOZ010000034.1 GCA_937919205.1 uncultured Planctomycetia bacterium
TGTGGCGGCGTGGATTGGTCCCGTATGGAGCGTGATCAGTGGCGGAATTGGAACGCTTGCCGTGACTGGCGTGATCGCATGGTGCTTGCCCGCGTTGCGAAAATTGGATCGCTTGATCGATGAGGTGAAACCAATTCAGGACCCGCTTGCCGTAAATGCCACCAGTGAATCCAGCAAGAATCAGGCTTCGGATTCCGCCTCTTCTTGAGCCAATGTTTTTGGCGTGAGCATGCCAAGCCTGCGCGGAATCACTTTAATAATTGATCCGGGAATGATGCATCCCACAACCACGCAGATCAGCACAAGATCAAACAAGCGTTGCGCGCGCGGCGCAATGTCTGGATTGCCAAGAAACAAAAGTGGAATGGTGGAAAGAATAATTGGCACCGCGCCCCGCAAGCCCAACCACGCCACGCACACGGTTTCGCGCCATGGAATTCGCAAAGGCAAAAAAATCACCGCCACCGCAACTGGTCTGGCAACAAACGCAAGCCACAGCGCCACCATGGAACCGCCCAGTAAAATCTGCGGCTCTATGAGTCGATGCGGCGTGCACAACAACCCAAGAAAAAAGAACATGGTGATTTGTCCACCCCATGCCAACGAGTCATGCACGCGCACGATGGTGGCGCGCAATGGCAGTGCGGAATTTCCCAAGTAAATTGCGCACAGAAACACGCTGACAAGACCACTGCCACCAAAAATGCTCGCCACTCCATAGCTTGCAAGCGCGCAGGCCACACTGCGGATTGGATAAAGACCAGTTTCCTGGCTAGGCAGAAGCGTGAACGATTTCATGGTGAGCCAACCCATCAGCAATCCCGCGGCGCCACCAATGATGAATTGTTTCAACACATCAACGCCAATTTCCACGCTGGACATTTCCTTGCCCATGACAATGGATGTGAGCGCGAACACAAGTATGAAAGCCATGGGATCGTTCAAGCCGCTTTCAAGTTCCACAATTTGGCGCACGCGGCCCTTGAAGCCAACTCCCACAAGCGCGGCAAATACCGCGGCCGCATCAGTGCTTCCAAGCACACTGCCAATCAACAGTGCCTCGGTCCAAGTTGTGTTTGGATTCCACCATTTCACAAAGACCGCAATGAGCGCGGAGATCATGATCACGCCCACGGTGGCCAACGCAATCGAAGGCGTCCAGGCTCCGCGCATGTGCGTCATTTTTATTCCAAGGCCCGCGTAAAAAAGAATTAAGATCAGGCAGATCATTCCAACGCCATAGGTCAGATCGAAATCAAAGAAATCAATTTGCAGTGGGCCGTCCTCGCCGCAAATCATTCCCAGTGCTAGAAAGAGAAGGCCGCTGGGCAAACCCAATTTTGTTCCATAACGATTGAACATGACCGCAACCAGCAGAACCATTCCCACCCACAACGTGATTTGCGGTAGCCACACATGAAATTGCAGACTGCGATCCATGATGCTGGGGGAATCCAAGAGTTCTGGCATATGAAGCAGTATGACGCATTTTACTCAGCATGATTGCGCATGTGATTGAAAAGACACGCGCCAACTTATGCGCGCGCGCGTTTTTGTATAAAAATCTTTCCCAGCACTAGTCCAAGCGCGCCAATGAATAATAAAATGCCAAGTGGCGCAAGCATTTCGGTGAACGCAAAGCCGCGCCAGACAGCGCCTTCAATGGCAAGAATGGCCCACGAGAAGGGACTTGCTTGACTTGCCGCGCGAAGAAATGGCGGCATGAATGCAAGCGGAATTGTGCCGCCACCGATCATGACCAGCACCAACACAATGGCGTTGCCAGCGCTACGTGCGGAGCCTTCGTTGTTTTTAAATAGACCGGAAAGCGCCATGGTGAAACCGCTGAACGCGAAACTGCATGTGGCAATGGCTAGCGCAAGCATTGGCAAATTTTGTACGGATACATGAAAGCCAAACGTGGCGACAAGCAACATGAATACGCTCATGGTTACGCATGCGGTGAAGCACGCCAGACTTTTTCCAGCCAGCACGTTGAAGATGGTGCAAGGCGCAAGTAGCAACCGCATGAATGTTCCGCGGCGGCGTTCCTCGGCCATGCCCGCGCCGAACGCGCCAATGCATCCCACAAATCCCCACGCAAGTCCTTGTGGAAATGTCACGGCATATGTGCTTGGTGGCTCGGTGGAATTACTCGCTAGCGTAGTGCTTTGAATTTGAATTGGCAATGTCAAGAATGGATCAGGTGATGTTGCGGAGGGTGGAGTTGATACGGGAACATTTCCATTTTCGGTGTTGTTGCTTGCGGACTTTGTACTTGCGTTTGTATTTGCCTTCATCGTGTTGGTTGTGGAGTCGCCATTCACCGAGCCAGCAATTGTCTTAGAAGTTTCCACCGCGGCGGCTTCGCGATTCTGTTGCTTGAAAAGTTCCTGCACGGATTCCAGCACATCGCTGACGCGCTCGCGTTGCTGACTTGTCATGTTTGGATTGAGCGCTAGCGCCAACTTGCTTTGCGCCAACATCGTGCTGTTGATTTTTGGATTGGTGAACATGCGAACAATGGCGCGCATGGCGTGCTCATTTAATTTTCCAACAACAAGACCGCTTTCGGCCTGGCGCGCGGGATCGCAATGAACTTCCACGATCGCGCGGCCGCCGGCCATGGCTTTCTCCAGGTCGGCGTCGAATGTCTTTGGAATAATCACGCACGCGGCCACGCGGCCAAGACGCACGCTTGTGTCAGCTTCGTCGCGGCTGGGAAGTATTCGCACGCTCAGGGTCGAATCTTTTTCAAGCGCATTGGCAAAGTCAGTGGCGGCTGGACCGGCGCTTTCAACAACCACGGCTATGGGAATACTGCGGCCACTGCCGCCAAAAATACTTCCAAAGAAAATGGCGATGGCCAGCGGGAAAACAATCACAAAGAAAGCATTGGTGCGGTCGCGCATTAAAAGGCGCAGGTCTTTGGCGGCAATCGTAAGAATGACGCGCATTAGTCTCGCAACCTTTTGCCGGTCAGCGACAGGAAAACGGTTTCAAGATCGGCGCGCTCCACGCGCAGGCCGGTGACATCGCCAGCTTCAAGCGCGGAGGTTACTTCGCGCAGTGGATCGTTGGTGGAAATGCGCGTCTCGCCGCCAGGACGTTCAATCATGACAAGCGTTTCTTTGCCGTGCTTGGCTAGCAATTCTTCAACACTGCCGGTCACAAGGACTTTTCCTTCATCCATAATTCCAACTCGGTCGCAAATTTTCTGCGCCTCTTCCATGTAATGCGTGGTGTACAGAATGGCCGCACCCTCATTGGCAAGCTCGCGCACAAGTTCAAGAATATTGGTGCGACTTTGCGGATCAACGCCCGCGGTGGGCTCATCCAGCAGTAACAGCGGGGGCTTGTGAAAAAATGCCGCGGCCAAATTTAGGCGCCGTTGCATGCCTCCGGAATATGTTCCTGCGCGATCATTGGCGCGTGGCGTTAAGCCAACTCTTTCAAGCGCCTCGCGCGCGGCGACGCGTGGATTGTTTACGCCTTGCAAGCGCGCGAAGAACAAAACATTTTCCTCGCCGGTCAGTTCCTGATAAATGGCCAGAGTTTGCGGCGCCACGCCCACATTTTTGCGCACCATGTGGTGAGTAGGCGAACCCAATCCCTGATAGGTCACGCTACCCGCGTCGGGAGTGATCAATCCAATCGCCATAGAAATGGTGGTGCTTTTGCCCGCGCCATTGGGGCCAAGCAGGCCAAATATTTCTCCGCGATTCACCCGCAGTGAAAGACCATCAACGGCCCGAAGCGCGCCAAAGTTTTTCACAAGGCCTTCAAGAACAAGCATGTGCGCACGATACAGCACGCGCCAAATTTTTACAGCAGTAACCAAGTAGCCAGCGCAAGAAATACGCCCATGCTCACCACATCCGTGGCGGTGGTAAGAAAAATACTTGACGCCGTTGCGGGATCGGCCCCCAATCGCTTGAGAGTTGTGGGCACAAGCACTCCGCACATGCCGCTGACCACGCACGACACAACCATGGCAAGCCAAGTGACCAAGGCAAGTTCGACTGGGCGATCATTGTGTTGGATGGTTGCGAATATGTACATGCCGACAGCCGCGGACACTCCAACCAACGCGCCGTTGCAAAAACCAACCACCATTTCTTTTATTACCGCGTAGCGCGTTTGCCCGCGCTTCAGTTCATTCAGCGTCATTCCGCGCAAAGTCACCGCAAGCGCCTGGCAACCTGTGTTGCCAGATTGTCCCGCAAGCACCGGCAAAAAAGCCGCCAGCAAAACAATTTTGGTGAGCGTGTGTTCAAACATTCCAACCACGGCCGCCGCCAAGAATGCGGTAAGCAAATTCAACTGCAACCATGGATGGCGAAACAGCAAACTGCGCCACCATGGCGTGGCCAGTCGCTCTTCTTTTTCAACGCCCACCATTGCTCCAACTTGCGCGCTTAAATCAAACGCTTGTTGCTCCAGCAATCGTTGTCCACGAATAAGTCCAACAAAATGATTGGCGGCGTCGCACACTGGGTAGGCGAAGAATTGGCGCGAGGCCACGGATTGAATGGCTTGGGCGATGGACATTTCAGCGCGCAGTGCGAACACCTTTGGAATCATGATGGACTCAAGCGTGGCCTTGTCTTCGGAAAATAAAAGATCGCGCATCATCAGCACGCCAGTCAGATGGCGCGCGTTGTCAACCACATAGCAGTAGGTCACGGGCTCGGTCTTCACAAGTTCGCGCAGAAGCTCCACAGTTTCGCCAACAGTTTGTGTCTTTGCAAAGAAACCAATCGGCGGCTCCATGCTTCGCCCAACCGTGTCCTCATCAAACTCGGTGTTGATCTTCCATTGACGCGCAAGTGCCGGCGAAACCGATCGCTCCAACGCGGCGCGTCGATCCGCGTCCATGGCTTCAAGAATGGGCTGAACCTCGCCCTCTTCAAGAATGGCCACAGCTTCAGCCGCCACTGCGTCGGAAGATTGCTCCAAACTGTCGGCGGCAGTTTCTGGATCAAGCGTTTGCAACTCAGCGGCCAAATCCGCGGCGGCTTGGGTTGGTTGCTCGTCTTGTTCAATTGTTGGACCCGCAGTTGGATCGCCGTGATGTGACAACTGGTCATTCGAATTTAAATTCGAATTACCATTTATGTTGTCGTTCATCTCTGGATGCATGCAGAACGAAGTCTAGTGTCCAAGAAGCGGCGCACGCACCTGGTTTGCGGGCAATCTTAAAATAAATATTTTCAGTAAGCGTGGTGCAAGGATTCAAAATTTAGGTCAGACATTCCGCAAGCGCAGAAAGCAGTCCCTCAAAGTGTGGCGCCACAATATCGGCGTTGGCCACCACAGCGGGGCGAACAACGCTTTCCGTCCACGCCGCGAAATAGTCGCATGCGCCGTCTCTGCGAACTTCAAAGTCGGTCATGCCGTCGCCAATCATGATGCGCGGCGGCGCGCAACAAAGCACTGCGGCCGCGCGCGCCTTGGAGCCAACAGTGGCGCAGTGCGAAGTTGGATCAAGGCGCAGAATTCCTTGCGCGTTGGCCAGCAATCGATTGGCGTTCACATGGTCCACGCGCAATCCAAGCGCCGACACCACTGGATCAATCCACTCGTGAAAGCCACTGGAAATAATCCAAATTTGGTCGCGCATATTTTTCAACAGCGCGCCGTGGCGAAGCAGCGACGGACTGATTTGTTCATGCAGTCGCGCCACCAACGGCGCCAACATGTGCGCGCGAATCTCAAGCATGTCCAATCGCTGGCGCAAACTTTCATCGATCGCCATGGAGCCCTCCATGCCGGCGTTGGTGATGGCGTGAATGGTTGCCACGCGCGCGGCGCGGTCCGGCGCGTTTGCCAGCGCGATCTGCGCCAACTCATCAATCGCTTCGCCGCTGACAATGGTGCTGTCAAAGTCAAAGAACAGCGACGCGGATTTTAGATAGGCGGGAACGTTGGTCATGCCGGATGTTTGATGTCGGTGAACATGAACCATGCCGCCGCCACCATGCACAGCGATGCGTACACGAAATTGATCGAGAGGCGTTCCTTCATGTACACCACCGCGAAGACCGCGAACACGCTCATGGTGAGAATTTCTTGCAGTACCTTCAATTGTTGCAGTGACAAGCCGGCCTGTTGAAAACCAATTCGATTGGCTGGAACTTGTAGGCAATATTCAAAGAGCGCCACCATCCAACTGAGAATGATCACAAACCAAAGCGGCTTGTCCTTGAAGTCCCGCAAGTGGCCGTACCACGCGTAGGTCATGAACAGGTTTGAGCCAATCAACAGCAGTGTTGTCCAGAGGATTATCATGGCGCGAGCATAGAACGGAATCGAAGGAAGCGGCAAAGCGGCGCGGCGTGAATGACCGCCACATAAAAAACGCCCCGATGTAATTCGGAGCGTTTGAATGGCGCTTGAAGGATCCGGCGTGGATCAACAATTCAAATTATGGATTCACAATTGGATACGGGCTCAGCGGACTTGGCTCGTCAATGAGCCACCAACGATTCCAATCATCAACCACGCCGCGCATATTCTGTTGCTCATTGGCGTTGTTTTGCAAGTACAACTCTGGATTGGATTTGGTCGTGCTGTACATCTCTGGCGACATTGACTTCGCCAAAATTTCACTGCTGGTCAACATCTCATTGTTGCACAGGGTGTTCATTTCGCGACTGCGTTGGGTAATCAGAGCCTCGCTCATTGGCGGCTTGCCGCCCGCTGGCGTGTTGCGCGACTGGGCAATTTCATTCTTCAAGTCGAAGAGCAATTCCACAGTTGTTGGACTTAAATATTTCAAGTGGCTGTCGTCTGGTGAAAGCGCCAACCAATCCGCTGGAAGCAGTTTTTTGTCGGCTTCCAATGGATAAGAACTGCCTTGTTGGGGCGATGGGCAACCCAAAAGCATGGAGCAAGTTAGAAGTCCGCAAAGAAGGATCAAATTCTGTCGCAAGGCTCAATCTCCTAAAAAGGTGAAGTGGCAATATATCACGGATCACGGGGAACTTCGCAGGGCATTACACTCTGTGTATAAATTTTTTGGAGAGCAACACATGTCTAAAAACACCGACAAAAGTCACAAAAAAATAGCCACCCGCACCGAGACCGACGCCATGGGCGCGATTGAAGTTCCCGCCCACCATTATTGGGGCGCGCAGACCGAGCGCTCCATTCACCACTTTCCATTTGGCGATGTCATGCCGCTTGCAATTGTGCGCGCGTTTGGTTTGCTCAAGGCCGCATGCGCGCAGGCCAACAACGAGATTGGCGGGCTCTCGGATGAATTGTGCGCGCTGATTGTTGGAGCGGCGCAGGAAGTTTCTGCCGGCAAACTTGATGGCGAGTTTCCGTTGAAGGTGTGGCAGACCGGTTCGGGCACGCAGTCCAACATGAATGTGAACGAGGT
>CALFOZ010000035.1 GCA_937919205.1 uncultured Planctomycetia bacterium
CACTGTTGATCGGCTGTTGCTCAGTCAGGAGATTGAACATGTGTGTTTGGTGGCGCCGGAACATTGGGACCACCGCGAGGCGTTGGATGGACTTGAGCCAAATTCGCATTTGCATATTGTGTATGTCGCAGATTCGGCGTTCGGTCCCGGGCATCGTGACATTCAATCAGCGCGCGCGTGGAGTGATTCATGCTCTCGCGGTGGCATCGCCAATCTTTGCGTGTTCGACGAAGTTTTTTCCGCCAAGGCCGCGCTGTTGGCGTGCGAACATGTCCACGCCAACGCGGTGTTGGTGTGCGGGGCTGATTGGTCTTTGGTGGCGGTGGATGAATCGTGGGGGGTGCGCGGTTTAATGGAACGCTGGCGCGCGAGCGCGCGTGATTTGAAATTTGTTTGCTCGTTGGCGGCGCCTGGAATTGGGGCGTGCTTTCTGCCAATTGAGAGCGTTCGCTTGTTGGCCAGTGGAGCCGCGCGCAGTATTGGCCAGTGGATTGAAGAACGCGCGGATGATCGAAATGCCGGGGAAATCATTGATATTCCAGACTTCGTGGCCGCGGTGTCCGAGCGCTTGGTCATGGACACGCCGCGTTGCATTCAACGCATTCGAAGAGCGCTTGAGCCGCTGTTGCATGGCGCCGAAATTTCCGCGGACGCGCAGTTTGAGGCGCTTGCTAGACATGCAAGCGCGCCGCCAACTTTTGTGCCGCAATTTCTCACCATTGAATTGAACACGGGGCGCCGCGGTTGCGGCTTAGCAAGTCCACATCGCTTCGGCACATTGCAAAGGCCAACCATGACTCCCAAGCGGATGGATCGAATTCTTGCGCGCGTGGCGGAGGCGCGCGACGTGGTGGTGACCCTTGGTGGAGCGGGTGATCCGCTTGTGCATCCAGATGTTGTTGAGTTCGCGAAGCAGATTCGAAAAGCGGGAGCGTTGGCGATTTCGGTGCGCAGTGAATTGCTTTCGCTTGACGCGCTTGAAAAGTTGGCGGCGATTGACGCCGATGTCGTCACGGTTGACTTGCACGCCACCAACGCCAGCGAGTTTGTGCGCATGATGGGCTTTGATCGATTTGCATTCGCGCAGAATGCGTTGGAAACCCTGATGCAAAATCGCCGCGCTGAAAGCGGCGCCGCGAAATGGTTGGCGCGGCCATGGGTGTTGCCCCGCATTGAGCGCCTGCGCGACATGGTGGATCGCATCGCGGCGTTTGGCGAGCGTTGGCGTGATCGAGCTGGTGGATATTGCGTGGATTCGCCGCCGCAAATTGATCCTTGGGGCGACATCATCGCCGATGCGCCGCTTTCCGCCGCGGGATTTTCCCAAGGCTCGAGTCAGAGCGAACGGTTGGCGCTGACTGTGTTGTCCGACGGAAGAGTGCCGGCTCAAACGGACGATCTGCTTGGAACAACTTCTATGGGCAATGTTGATTCGGAGGATTTGCTCATGCTTTTCCGTTCTTCGCGTCAACATCGCGCGCGTTCGGCGGTGAAGCATTTGGAAAAACTTTCCGCAAGATAGAGATGACGAATCCGTTTCGCGCTCCTAGCATTGGCTTTGTATGAGCGACACCATCATGGTCGATTTCAATCGACCGATTCCACTCTTTCCACTTTCGTGCGTTTCGCTTTTGCCGCACGCGGTGCAAGGACTGCATATTTTTGAGCCGCGTTACAGGCAGATGGTGGAGGACGTACTGCGCAAAGTGCATGACGGAAATTTATTGACATCGGGTCCGATCGCCATGGCGGTTGTGGGCGCGAAGTTTATGGACGCGCTCGGAGCCGCGCCCAAGTTGCGGCCAGCGGTGTGTGTGTTGGACAAATCGTGCAACATGAGCGGCTGAAAGATGGCAGGCACAACATTGTTCTGCACGGAGTGTGCCGCGCGCGCATCAAAGAAATCCAAGAGCCAGGTGAATCGCGCGCGTATCGCACGGCCATGTTGCAACCCATCGATCCGCCCAATCATTTGCCGCCCAAAATGAAAGCGGCGCGGAAGATTTTGCAGGAGTTGTTGCACAGGCCAATGTTGCAGAGGTTGGCCAGCGTGCAAAAAGTGGCGGAGTGGGCCGATCGAAAGGACATGCCAACGTACGCGGTGATTGAACTTGTTGGCGCGGCCATGTTGCGCGACGAAAATGCGCGCTACCACTTGTTGGCTTGCGGCAATCCATGGGAACGCGCCCAACTTGTGGCCAATGAAATCGCTCGACTTGAAGGCCTGGTCGCCGCGGCGGATGCGCAGGGAACTTCGCGCTGGCCCAAGGGCTTAAGTTGGAATTAGGACGTGCGCGGCGCGGAGAAATTCACAGTCATATAAATGGGTATCTTGTTCAACATGTTGAATCTGATTCCATTTGCACTTCTCACTCTTGTTGCTGTTGTGGTTGTGGTGGTGATCGCTTTGATCACCATGTACAACAGTTTACAGCGACGCCGCATCGCGGCCGAGGGTTCCTTCGCCGACATCGATGTTGAACTGCGACGCCGCCATGATTTGATTCCCAATTTGGTGGAGACGGTCAAGGGGTATGCCACGCATGAAAAAGAAACGTTGACCGCGGTTATGCAGGCGCGCGCATCGGCCACGCAAGCGCGCACACTCACCGATCGTGTTGAGGCCGAGGGCGCGCTTGGACGTTCGCTGGGCCGATTGATGGCCGTTGCCGAGGCGTATCCAAATCTAAAAGCCGACGGCGGATTCATGAAATTGCAGGGCGAACTTGCGGAGACGGAAAATAGAATTGGCGGGAAGCGCCAGGGCTTTAATCAAACTGTTGCGACGTACAACGAGGCGATCGCGGTGTTTCCATCCAATATTGTGGCTGGAATTTTTGGTTTCAAAGTGCTCGCGTTCTTCAAGGAAGAGAATGAAGTTGCGCGCGCAGTGCCGCAGGTTCGATTTTAATTCATGGCCCGCGAGCGCATTGTTTCCGCTGATGAAGTGGTCGAAGATCAACTTGATCCGCAGTCGCACACGTTGCGCCCGCGCGCGCTTGATGAATACATAGGACAGTCCGCTTTGGTGGAGCGAATTCGAATCGCGCTGGACGCATCGCGCACGCGCGACGAACCCATTGATCACGTGTTGCTACATGGACCACCTGGGTTGGGCAAGACAACGCTGGCGCATGTCATCGCCGCGGAGATGGGCTCGCGCGCCTATGTCACAAGCGGTCCCGCGCTCACCAAGGCCGGCGATTTGGTGGGCACGCTCACGCGCATGCAACCGCGCGACGTGTTGTTCATAGATGAAATTCACCGCTTGCCAGCCAGCGTGGAGGAATATATTTATCCCGCGATGGAGGAATACCGCGTGGACTTCACGGTGGACAGCGGCATGCACGCGCGCATTGTCACGCTACCGTTGAAACCATTCACGCTGATTGGCGCCACCACGCGCGCGGGCTTGCTTACGCAGGCGTTGCGAAGCCGCTTTGGCATTGCGCACCATTTGGATTTTTACGACGATGGTGATTTGGAGCGCATACTGGTGCGAGCCGCGGATTTGTTAAGCATGAAAGTGGCCGACAGCACGCTCACTCGCATCGCCGGTCGCAGTCGCGGAACTCCGCGCGTGGCCCTGCGTTTGTTGCGGCGTGTGCGCGATTGGGCCGCGGTGAAATCAGGCGGCAGGGTGGATGACAAATCCGTGGACGGCGCGCTGGAGCTTGAAGGCGTTGACGCCATGGGCCTGGATGAACTTGATCGAAAATATTTAACCACGCTGGCCCGGCAATATCGCGGCGGACCAGTTGGCCTTGATGCGCTTGCCGCGACACTAGGCGATGACGCGGGCACGCTTGAAGACATGGTGGAGCCATATTTGTTGCGCCGTGGATTTTTATCGCGCACGCGTCAGGGGCGCAGGCTTACCGCAGAGGGCGCCGCGCACATTGGCGAGAAGTTGATCGAAGTTCCAGGCGCGCTCTTTGAGGAGTGATCGCGCGCGGCGTCCATATTTAAGTTGATATTTTGCGGCCGAACGTGGGCAAATTATTCGCCCGCGCAATCCTGGCGCGTGGCATTTATTGGCTGAGACCGGTGGTGCTGTTGCCGGTAATCCCAGGCGTGCTTGCGCCAATGGCTGGAATGGAAAGGCTAATTCCAAATGAGTAGACATCCGTGAGCGAGTCGTAGCCCACACCCGCGTTTAAATTAAAATCTGGAAAGCTTCGACTGAGCGTGGCGCTGGCCGCGCGCAAGTTGTGCTCCACCAAATCAATCTGTGGACTGAGCGTGAAGGTGTACAACTTTGAAATTTGGTACGTCACACCAAGTTGCAGTAACTCATCGTTGATGTAATTATTGGTGGGATCAAAATTATTGATATTGCGGTACTCGATAAAGAAACTAGTGTCGGGCGAGTGTTGCATGCGCACGCCCAACGAGCCGCGCGCCATATTTTGAAATGGACCCGTTGTGTAGGTTGGAACATCATCAAGCATCCACTTCACCGAACCATACGCGGTGAATGTGCTGGACACTGCCCACGAAGTACTACCGTACAGATGGCTACCCCACTGTGAAAGTTCTGGACGCCACGAATAAAAAGATGGAGTGGGACTTTGCGCGTAGGCCAAGCCCGTGGCGCTGGTGCGTCCAAAGTTTGCGCCGCCATTGTTCACCACAGCGCCCGCGTCCAGCGTGATCCAGTCCACGCTGGTCCACGCGCCTGGCCCGCCGCGATACGTTTGCAGTCGCTGTTTGGCGCCAATTTGCGCCACTTGCGCCGCGGAAATTCCTTCAACATTCTGATCAAAGATTGGGTACTCGCCTTTGTCCGCGGTGTCGTAGCCGGCCCACAATGTTGAAGTGGGTTGCACCACATAACGCAAGCGATTCACGTCAAGGATTGAGTTTTGCACGCCATCAAATGACTGGGAAAATTCCGCGCTACTACGCGCGCCAATGCCCATGAGACCGCGCGTGGTGCCGGACTGTCCGTTGGTTCCATTGATGGTGGAGTAATTGGTGAAATCATTCAGCGCGTACCCGATCGCGGTGCCGTTGATGAATGGCGTGATCTTGGCGGGAGAAATATCAATTGGGTACGCCAACTCTTGGCGCGTGTAGACGCGCGCATAGATGTCCTCGTTGTAGCCCGCGTTTTGATAGGCGGTGGTGATATCCGTGTTGGCGTTGAAGATGGGATTGGCCGCGGTGCCAGTTGCGTTGGGCGCGTTGAAGGCCGCTCTGGTGACGGCGTTTGTGCCAGGCGTGCCATCTTGCAGGCGCATGGACATGGCGTTGGCGGAATATTCCTGCGTCCAAGACAAATGATCCGTGAAGAACGAATCGCCGTAACGGCGATAGGCGGCCTCTGGAAGTTTGTTGACCGAGTAGGGACGGCTGGCCAGCATCCAACTGTTGATGACATAGCCGTCAAGATCATTTTTAAGCAACATGGTGAACGCGCTGTTGCCCGATTGCAATTTCATGAACGCCTTGGTTTCGTATTCAAGACGATTGATGAAGTCGTCTTGGCGAAACGTGTTCACAAATGCGCCGTCGCTTGTCCAAGCCACGGACCCTTGCAGTAGCGAATGCTCGTCAATGAGATAGGTGTAGTCGCCGTCGATCAGTCCGCGGTATTTCAAAGTGGATGTGTAGAGTTGACCCGTGGAGGCCTGCTCCTCATTGCCAAAGTCGTAGAAGCCATACATGTTGAAATTGCCGCCTAAACCGTTGAATCTTGTGCCAAGTCCAACGCCGTTGAGCGTGTAAATGTCATTGACAAGTTTGGCTTGAATTCCTGGAACCGGGTCGTAGCCAAGCAACGCCCACAAATCCCAACGTGTACCAATGGTCGTTCCGCGGAACTCGTTGTAGCCCGCGGAAATTTCCGGCAACACAGTTTTCTCCGGCGTGCCGCGCATGTAGGGCCAATAGAAAATGGGCGTGGTGCCAGAACGGAATGTGACATGGCTCGCGTCGATGGTGGTGCCCGCGTCCTTGCCCGGATTTTTGGTCACGGTGATTTTGTCGGCGCCAAGGGAAAGGTGCGGCGTGAAAAATTCGCTGATGCTCACGCGCGCGTCGGTGGCCTCGAATTGATCGGCGGAAATTTGGCGCATTTCATTGGCGCGCGCGTACACCGGAATGCCGGTGCGCACATAGGTGCGTAGCACGGCTTGCGCGGCCACCGCGCGGTTGAGTCCGACGTCGTAGTACACCTGTTGCCCGCGCATGATGTAGTTGCCGTCGGTGGCGATCACATCGCCCTCCAAATAAATTCCCTGCACGGATTTCACATCCAATTGCCCCGAGTCCTCGCTGATTTTTGCCAGCGATCCTGGATTTAGAAATACAACAGCTCGTTCACTCGACAAGCGAAGTTCGCCGGTCTTCATTCGAGGATCATTGGCGGTGAGATCAATCAGCGCGCTACCTGTCACCATGATCGTGTCGGTTTTTTCATCAATCGAAGTTTCCCGACCGGCGAACGTGACTAAATCTCCGGGCTGAAAAATGGCCAGTGATCCGCGTTGCGCAAGCGCGACCTTGGTGTTGCCCGCGACCATCGCCGGTGGCGTGGGCAGTGCCGCGCCCACGATCATTGGAGTGTCCCTTGAGGCCAGCTTGGGTTGATTCACTTCGGGTTGGGTTAAAAGTTTTGCCGGCCCACTTGCCAAAGTTTGCAGATAAGCCTTGAGACGTCCATCGCCATTGGCAAATTCTTGCGGCGGCGGCGCTTTGTCCTCGAGCAGTGGAACATTTAATTTCACTTTACCGCGAAATGCGCAGGTCACCAACACGTCATCGCCAGACACTCCAAGTCCGGCGCGCCGACTGGGCTCGCCCACTTCCGGAAAATACATGGCGCACTGCGTGACCAATCCCGCCGCCGACGGAATGCGATTGATCCACACAATGACTTTTTTTGTGGCGAATGAATACGCGCCCACTGTCACGCGCACATCGCCCTGCACAACAAGCCGGCGCGTGTCGTCCACCTTCCAAGCGAAGGCGCGGGTTCCATCAATCACTAAATCACTTTTCACAGGCTCAATGGGAATAACAAATCCGCTGAGTCGATCTCCAGTCACTGCGACATTTGTGACGTGTTGCGCAAGCGCTACTTGGGTGATGGCCAACAAAAGAATGATCGCTCGAATGACCATGAATGCAGGAATGTTACCGCTGAAATGGGCGTCACGAGGGAGGGAAATTTTTTCGCGCGCCTCTTTGTTTCATGCGCGCAAGACACCTCACGATTTATCCGCGCCACGCCGTGGCTTGTCCGATCATGTCGTGCACTTCCCGGGCCAGCCATGAAAGACCCCACAAAAGCAAGGCAAATATGGCAAAAATGATGCCCCATTGAATGTGTGAAATAGAGAACAGCCACGCCGCCGCGGCAATGGGTGGAAATATGGCCGCGGCCCTGCGCAATGAGTCAGCGGTGTCATTCACATTGCTCGCGGCAAGCGCGCGGTTGGATTGCCACACAAAGATCGCCATCGCCACAAGTGGCGCCAGCGCGAGCCATGATTCACCACTCGGCCACTCGTCTGCGCCACGGCGAATGGAAAGCCAAGTTAAACCAGACACCGCCAACGCGCACAGAATGGAAAGAAGAATTGTGGACGAGCGGTCCAAGCGCGGGCGCTTCTCCAAAACTTTGTGCAGTAGGGATCCAGTGGCCACGGTCTGCACCAAGATCAGCGAAGCTGGAAGCGTGAATGATTGTCCCATCCACGGAATAAAAAAACTTCCCGCTTGCGCCAACCCAAGCATGAGCAAGCCAACCGCGGGAACAAAGCGGCCCATGGTGTTCCACATAGCAATTCCAAACGCCGTGAAGAGCGCCACCGCAATGCTGGTTTCACCAAACAGAGCGGCGCCAATGATGCTGGCCATGAGGGCGGTGAATGTGAGCAGTGTTGCTTGCGCGGTGGTGAGCCGTCCGGATGAGAGCGGACGGTTGCGTTGGAAAGTTTGATCGCGGCGCGCGTCGAGCAAATCGTTCATGCCCGCGGCGAAACCAAATAGTCCGGATCCAATCACGCCGGCCGCCATCAGCGCTAGCCACAACGGCAATGTGGAAATTGGAAGTTGCGCCGTTGCGCCGTCAAAGCGCGCGAGCAGGGTGGCGAACATCACGTTCACGGCGGCACCGGCCGCGAGTGGAATTCGCATCAACTGCAGGGCGGCAAAAATTCGGACCAATGAAACTCGCATTGGAACCATGCTACGAAATGGCTGATTGCGGCGAGTGCTTCAAGATCACTACCATCATCGACCTATGCGTCGATCCAAAGAAGAAGTAATTTCCCCCGTCAGCGCATTGGGCGTGCGAATTGGTATTGTGGCCGCCGATTATCACAAGGAAATTTATCAGCGGTTGCTTGATGGCGCCGAGGCCGCGTTTCACAAAGCTGGGGGACTTGCCGCTGATCTGCGTGACGCGACCGTTGAAGGGATTTTTGATTTGGCACCGGTGGTGGCGCAGATGTTGCGGCGAAGCGATATTGACGCGGTGGTGGTGATTGGTTGCGTGGTGCGTGGCGAGACGCGCCACGACGAATTTATTGTGAATTCTGCGTTTGCGCAATTCACGCAACTCGCGGTGGCGCATGCGAAGCCCGTGGCGCTCGCGGTGCTCACGGTTGAATGTTTAAGCCAAGCTAAAGTACGCTCGGGTGGAATCAAGGGCGACGCCGGCGCGTTCGCCATGAACGCCGCGTTGAGAACGCACGCCCAACTCGCGCGTCTTCGCCAAATTAAAGATGTGGAGAAAAAATCATGAGCGTGGCCAAGGACCGTCGCAACGCGCGTCGTTGCGCGTTGCAAGCAATGTTTGAAATGGATTTGGGCGGCGAAAATACTGGAGGCGCTGGTGAAAGTTTGGTTGGCGCTTTTCGAGATGACGCGCAAAGTTCCGAAAGTGATTCATGTTTGGCGCAAGGCGTTGAATTGGCGCGCGCGGCGTGGAGCGAGCGCGATGTTTCCGACGCGGCCATCGCGCAACTGTCACCTGAATGGCCCATCCATCGCCAACCCGCGGTGGATCGCAATGTGATTCGCATCGCGGTGTATGAAATCACGCATGAAATGGCGCCGCCAGTGGCGGTGATCGACGCCGCCGTTGAATTGGCGCGTGAATTTGGCGGTGAACATAGTCCCGCGTTTGTGAACGCGGTGCTGGATCGTTGGTGGAAAGATCGCGGAGGCAAGCGCTGATGTTTCGCACGGCGTTGGAAGCGCTTCGCCGCGGCATTTCCAAAACCGCCGCGGCCGTGGGTGGTGGCCTTCGCGGAGTTCTTAAAGGCAAGGACTTGGACGAGGACTTGATCGATCGAATTGAAAGCACGTTGGTGGCATGCGACATGGGCGTGCGCATTGCGCGCGAAGTGGTGGACGAAGTTCGCCGCGCGTTTCGTGGCGGAACCGCCAAGCGCGGCAGTGACGCGGTTGAAATTTTGAAAGAGCGATTGAAGGACCGATTGCGTGGAAGCGATTTGTCATTGGCGAAAGTGGTCACGGGACCAACGGTGATTTTGGTTGTGGGCGTGAATGGCTCCGGCAAAACAACCAGCGTTGCGAAAATTGCGAAGGCGCTTAAAGATGAAGGTCGCTCGGTGTTGTTGGCGGCGGGCGACACGTTCCGCGCTGGCGCCGTGGCGCAATTGGAAGTGTGGGCCAAGCGCCTTGACATTGATGTGGTGCGCGGTTCCACCAACGCGGATCCAGCGTCGGTGGTGTTCGACGCGGCCGAGGCGGCCATCGCGCGCAAGGCCGACGTGTTGTTGGTGGACACCGCGGGTCGCTTGCATAATCAAGAGGGCTTGATGCGCCAGTTGGTGAAAATTCGCGCGGTGCTTGCCAAAAAAATTCCCGGCGCGCCGCACGAAACGTTGTTGGTGCTTGACGCAACAACCGGCCAAAGCGCCATCGCGCAAGCCAAGGCTTTCGGCGAGGCCGCTGGCGTGACCGGCGTGTTCCTATCCAAACTTGATGGCACGGCGCGCGGCGGTTCCGTGGTGCAAATTCGCGAGGAATTAGGCGTTCCAGTGAAACTTGTTGGCGTGGGAGAAACCCCCGATGACGTTGAGCCTTTCAATGCCGATCGATTTGTGGAGGCGCTCTTTGAGTCGTTGGATGATTTGAAGGAGTGATCCGCGCGCCTATGATGTGCGCATGAGATTGAGTCGACGCGGATTTACATTGATCGAGTTGTTGGTGGTGCTTGGCATCATCACCGTGCTCACGGGCATCGCCTTCCCGACAATTTCCATGGTGCGCGCCAGCGCGAAAAACGCCGGATGTATTTCCAATTTGCGCCAACTGAACACGCCCATTCGCACCTATTCACAAGCGCATGGTGATCGAATTCCAATGGCCAACATGTTGCCCGCGATTGGATTGAACGGCCCCGAAAATGGTTTGCCGCAATTGTTGAAAGGCTATGTGGATCAAGCCAGCGAGATTTGGTTTTGCCCCGCCGATGTGGACGATGAAAGTTTGGCGACTGGAACCAGTTACATGTATATACCCGGTCTTCTGCGCTACACGCCCGAAGTGCAATTTCAAGTGACAAAGACGGTGTTTTTGCAGAAACTAAACGAGCGCGCCCAGGCCAAGGCGCGCACGGATTTAGAGGGGCAACTGCTTGAGACTTTTTATTCCGGCGTGGACAAGCGCGCGGGTGGAACTGGTCCGCGCGCGAGTTACTATCCGCTTCTTATGGATTCAGCTGATCGACATCCTGGAACACGTTCGCCGCGCAACGCGCTCTACGTTGATGGTTCGGTTCGAGAGGCCATTGAAGATGAGGAAGCCAGCGATGACGCCACGGGAGAACCACAAGAATGAGTTTCGCTCTTTCATATAAGGTGGAAATGTTTTTGCAAGATCGCAAGCGCTTGGCCAAAATTGGCGCCGCGTTGTTGGTGGCGATATTGGCGTGCGTTGTGTTGCTGTGGAATGCCGCGCGCTTGCGTCCGCCGCCCAGCATCTTTGACACGCCCATCGACAACACGCTGAGCTATCTCACCATGAAAGATTTTTCCAAACTTCCACTTGAGGAGCGCATACGTTTCATGATGGATTTGGCTGAGCGCTTTCGCAGTTTAAAACCTGGCGAAAGCGCCGCAATGGCGGCATTTTTAGCTGGAGTCGCCGGCCCCGCGCGCGATCAGTTGCGAGAGAATGTGAAGATGATTGCCAAGGATGTGCTGGCCCAAGGCGCGAAAGAATACATGGGGTTGCCGCCATCCAAGCGCGGCGCGTTCATAGATGAGTGGGTGATTTCGTGGCAACGCAAGATGGAAAAAGTGACCACTGGAAAAGAGGAACCCAAATCGGATTCCGATCGTCTTGACGCCATGCGTGAGCAAGGCAAGCGCAATGAGGAGCGGCAAAGCCGCATGACCGGCGGCGGAAATTTAAGCGACCGCGGCGCCAATGGGTTCTTGGATTTTTGGCAGGGCGAGATCGAGGGCAGTAGCACTCCGAAGGAACAAGGACAGATCACCAAGTTCTTGGATGATGTGAGAACTCGGCTTGTGACTCGATGACATCCGACATCGCGGCGCTTCCCATTCGATTGATGGGCGAGCAATTGATCGTTGCGCTGTCGCGAAATGGGCGCCTGATTGTGACCGCGGAAACGGGCTCAGGAAAAACCACGCAGTTGCCACAGATTCTGGCGGAGCAGGGCGCGAAGGGAACTATTCTTGTGTTGGAGCCACGGCGATTGGCGGCGCGATTGGTGGCGCGCCGCGTGGCCAGCGAAATGGGAACAACGTTGGGCGACGTAGTTGGCTTTCGTACGCGCTTTGAATCCGCGTGGAGCGCCAACACGCGAATTGGGTTTGTGACCGAGGGAATATTTTTGCGCATGGTGCTTGCGGATCCGCAATTGCGCGGCGTGGGCGTTGTGATCGTGGATGAATTTCACGAGCGCTCTTTGCAGGCCGACATGGCCATTTCTGCAGTGGCGCAATTGCAGGCAAAACGCGCTGATTTAGCCTTTATTGTCATGAGCGCCACGTTGGATGCAAACGCGCTCGCAACCGCGCTTGCCGCGGAGCATGTGCATGCGAGCGGCCGCAACTTTCCAATTGATATTCAATATCGCCGCGAGCCAGCGTGGAAGGACATGCCGCAGTTGGCGGCGCAAGAAGCCGTGGAGTTGGCGCGGCGCATGAACGGTGATGTGCTTGTGTTCATGCCAGGCGCGGCCGAAATTGACGCGACCGCGCGCGCGTTGCAAGGGTTGGTTGCCAACAGCGACATCGACGTGCGTCGACTGCATGGATCCATGCCAGCGCAAGAGCAAGACGCCGCGCTTGATCTATCCAAGCGCCGCCGCATTGTAGTGTGCACAAATGTTGCGCAGACTTCAATCACGGTGCCAGGTATTTGCGCCGTGGTGGACTCGGGCTACGCGCGCATTCATCGTTACGACGCCAAGCGCGGCATTGACACGCTTCGTCCCGAGCGCATCAGCCGCGCCGCCGCCGATCAACGCGCGGGTCGCGCGGGTCGAACGCAGGCTGGCTGTTGCGTTCGTCTGTGGAGTGAAATGGACCACGCCAAGCGCGATGCATTTGATGTGCCCGAAATTCAACGCAGTGAATTGTCAGAGGCCGTGATGCTGGCCGCGGCTTTGGCGGGAAAACACGGTGATTTTAAGTGGATTGAAAGCCCCGGCGCCGACTCGCTCAAGCGCGCGGTGGACAATCTTCAGGCGCTTGATGCAATCGACAAGTCTGGCGCGTTGACGCAGTGGGGCAAACAAATGAGCCGTATCCCCGCGCCGCCCAGGGTGGCTCGCATGTTGACCGAGGCCGCGCAACGTGGATGTCTGCGCCGCGCCGCGCGATGGGCCGCGATATTTTGCGAGCGCGACATTGTGCGCGGAGCCACCGCGGCGGCGTTGTTGCACGCACTACAACAACTGGATCAGCCCAGCGATATGTTGGTGCGAGAAAGAATTTTAGACGCGTGGCAAGCCCGCAAGTTACAGCGCTCGATCGAAGTATCCGACGAGGCGATTCGCGAAGTCTCTCGCGCCGCCGAACGACTTGAGCAAGCCACGCGCCAAGCGTTGCGATTGCCCGACGCGCCAGACACCGATGACTCGCTGGAAAATATCACCATGTCAATTGTGGCCGGCTACGCGGATCATGTTGTGTGGAAGCCCGATACGCATCGCCCGCATGTGTTGGCCTCGGGTCGCCGCAAAGCGTTGATTGACCGCGACTCCGTGGTGGAGCACGCGGGATTCATGATCGCGCTTCAAGCGCGCGAGAACCCCGGCGATCCAACCGCGCAGTTGCTTTCCATGGTCGCGCCAATTCAGCAAGAATGGCTTGAAAAAGCCTGTCCACAGCGATTTGTCACGACGCATGTGACACGCTGGAATGACACGCTGAGGGCCGTTGAGGAAGCCGAGCAAAAAACATTCGACGAAATAGTGTTCAACACAACCAGTCGTCCGCCCAAAGATTTGGCGCAAGCGGGTTCGATTCTTGTTTGCAAGATTCAAGAGGGTGTGTTGGAGTTGCCGCTGTGGAATCACGAGGTCACGCAGTGGATCCAACGCGTTCGTTGCGTGGCCCAATGGTTTCCAGAAAAAAATCTTCTTGCGTACGACTCGCACGATGTGCAGTGCATACAGCTTGAGATTGTCAGCGGAGCGGTGCGCGCCAGCGAGTTGCAAACACGCGCTTGCTTAGCCGCGGTGCGTGACGCGCTTTCCTATGAGGATCAACGCTTTGTGGAGCGCATGGCGCCCACCACACTTGCGGTACCAAGTGGCCGTCCCATTCCCATCACATATGAAGTTGGCGCGCCGCCGCGCGCGGCCGGAAAAATTCAATGGTTGTACGGACTTGAAAACACTCCCGCGGTTGGCGGCGGTCGCGCGCCAATCGTTCTGGAAATTCTGGGTCCCAACATGCGGCCACTGCAAGTCACAAGCGACCTTGGTGGATTTTGGAAGACGCTCTATCCGCAGTTGCGCAATGAATTGCGTCGGCGTTATCCAAAGCATGAATGGCGCTAGAGCAATCCACGCCAAAGCGACACTCCCTGTCACTAGAGTGAAATTGATGCCAAATTAGATTGGAGCGATTTTAACATAAGTATCTATGAAATATAGTCTTAAGCACTTCGATTTGAATTGCAACCCTAAATTTCATACTATCGATCCCATGTCACGCACGACCACAAAAAAGTCCGTTAAACCCGCCCTGAAAACTGCGAAGTCCACGGTTGAAGCCAAGCCCGATGTGAAGGCGGCGAAACTTCCAGATTTGTCGACCTACCCATTGTGCTTGCGTTGGTTGCATGATCGAACCGACTACGAAAAGATTCGCAATGTTCAATACTCGGACAACGCTTTTAAATTGGATCGCATGCGCAAGTTGCTCGCGCTACTTGGCAATCCCCAAGATCAAGTGAAGACCGTGCATGTGGCGGGCACCGTGGGCAAGGGAAGCACCGTGGCCATGATCGCAAGCATGATGCGCGAATGTGGCTACACAGTTGGCGAGTTTGTGAGCCCGCATTTGGTGGACGTGCGTGAGCGCGTTGTTGTGAACGGCAAGCCCATCAGCAAAAATGATTTTGTTGATTTGATACGCAAGGTTGCCAAAGCCACATTGAAGTTGACGGAGCAAGTGACTTTCTTCGAGGTGATGACGGCGATTGGCTTGAAGTATTTCGCCAACGAGGCCGTGGACATCGCGGTGATTGAAGTGGGCTTGGGTGGCCGTCTTGACAGCACCAACGTGATCACTCCGGAGGTGTGCGTGATCACCACGATCGACTTCGATCACTGCAAGTTGCTGGGCAACACATTGCCGCTCATTGCCCGTGAAAAAGCCGGTATTTTCAAGAAGGGCGTAACAGCTCTGGTGTTTGATCCACCCGCCGATGTGGAAAAGGTATTCCGCGATGTCGCCAGTAAAGTTGGAGCGGATCTGCGCGTGGTCAACAAGGACATTGAGTTCTCCAGCCGCTTCTGCTCGGATCCGGATCTCGGCCCGCACGCGCGCGTGTGCTTGTACACCAAGACCAGTCGATTGGAACATTTGCCAGTGCCGCTTCCAGGCGAGCACCAAAGTTCCAATTGTGGTTTGGCGCTTTCCGCCGTGGACATTTTAAAGAGCCGCGGATTTGATTGCCCGGAAAATAAAGTCACGCGTGGACTGGGCAATGTCAAAGTGCCTGGCCGCATGGAAGTGATCAGCGAGCGTCCGCGCATTCTTGTGGACGGCGCGCACAATCCCGCGAGCGTGCAAAGTTTGATGAAGTGCGTTGGCGCGCATGTTCCCTACGACAGCATGGTCTGCATCTTTGGTTGCTGTGCCGACAAGGATGTTCCATCGATGCTTGACAAGGTGAATCTTGGCGCGGACAAAGTGATCTTCACGCGCGCAACCACCACGCCACGAGCCGCGTCGCCGGAAGATTTGCAAAAAATGTTCGCGGAGCGCAGTGGCAAAATGAGCCAGGTGGCCAAAAATCTGCCTGAAGCCCTAGAAATTGCCACGCGCGCCGTGAGCCGCGAGGATTTGATCGTGGTCACGGGTTCCTTCTACTTGGTGGGCGAGGCGATTAAGCATGTTCAACAAGATGTGAACCACACACCGCCAACTCCCGCGCGCGCGTTGAAGGACTGACGTATTTCAATGTGAACATACTTGACTGGCTTTGACATGTTCGCACGCCGATCAGCACGCGCCACGCAATGATCGGCGCATGTTGATTCGCGCCGTGAACCGCAAGACTTTGTAGGCTTCGCCATTCATGACCGAGTTGGAAACCCCATTTCGATATGACGCCGCCTTCGCCGATGGAATTGAGCGCAAGTGGCAAGCATGGTGGCAGGAGAGCGGTTCGTTCATCACGCGCAATCCAGGCGACGCCGGCTTTGACGCATCCAAACCAAAATTTTATGTGCTCGATATGTTTCCCTATCCGTCGGGCGCGGGCCTGCACGTCGGGCATCCAGTTGGATACATCGGCACCGACATTGCCGCGCGCGCCAAGCGCATGCAAGGCTTCAATGTTCTGCACCCCATGGGTTGGGACGCGTTTGGTTTGCCAGCCGAGCAGTACGCGGTGCAGACCGGCGTGCATCCGCGCTTGACCACAAGTAGCGCCATTGAAACATTTCGCAAGCAGTTGAAGCGCTTTGGTTTTTCATACGACTGGAGCCGTGAGTTTGCCACCATTGACCCCGAATACGTGCGCTTTACCCAGTGGATTTGGTTGCAATGTTGGAACGCGTGGTACGACGAGTCGGCGCAGAAGGCGCGGCCAATGTCTCAGTTGATACAGCAGTTCGAGTCCGGCGCGCGTCGTGTTGAATTGCCCAACAACATCAGCAAGTTGTGGAGCGAGTGCGACGCGAGCGAGCAACGACAGGCGATTGACAACATGCGCCTCACGTATTTGGGCGAGCAACTTGTGAACTGGTGCCCCAAGCTTGGCACCGTACTTGCCAACGAAGAAGTGATCGATGGCAAGAGTGAGCGCGGCGGATTTCCCGTGATGCGACAGCCACTCAAACAATGGATGTTTCGCATCACCAAATATGCGCAGAGGTTGCTGAATGATTTGCAGTTGGTTGATTGGCCCGAGAGCACGCGCACCCAGCAAGCGGAATGGATTGGGCGCAGTGAGGGCGCGGAGATTTATTTCGCGGTGCATGTGGGCAATGATGCCGCGGTCATCGCGCCGGAAAAATTGGGCGTGTTCACCACGCGGCCCGACACGTTGTTTGGCGCGACATATATGGTGGTCGCGCCGGAACATGCGTTGGTGAAATTCGCCGTTGCGCACGCCAACCTCGCCGCGCAAAAAGAACTCGGCAACTATGTGGCGGCCTCGCGGCGTCGATCCGATATTGACCGTCAATCGCAAAGCAAGACAAAAACTGGCGTATTCACAGGGCTATTTGCAGTGAATCCAGCCACGGGCGCCAGCATTCCAATTTGGACCGCGGACTATGTGCTTCTAAATTATGGCACGGGCGCCATCATGGCGGTGCCCGCGCATGATCCGCGCGACCACGAATTCGCCAAAGCGTTCAATCTTCCAATTCGTATTGTGGTGTTGCCGCCACACGATGCCGGTGAAAATAAAATCGCGTCCGCGTCGCATGGCGGCGCTAGCGAAACTGAAGCCACGTATGTCCAAGATGGCATCGCCACCGCGAGTAGCAACGCCGAAGTTTCGCTTGATGGGTTGACCACATCTGCGGCCAAGGAAAAAATAATCGCGTGGCTGGACCAGCGCAGTATTGGAAAGAAGCGCGTCAATTATCGTTTGCGTGATTGGCTTTTCAGTCGCCAGCGTTATTGGGGCGAGCCATTTCCAGTTGTGTTTGCGCCCGATGGATTGCCGTACGCCATTTCAGAAAGCGCGTTGCCAGTTCGGTTGCCTGAACTTGAAGATTTCAAACCCACTGAAAGCGACACGCCGCGGCCATTGCTAGGCAAGGCCGTTGAGTGGATCAACACCACCGCCGGTGCCGCTGGCGTAAGCGCCGCCGACTTACCGCCGCAAACGCCCGTGAAGCGCGAGGCCAACACCATGCCAAATTGGGCTGGTTCATGCTGGTATTACCTGCGCTATTGCGATCCCAAAAACACCACGCGCTTTGTCAGCCAAGAGGCGCAAAAATATTGGATGGGCGAGCGCGGCGTGGATCTGTATGTGGGCGGCTCCGAGCACGCCGTGTTGCATTTGTTGTACGCACGTTTCTGGCACAAAGTGCTTTTTGATTTGGGTCACGTCACCACGCCGGAGCCATTCGCGAAACTTTTTCACCAAGGCATGATCACTAGTTTCGCATATCAGCGCGCTGATGGTTCACTTGCGCCCGCGGACACCGTCCAAGAAATCAGCGACGGCGTGTTCACGGAAAAATCCACCGGGCAATCCGTGAAGCAAGTAATCGCCAAGATGAGCAAGAGCTTGAAGAATGTGGTGAATCCCGACGATGTGATCGCCAACTTTGGCGCCGACACATTCCGCCTGTATGAAATGTCCATGGGTCCGCTTGAGGCGTCCAAGCCATGGAACACCCGCGACATTGCCGGCAGTTTCCGCTTTCTGCAACGCGCATGGCGTCTTGCGGTGGATGAGCGCACCGGCGAATTGTTGTTGGCCGCAAAATGCGAGGCCACGCTTGAAAAACTTCTGCACCGCGCCAGCAAAAAAGTGGGTGAGGATATTGAGCGTCTGGCCTTCAACACCGCTATCGCCACGCTGATTGAAGTGGTCAACGCCGCCACGCGAAGCACAACGTTGGCCAGCGCAGACGAAGGCGGCTTGACGCGCGATCAACTGATCCGCTTTGTGAAATTGCTGGCGCCTTTCGCGCCGCACTTCGCCGAAGAAATTTGGCACAAGCTTGGTTGCGCCGAGGCGCTTTCCACCGCGAGTTGGCCAACCGTTGACACCACGCTGTTGATCGACGATGAAATTGAACTCGCCGTTCAACTGTGCGGCAAAGTGAAGACGCGCTTGCTCGTTCCATCCACCGCGGATGTCAACGCCATAGAAAAGATGGCTTTGGCTGACCCAAAAGTGATTGAAATGCTCGCGGGAAAAACCCCCAAGAAAATTATCGTGGTGCCAGGTCGGCTTGTGAATATTGTGGCGTGAGCCTTAGCGGCGTCGCGCGCGCGGATCTTGAACAAAAACGAATCGCTTCGCGCCAAGGGCTTTAACACTGCCCGAAAGTACAGGCCCCAACGCAAGCATTTTTGCCACCGATTGACGCAATCAATGTGGTTAACATTCTTATCCCTAGTCCCGGTCCTCACACTCGCAATCTCACGGAGCAACACCAATGATCATCGCAACACTATTTGCCAGCGTTCTTGTTTTACAAGCGCAATCCACCGCGCTAATTGCGCCCGCCGCCAAAAACATTCCGCCCATTGCCGCAACTCAAAGCGCCAACATTGGACCAACCGTTGATGTGCCCGCTGAATTAGCGGCGCTTGTTCCCACCGACGCCGTTGCTGTGATTTTTATTCCCAACGCCGCCGTAGCCGAAGCGCTGTCCACGCAACTCAGTTCCATTGGTGGGCCAATGCGGGGCATGGTCGCGTCATCCAAAGCCGTTGAAACATTGCTCAAGACCAATATAAAAACCACGCTGGACATTCCATTGGATCAGCCCTTGTTGTTCTGGGTTGTGATGCCCGTGCTCGATGAGGATGATCCAAACCAAGACGCGATGGGTGGCCCGGACATTCGCTCGTTCGTGGCCATGAAAATTCCCGGCGCCACAAAAGAAAATATGAAATCCAAAACCAAGCGCACCAGTTTGGCGTTGCTTGCCAACGACATGGTTGTGGTGGGCGCGCAAAAAAGTCCATATGAAGCTCCAGCGGCTGGCGCGGGCACGTGCGCTCTGTTAAAGCAACTTCCAGCCGGCGCGGCGAGCGGGCGACTTGATCTTGCAACAATCATGCGCGAGCAAGGTGACAACTTGCGCATGGGTGCAAGTTTGATTGGCATGGCCTTTTCACAAGGCCAGGTGAACGAGCCTGGGGCCACCGCGGAACAGAAGGAAAACGCCCAGTTCAAGCAACAAATGGGCAACGCCATGGGCGATCAAGCCACGCAGTTGATCGATTTGTTCACGGAGCTTAAAAGCGCTTCTTTTTCCGTTGGAACCAACGGAGATCAACTGAATGTGTGGACCGATTGGACGCGCGACGCCGCATGGCCAGCGGGAATGACCATGCAAGAGTGTTCGGATGATCTTGCCTTGCTTCCAACGGGCATGTCAATGTACGCCGGTCTTTCCAAAAACACATTGGCAATTTCCCTGAACAAGCAAGTCACGTTTGACGACGCCATGATGACCATAGCTTGCACGCCAGAGCAGAAGCAAGCGTGGACTGAATCTATTGAGAAAACACGCGCCTTGTTGGACATGATCAACTCCGGCGCCGCGATTGGTTTTGGCGACATGCAAGGCAAGCCCGGATACATGACTGCTTGGCGCGTCAAGGATGCCAAGGCATTTCAAGATGCGTATCAATCCGTCATGGAGACACTCGTAAAGACGGGCTTGTACAGCGACGTGCAATTCAAGCGCGCCGCGGATTCATTGACCATTACTTCTACTCCGAATGTAAAGCGCATGAAGCGCCTCCTAAGCGTGTTTGGTCAGGATGTATCGCAGGTGCAAATCAACGCCATTGATAAAGCCGCCCAACCCGTCACCATGGTCATGAACTTCAAGGGCAACAATGTCACCATGGTCGTGACTCCCGACATGGGTACAGAGGCGCTTAAGTACACGGTTGCGCCAACCAATGACATTCGCGGTCAAATCAATGCAAATTCATGGGGAAATACTGATTGGTTTGCCATGCTGGATTTGCGCGTGATCGCCGGTCTTGTGGCCTCTACACAAACCAAGGGCTTCACATTGCCCGAAGGTCCAGCGAGCATGTTGTCCATTCGCCAAGGCGTGCAAGGTGGCACACAGCGCATTTCCATTTCAACCAATTTGAAAAGTTTGGGAACATTGATGGAGCAATATGAAAAAGAATCCATGCGTGTGCGCATGGAGTTGCGCAAGAACATGAGCGATGCAAAATCCGCCGCGAACAAAGGTGATGCCAAAGATGGCGAGGCCAAGCCAGGTGATGCTGGCGATGACGATGATGCTGATGAAAAAGACGCCGCGCCGGATAAGTCAATGTCTGGCGCTCCGTAAAAATTCACGCGCCCTAAAACGCAGCAAGCCTCGCACGAGGACGAGGCTTGCCAATCATTTTTTCGTTCGATGAAAGGGTTAACGAACGCTCCGTCTCGGTCCCATTCTTACGCGCACCGGAACTGGCGTTGGCTTGGAGCCCAGCACAATTCGCACGAGTCGCGTCAGCAGGGATCGGACGGAATTCAATGACATATTTTATTAATAGCCCGACTTACGAACATTGCAAGAAACAAATTTAAATTGGGCTCAGATGACCAGAAGAAATTTGCCACAACATCCTATAAGATGCTTTGCGCACTCAAAGAGAGTTTGAATGGACGTAGACCCCGACGATGTAGAGCCTAATGAGCCGGACAATGACGCCCCAAACGGGTCGCCATGGACGCTCGAAGACACGTTTCCATCAAGTTGGGTTGTGTTTTGGCCCCATCAAGAGGCGCCCACACGAGAGGAAATTGGCAGTGCCTTCGCGGCGTGGTTGGGGCGCGACATTGATGCTCAATCTCCCGAAAATGAGGAGGACAGCGTGTTGTGGGTGATGGCGTTCACACTGGATGGACTTGAAAGCCCGGCCGTGGTGTGGGCGGAGTCCGCAATCCCAGTTCAAGATGAGGAGGGTCTGCAAGCCATCCGCGATTGCAAGTGGGTCATTCGCATGCAAGTGATGTTGCCGCAAAGCGAGCCGCATGAGGCGTACTTTCGCGCGGTGGCGTTGTTGGCGGGGGCGTTGGGGGATGTCGCAGGAATTTTGGACGCGGTCACCGGTCAATTCATACCGCGCGAAACTTTGGAGAGTGGATTTCTTTTGCCCGAGGCAAAACCACATGAGCGTTGGTTGTGGCGCGTTGGTGGAGTTGGCGTTGCCGGCGAAGAATCCAATGAGGATCGTCCCACACTTTTATTTACCACAGGCTTGTGGCGCTGTGGACGACCCGAATTGGAGTTGATGGAAATTCCCGCCAAGCATGTGCGCGCTGGTTTAATTTTACTTGACGCCATGGCCGGGCTTTTATTGGAAGGCGACATGCCAGAGGTGGGCGAGCAAGTGGAAGTGGGTCCCGGCCTTGAAGTGTGTTTGCAACCGTGGCAAGAAGTTGCGGCCACCGTGCTTGATGGCGCGCCTGGCTCCAACACATTCCGCGCCGCGGCGCGAAGCGAGGAGGGTTTTTCCCCACTGCTTGGAGTGCGCGCGGTGGTGTGTCATCCAGAACCCATCGGTGAATTTAAAAAAGTATGGACATGGCCAACGCAAGTTATCGCGGCGCTTGAAACTGGACACGCCGCGCTGTTCGCAACCGAGCACGCCATTGACGCCACGGCCTCGCGCGCTCGCCGTCACTTTGATGTTTTTGCGACAGCCTTTGCAAGTTTGCGCCGCAGTGGCGACGCCGCGCATCAGGCTTTGGTTCAAAGCGCGTTTCAAGTGCAGGCACCGCTTGAAGGCGGCATGGATCCAGATCGCGTGGAGCAGGCGTGGTTTATTGTGCGCAAGTTTGATGGCGATTCGCTCGACACCGTGTTGCTTGATCAGCCGCATAGCCGCGTGGATTTAAGCGGGGGATCAAGCGTGCGCGTTCCCGTGGCCAACATCACGGACTGGCGTGTTGAGCTTCCCGAAGGTGACTTAAGTTCTGAATTGTGGACGGAATTATTGCCGGCGGTTGATCGCTTGCGCGGCATTTCATAAGCCACGGGATTTCGCTGGCGCGTTGCGCAAGATCGCATGGACCATGTGCAGAATCCGAGTCGCCTGCGCCGTACATTTTCCGCAGGTACACTTGCGTCATGGCAGCATCCAGAAGCCGAAATACTGATTGGCAAAAAAGTTTGCAACAAGTGCTTGATCGTCGCGGCGCTTTAGAGTTGGCGGTGGCGCGCCACGAAAGCGCCAGCGAAGATGGCGTGGACATTATCTGGCGCAGTCAATTGATTGCTATACACGATGATTTTATCGAAGTGGAATCACCCCAAGCGCTTGGCCGAACGGTTCAATTGAAAGAGGGCGCGCGATTGATCGCCGCATTTGTGATTGGACAAAATCGATTCGCGTTTCAAACCACCATCGTGCCAGGTCCGCAGAAAGCTTCGCACACGTTGGCGCTGTTTTTGTCGCGTCCGGAATCCATCGACCGTTGCCATCGACTGAATGATCGATTTGATTTGCAGGGATTGCAATTGCCGCACGCCACCATGTGGCCATTGCTTGACCCGCGTAGCGTGGGTGTGGCCGAACGCGCCAATGAGTTGGCGTTTGAATTATATTCCCGCGACGAAACCGTGGACGCGCAAGTTGCCGCCACCAGCGAGGCGCTGATGCCAACCATGGGTCCACCCATTTCCGGCGCGCTGATGAATGTGGGCGGCGGCGGAGTGGGTATTCGAATCGCCTCAAGCGAAGCTGGCGCGCTTTCACGCCATCGTATTTTCTGGATTCGAATTGCCATGGGCAATGATCATCCAGTACCGCTTGTGGCTACGGGCAAACTTGTGCACACGCACATTGATTCCATGCACAACACATACGCCGGAATCGCATTTGATTTTTCCTTCAATCCAGCGCATCAAAAAACAGTCGCGGCGCAAATGGCCCGCTATGTGGAGCGAGTGCAGGCCAAGCAAATTTTGCCGCGCTAAGTGGCAACGCAAGCATGGGCGCGGCGCCCTTGCACTATTCAAATTTACGTGGGCAAAGGCATGGCGCAATACGCCGCCTGCTCTAGCACGCGCAACTTGGCGTATGTTTCGGCCACTTCTTCCGCGGGCTTTGAATCACTGGTGATGCCGCAACCCGCGGAGTAGGTGAGCGCAAATGAGTTGTCGGTGGTTTGAATCAGCGTGGCGGTTCGAATGGCCACGCTTAATTTCATGGCGCCTGAATCTGAGAAATATCCAATCGCCCCGCAGTAAGGTCCGCGCTCGAAGTTCTCTAATTCATTGATCACTTGCATGGCGCGTATTTTTGGCGCGCCCGTGATGGACCCCGGCGGAAATGTGCATCCAAGAAGCGTGGCGCGGTCGCAATCCGGATTGAGTTGCCCATGAATTTCCGCCACGCCATGCACCACAGTTCCATGGGTTTCCATGCTTCTAGGCTCATGCACGCGCACTGTTCCAGATTGACACGCGCGCGATAAATCATTGCGCATCAAGTCAACGATCATGTGCAATTCCGCCGCGTCCTTCTCGCTTCCAGCCAATTGATCGCAACCCACTTCGCGCAAGCGAGTGCCCTTGATGGGGCGAGAAATCACGCGCCCGCGCGCGTCAAGTTCAAGAAAAAGTTCCGGGCTCATGCTGGCCAGCATTCCAGTTGGTGTTTCCAGCCATGCGCCATAGCGCGCCGCACTGCGAGTGAGCGCGCTATATGCGAAGGCGCGCGGGCAACCACGCAACGCGCTATGCCAACGACGCGCGATATTGGATTGAAATAAATCGCCGGCGTGGATCAGCTCAATCGTCCGCGCGACGGCTTGGGCATATTGCGTGTCGGACATTTCCTCCTCAAGTGGATCGCATTCAAATTCCTCCACCGCATCAAAGTCGCGCAAATCAATCGAGTCCACCGCGCCGCCAATGGACCACCATTGTCGACGCTCATGATCGAACACAAACGCTTTTTCACAGCGCGCGGCTTGAGCCAGCGGCCAGTCTTGTACAGCGTCGCGCAAGGAGTTGTTTGCAAGCATCGATCGATCATGGCGCGCCTGCGCCGCGGGCTCCAGCACCGCGCCAAGTTCATAGGAAAATTGCGTGAACCAACCAGCGCCAATCGGCGGCGCATCGTTATGCTCCGCGGCGCTAAGCGGATGATCGCAACTCTTGAGCGACCGAATCCACGCCAACACATCTTGGGCGGACATTCCATCGTGCGCTCGCAATATCTTCCACTCGTTTGGAACACCAATCACGCTCACGCGCGACCAACTTGAATCATCGCCGGACAGCAGGGCCGCCAACGCCACATCCTTTGGCCAACGCCTCAGCACATCCAGTGGTTGCACATTCCATTCCAGGCGTTGAGCGGTCGACATGCCATGATGCTAGGCATTTCAAGCCAATTTGATTGAAGCGTGCGAAAAAATCCAAAATCAATATCCTTACAGGCTCGCGGCGTCCGCCGTATTTATTTGGGTCAACTCACACACATCAGAGGTTCCTCATGTCGCTTGCCACATCACCACGTTCCGGTTCCCGTGTTCAAAAAAAATCAAGCCGTTCAACTGTCAAAGCAATGGGCGCGAAAGGTAAGGCTAGGAATACGAAGTCAAGCAAAAGTTCTGGTGGTTCAAAGTCCATCGCCAATGCCAGCGTCAAAGCTGGCAAGTTGATCTACTTTTTCGCAGCCAAGGGTACCGAAGGAAGCGCCGACATGAAAACCTTGCTTGGCGGCAAGGGCGCAAACTTGGCGGCCATGTGCTCGATTGGTTTGCCCGTGCCTCCGGGTTTCACCATCACCACCGACGTGTGCAACTTGTATTACGCAAGCGGCCGCAAGATGCCGCCAGCGCTCTTGAAAGAATTGAAGTCCTATGTGTCGCGCTTGGAAAAATCGGTGGGCAAAAAATTTGGCGACGCGCGCAATCCGTTGCTTGTGTCGGTTCGATCCGGCGCGCGCGACAGCATGCCCGGCATGATGGACACCATTTTAAATTTGGGACTGAATGACAAAACTGTTTTGGCGCTGAAAGAAGCCACCGACAATGGCCGCTTCGCGTGGGATTGCTATCGCCGCTTCATTCAGATGTACGGCGACGTGGTCATGGGCGTGCAGAAACGCAATGAAAACGAGCACGATCCATTTGAGGATGTCATGGCCACGCTCAAGAGCGAGCTTGGCGTGCAAGAGGACACACAACTCACCGAGACGCACCTGCATGAATTGGTGAAGCGCTTCAAGGCGCTCATTCTTGATCGCACCGGCAAGAAATTTCCCAACGATCCAATGGAGCAACTGATTGGCTCCATCGCCGCGGTTTTTCGCAGTTGGATGAACGACCGCGCCATGGTGTATCGCGCCAAATATAAAATTCCAGCGCAGTGGGGCACCGCGGTGAATGTGCAGGCCATGGTGTTTGGCAATACTGGCGATGATTCCGGCACCGGCGTCGCCTTCACGCGCGATCCTGCCACGGGCGAGAACGTGTTCTACGGCGAGTACTTGGTCAACGCGCAAGGCGAGGACGTTGTGGCGGGCATTCGCACGCCGCTTCCAGTGGCTCAGATGGCGGATAATAAAAACATGGCGCCGGCCTTCGCGCAACTTGTCAAAGTTCGCAAGACGCTTGAGAAGCGCTTCGGAGATGTGCAAGATTTTGAATTCACCATTGAGCGCAAAAAATTGTGGATGTTGCAAACGCGCCGCGGCAAGCGCACGGCGCTGGCCTATGTGCGCATTGTGCATGACATGGTGCGCGAAGGGTTGATGAGCCCACAGGACGCCATCGCATCCAGCGATCCCGAGGCCATGAACCAATTGTTGCAACCTATTTTTGATAGACATGCCTATGAAGCGGCGCGCACGCAAGGACGTTTCTTGTGCAAGGGTTTGCCAGCGGGTCCAGGCGCGGCCAGTGGTGAAATTGTTTTAACCGCCGGCAAGGCCGAGGACATGGTCAAGCAAGGCAAGCGCGTTGTGTTGGTGCGTGTTGAAACAAGTCCCGAAGATTTGCGCGGCATGATCGCGGCGGATGGAATTCTGACCGCGCGCGGCGGCGTCAGCAGTCACGCCGCGCTTGTCGCGCGTCAAATGGGCAAGGTGTGCGTAGTGGGCGCGGGCTCGCTTGAAGTGGACTATCACAAGGGAACAGTTACGTGCGCTGGCAAAGTGTTGCGCGAAGGCGATTCGCTTTCCATCGACGGCACCACCGGCGAAGTGTTCACTGGTTCAATCGACACCGCCGACAGCGAACTGAAGCAAGTCTTGATCGCCAAGACCATGAAGCCCGCCGACAGCGATATTTACCGCTACTACGCGTTCGTGATGAAGTTAGCGGACAAGTTTAGACGACTTGGCATTCGCACCAACGCCGACACGCCGGAGCAAACGGAAAACGCGCTGGCTTTCGGCGCCGAAGGCATTGGTCTGTGCCGCACCGAGCACATGTTCTTTGAAGGCAATCGCATTGACGCCATGCGCGAAATGATTTTGTCGCGCACCGAAGTCGCGCGTCGCGCGGCCTTGCACAAGTTGTTGCCCTTTCAACGCGGCGACTTCGAGGGCATTTTCCGCGCGCTCAATGGCGCGCCCGCGTGCATTCGCCTGCTTGATCCACCATTGCATGAATTTCTGCCCAATGATTCCGCAACGCAACAAGCGCTGGCGGGCAAACTTGGCGTGACCGTGGAGCAAGTTGCCGCGCGCGTGCATGAACTGCACGAGTTCAATCCCATGCTTGGTTTCCGCGGTTGTCGCTTGGGAACTGTCTATCCCGAGATCAGTGAAATGCAAGTGCGCGCCATCTTTGAGGCGGCGGCGCAAGTGCAATCCGAAGGCATCAAGGTTCGACCCGAGATCATGATTCCACTGGTGGGTTTCGCCAAGGAGTTGGAAATTCAAGTTGATCTGACGCACCGCGTGGCCAAGGAAGTCATGGCCGCCACCAAGCAGAAGTTGCAATACATGGTTGGAACCATGATTGAAATTCCGCGTGGCGCGCTCACGGCGGACAAGATCGCGCAGACCGCGGAGTTTTTCTCCTTCGGCACCAACGATCTCACCCAAACATGTTTGGGCATGAGCCGCGACGACTCCGGAACTTTCCTACCGAAATATTCCGACTTGGAAATCATCGCCGAGAATCCATTCGCATCCATCGATGTGGCGGGCGTGGGTCAACTGGTCCGCACCGCGGTGCAACTTGGCCAACAAACTCGTCCCGACATTAAGTTGGGAATTTGCGGCGAGCATGGTGGCGATCCTTCAAGCATTGCGTTCTTCCATGACGTCGGCTTGGCGTATGTCAGTTGCTCACCGTTTCGCGTTCCAGTGGCAAGGCTTGCCGCCGCGCGCGCGGCCATCTTGGATCCCAAGCGTGTGAAATCAACCAAGGCAAAGCGTAAATGAGATTTGTTTCGATTGGCCTTCTTGTGCTACTTGCCTTAGCCACTTGCCAAAACAGTGCGTATTTGCCTTGGCCGCGTGAAATTGTTCCAGGCACTGTGCGACGCTATCCCTGCAGACGTACGGACACCGTGCCCGCCTTGGATGGTTTGTTGGATGACGGTCCTTGGAAAACCGCGCCATGGAGCGAGTCCTTTGTTGATATTGAAGGATGGAACAAGCCCACGCCGCGCTATGCGACATGGTTTAAAATGTTGTGGGACGATGAAAATTTATACATCGGCGCCTATCTCGAGGAGCCCCATTTGTGGGGCACGTACGACAAACATGACATGGTGGTTTTTCACGAGCATGACTTCGAGGTCTTCATCGATCCCGATGGCAACAAGGAGTCGTACTACGAACTTGAATTCAACGTGATCGGCACGATCTTTGATTTGTATCTTGACCGCGAATATCGACTTGGTGGCACCGCGCATCACGAATGGAATTGCGAGGGGATTCAAGGCGAGATCAGCAAGTTTGGCACCGCCAATAATTCCACCGACACCGACAAAGGGTGGCAAATAGAAATCAAAATTCCATTTCGCTGTTTGCGGCCACCAAGCAACGTGCAAAATGACGGACCAGAAAATATTCGCGATGGTGATTCGCCCGCGATCGGCGAGAAGTGGCGCATGAATTTTTCCCGCGTGGAATGGCAGCTTGAAAAAGTTGGCGATGGCTACCTTAAAAAACCCGGAACCAATGCCGACAATTGGGCGTGGACTCCTCAATGGGCGGTGGATATGCACCAACTGGATCATTGGGGAGAGATTGTTTTCACCAGGTAATACCTTGATATAAGGCGTTATTGCGGCGTTGGCGGCATAATTTTTGCATAAGTTTCGTAAAGAGTGAAGCTGAAACGCGCCGGTGTGCGAATAATGATCCTCGCAAAGGATTTTTATGACAACCCCAAACCTATTCGCATCGACCGATTCATTCTCGCTTGGTCACCCACCGCAAGATCAACGCTTATTGCTTGAGCACTTGGAGGTGACGCCTGATCCCGACAATTTGTTTCATCAGGTATTGCAACAAGCTTTAACCGCGGCGCAAATGACTGGTATGCGTCGTTCGCATCAACTTATGTTGGCGCAACCAAAAAATGAAATCGTGGTTCACTTTCCCGTGCTCATGGACGATGGGCAACATCGTCTCTTCACCGGCTATCGCATTCAACACAACAACGCGCTCGGTCCATACAAGGGCGGTCTTCGATTTCATCCGCATGTCACGCTGGAGCAAATGAAGGGGTTGGCTATGGTCATGACGCTCAAGTGCAGTCTGATGCGCCTTCCATTTGGCGGCGCCAAAGGCGGCGTGCGTTGCAACCCGCGCGAGTTGAGCTCGGATGAATTGATGCGCGTCACGCGCCGATTTTGTTCGGCCATCAGCAATCAAATTGGTCCCGACTACGACATTCCTGGACCAGGCGTGGGAACCGACGCGCAAGTCATGGCGTGGTTCGCCGACACCTTCGCGCAAACCACTCCAGAGCATGGTCGACAAGATGTCACTCGCGCCGTCACGGGAAAGCCAATTGAACTTGGCGGCTGTCCTGGCCGTGATCGCGCCAGCGCCATGGGAATGGTTACGGTGCTGGAGGAATTGCTTCCAGATTTTGATTTGTCTTTGGAGGGGTTGCGCTTCAGCGTGCTTGGATTTGGAAAAGTTGGAAGCTGGACTTCGCGCATTTTGCAGGAGCGCGGCGCCTTATTGGTGGCGGTGATGGATGACACCGGCGCATTGCGCAATGATCGCGGCATAGACGCCGAAGATTTGGCCCGCCATGTGCAAGCGCACGGCGGAGTGCTTGGATTTACCGAGGCGGCGGCGGTTTCGCGCGCTGATTTTTTCAGCGCGCCGGTTGATGTGTTCATTCCCGCCGCCCTGGAGCGCATGCTAGACGCGCAAGCCGCGTCGCTGATCACCGCGCGCGTGGTGGCGGAGGCGGCGAGTTTGCCAACCACTCCGGAAGGCGACGAAATTTTTCTTCAGCGCGGCATTGAAGTGTTGCCAAGTATTTTGTGCAACGCTGGCGGACTTGTAGCCAGCTACTTTGAATGGACCATGAACAAGGGCTCGCAAATTTGGAGCGCCACCGAAGTGGAGGAGAGATTGAGCCAGCAAATGATTTTGGCGGCGCGAAGAACCCGTCTGGCTCGCCACCGATTTGAATGCGATTTACGAACCGCGGCGCTGTGCGCGGCGGTGGAGCAAATTGGTCGCGTGCATGAGTTGCGAGGCGTGTTTCCGTAACTGTATTTACGCGACGGTATCCGCGTAAAATTATTCGCGTCGCTTCTTTAAGCGCCCAGATCCCGCTGTACGCGCGTGGCGAATTCGGCGGCGGCCACGTGATCTACGGCGCAGGGCTTCCATGTCAGCGCAAGGCCGCGACCATCCTGATATTTTGGGATAATGTGAAAGTGCACGTGCGGTACTTCTTGATGCGCAAGCGCGCCGTTATTTTGCAGAATGTTGTACGCCACTGCGCCTGTGGCTTTCATGATGGCGCCCGCCACATGCGCAACGGCCGCACCCAACGCCGCCGCGCTAGCTGGCGAAAGCATGTGTAATTCAGCCATTTCCTCCTTGGGAACCACAAGCGCGTGTCCCGGCGAAAGCGGATTCACATCCAAGAACGCGATCACCAATTCATTTTCATACAGTGTGTGGCAGGGGATTTCTCCGCGAATGATGCGGGTAAATATGCTGGGCATGCGCATAAGCGTACCATCACAACTATGGCGAATGCCCTGAAACAAAAACCATTCCTGAAGGTTCACAAGGCCTCCACCACGCGCGCGACATTGCCGCCAGGCTCGGCGCTAAAAAAACTTTTGCAAATTTTTCTGCAAGAAGATCTAGGCGCCGCGGGCGATGTCACAAGCAACGCCATGATTGGCGCCCGGCGTGTGGCCACGGCGCATGTTGTGGCCCGAAGCGCGGGAGTGCTTGCGGGCGCGCCGATTGTGAAGGCGCTCGCAAACATCGTGAGCCCATCGCTGAAGGTTCGCAGTTTCATGCGCGATGGGGATCAATTTCGCAAAGGTCAACAACTTTTTCGAATACAAGGGTCCTTGCGCGGCATTCTGCTACTTGAAAGAACCTTGCTGAATATTCTTGGCCGCCTATGCGGTGTGGCAACACTCACCAACGCCTTCGCAACCCGCGTGCGGATAAGCGGAGCCAAGACCAAGGTTCGGGACACGCGCAAGACCACGCCGGGATTGCGCGCCCTGGAAAAATACGCGGTGTGCTGTGGCGGTGGCGTGTCGCATCGCGCTGGATTGTTCGATGCGTTCCTTGCCAAAGACAATCATGTGGCGGGTTTCAATCCACGCGACATGGCCATGCAAATTCAAATCGCGGCGCGCGCCGCGCGGCGCAAGCATGCGTTGCAGTTTGTGATGGTGGAGGTGGACAATCTACGGCAATTGGCGGCTTTATTGAGGTTTTCATCCGCCGACGTGGACGCCATTCTTTTGGACAACATGTCCTTACCACTTTTGCGCCAAGCCGTCGCTCTTCGCGATCAAATGGCGCCACGTGTGCAACTTGAAGCCAGTGGCGGCGTGACATTGCGCACCGTGGCCGCGATCGCTCAAACTGGAGTTGATTTTGTCAGTGTTGGCGCCATCACGCATTCCGCACCGCAAATTGATTTGGCGCTTGACATGCAATCCAAAATTTCAAAGCGGGCGCGCCGATGAGCGCGCCGCATGAAAATTCGTTGGCACATGTCAACGCGTCAATGGGCGCGCATCAGACTCACTTGAATGGTCCAACACCAATCGATCGTTGGAGCGAGTCGATTCAATCCGCTCTTGCCGGACTCACGCATTTTAATTGCGCCTTGGTGAGCGCTGAAACTTCCAGCACGCAAGACGCCGCAGAATCAAGCCAATTGGGTTGCGTAGTCACAACCGGTCGGCAGAAATCAGGACGCGGGCGTCTTGGAAAATTGTGGGCAGACACGGGTGAGCAAGGACTCGCCGCCACGTTCGTGGTGAAATCGCAGACCGCGGACCGCTTGGCCATGGCCGCCGCCGTGGCCACTGCGTCAACGCTTCGCGCCATGGTGGGCCACGATGTCGCGGCGCGAATTGGCGTGAAGTGGCCCAACGATATTGTGGTTGCGAGCCCCGGCGCGGCGCCCAAAAAAATCGCGGGCATATTGATCGAAAGCAAAGATGATCGCTCGCTGATTGGAATTGGAATCAATGTCGCGCAGTTCAGTTTCGCGCCGGAGATCGCGCAGTGCGCCATCAGTCTGTTGCAACTTGGACATCAATGTGATCGCTTGGCGGTGTTACTGCAATTGATCCACCAACTGGATCTACATCTTTCGGCATCCAATCGAGTGCTGGAGGAGCACTATCAAACACTGGATCGCACCGCGGGACTGCGGTTGAAATTTCTCACTCCACAAGGAGTGGTGGAGGGTGTGGTCTTGCGATGCGATCCCGCCATTGGATTGTTGGTGCGGACATCGCAGGGCGTAAAAACTTTGCCGGCCGCCACTACCCGTGTTGAACCCTGACACCTATTCTGCCGATCTATAATTCAACTCCCATGTTCAACGCCCTCTCTATTTTATTTCTTGCCTTCTCCGCCCAAGCGGATGCGTCGCAAGCTGGCGCGTTGGTGCCGATTGAACAAGGCGTGGCTGATCGTTCCGCCACGGCGACTTCGCTAAAAATTCAGCCAGTTGAATTGAGTCAATCGACCAACTTTCAAAAGTTGTTTGGAGTAGCGGGGCGTTCCGATCTTTTTGTGCGATCCCAGGGCGGCCTCTACGCGGTGTTTGCTCAAGGTTCATATCAAAAAGTGAACGGCACCACATATATTCAGTGGCCCGCGGGAACAACTTTTCATATTGGTCAACCAAATTTCTTAACCCTTCAAGCCGCTCAAATTCGCGGCGGGCAAAGTAGCGCCAACCCGCCGCCAGGAATTATGTTGCAACAAAAATCTTCGCAGGGTCCAGATCTTCGAATTGGTGAAGCCCCCGTGGAAGGCTTGATCAAGGTCAAGCCAATCCAAGAACGTGTGTTGAATCAACCGGCGTCACACAACACTCCCACACTCGTGCCGGTGAAGGATGTTGGATTTGGCCACAACAGTATTACAGCGGCAACGCCAGCAACTCCACCTGAAGCAACACCACCTGAAGCAACTCCGCCCGCGCGCGATGACTCGTCCAACAATGCCACGGCTCAATCGCCACCCAAACCATGACGCGAAACAAAACGCGAGTGGTTCAGGCGCTCTTCTGTGTTTCCCTGCAATTGGTCACCGTCTCAACAGCGCAAATTTCCGTCGCCATGGAACATCCCGCCGCGGCGCGTGGCGGCGTGATCGCCATTCCATTGCAACGACAATCCGCCAGTGATGTGTGGCCAGCGCGAATGGAGATTCAACCAATTGGCGGCGGGCCAGTGTTTGAAGGAGTGGTTGCGTGGATTGGCGCGAAGCAAATTTCACTTGCGCGAACATGGACTCAATCACAGGAGCAACTTGATATTCGTCCCATCGCCAACGCGCCGACGGAAACTGATCCAGAAAAATCGGGTGCGGTTGTGTTGTTGGCCAAATCGCCGCGGGACATATCCGGCGTGCTTCGCGTGGCAAACTCCACTGTCGATCCAACGTGGCTTGAACTTGCGGAAGTGGAGCCCGATCCTGCGAAGTTGCCATTGAACATGCAAGCGCCGTATGCCTTGCCTGATCCAAGCGCGCCAAGCGAATGGTTTCGTTGGTGGTTGCTGGCCGATCAAGCGGATCGCAAGCCGCCGCCACCGGCGGGGGATGAAATTCAGAAATTATTCGCCTTGCACCGCGCGCAATTATGGCAAGCGGGAATTGAGCGCATGGAACGGCAAAGTCCTGGCGTTGCCGCGGAAATTCGCGAAAGACTTACCGCGGTGTGCGTGGAGACCGGAGCGAACAAACTGGATAGCGCGCGGGCCAGTTGGATCGCCAACGCGGATTCCTTGGCCGCGCTTTTATCCAATTTGATTTCAACGGAACGCACGGATGAACAAGCCATGCAATCGTCGCTCACTTTCATCCGCGGCATTTCGCCGGTCACAATTTGGCCAGAGGCGGATGATGGCCGCGGCATTCGATTCGCCGCATGCAACGCCTCGCCCGAGGAGATCGTGATTCAATTTGCATGGGTTGAAGCGCCAAGTTTGGCGTCGTTGGCCATGCTTCTGCCAGCCAACGGTGTCGCGCATATCACCATCGATCGTCCCGCCGAATTACTGCACGATCCCATCACTGGAGAACCAAGTCCAACTGTCGGTTCTTTACTGCTCACATGGCAAGGCAATTCAATTCGTCTGAATGTGGCGCCCGAGAAAAATATACTTCGGCCACCTGGATATTCGTTCGGATTATTTCTTCCAACTCTTTCATTGGCCGACGCGCAGACTGGAAAAATTCAACCCGTGCCCGCTGTATGGAGCACCACCGCAAGTGTGCGGCGCAAGTTTGGGCATTGGGAAATATTCGCCGAATGTTTGCGCCAAGAAGTCCGCTTGGAAGATGAATTGGATTTTAGAATCGGTGACAGCGATCGGCAGATGGCGCGCATTCGTGTTGGCGAGGCTGGGTTGCGCAAAGTGGACACAACAAGTTCCAACGCCACGCCCGAGGTTCGCACGGATTCATTCGTGGATCGTTGGCGTTGCGTGGTGGAAATTCCAGAGGAATGGTTGCCCGCTGACGCCAATGGTCGCCCTTTGGTGATCGGTATTTCTAGATTCACAAATGGACCGGAGTCGCGCCAAACTGCGATCGCCGCGTCCACTCCGTGGAGCGTGGGACCGCCGCTGATTCTTCTGGAGGCTTCCAAGTGGATCGATCCTCCAGTACAGCGCGTGATCACCTCACCATGAATCTCTATACTCGACCGATGGCTGTCGAGAACAAAATGCGCGTTGTCGCGCTTCTCAATCAGAAGGGCGGTGTTGGAAAAACCACAACCACCGTCAATCTTGGCGCGGCGTTGGCCGCCAGTGGTTTGCGCACTTTGTTGATTGATCTTGATCCGCAATCCAATCTCAGTTTGCACTTTGGCGTGGAGGCATCCAATGATGAGCCGCGTCCAAGTAGCACCAGTTTATTTTCCGCTCCGCCATTGCCGATTGAGCAATGCATGACCCAGGCGCGTGAAAATCTTTGGTTCATACCCGCCGATCAACAGTTGGCCCTTGCGGAGGGTCAACAAGATGCGCAATACGTTTTAGCCAACGCATTGCAATTGGTGCGGGACAAATTTGATGTTGTTTTGCTTGATTGTCCTCCCGGGCTTGGCGTGCTTAGCGTGAACGCGCTCACCGCGGCGGACGAGGTGATTGTTCCAATGCAGGCGCAATATTTGGCGCTACGTGGCTTGGAAAAATTATTGCAAACCGTTTCAGATATCACCGCGGGATTGAATCCCAAGTTGCGTTGCACTGGCGTGGTGTTGTGCATGCATGAGAGCCAGTCCAGCCATGGCCGCGCCGTGGTGGAGGAAATTCGCCAGCACTTTGAAAATTGCCGCGACAGCGATGTGCCTTGGAAAGATTGTCGAGTGCTTGCGCCGCCCATTCGCCGCAACATCAAGTTGGCCGAGGCGCCATCATTTGGTCAAACTATTTTTGATTACGACCCCAAGTGCGCTGGCGCGGACGACTACCGCGGCGTGGCCAATAGTGTGTTGGCCATGTGGAATACAAATTCATCCGTCCCATCCGCGCAAGATTCATCGGCATCTCCAGCATGAAGATCGCGATTCTTGGTGCGGGCCTTGCGGGTTTAACGGCGGCGCGCACATTGCAGGGCGCTGGACAAAGTTTCACCATGTTTGAAAGCTCGGACCGCGTGGGCGGACGCGTGGCCACGGACATGGTTGACGGATATCAAATTGACCGTGGATTTCAAGTGTATTTGCCCGCATATCCAGAGGCGAGGGCGTGGCTTGACTTGGACGCGTTGCGCCTGCAACCACTCGCTTCGCAAGCGCGGTTGTTCACGGGCACAAAATGGATTGGCATGGGGCATCCACTACTTTGTCCAGGCGCGGCGCTCTCTGGATTTTTTCATGGACTGATCACGCCATCCACTGCGATGGGTTTGTTGCCACTGACCGTGGCCGCGTTGCGTGGCAAACAACCATCGCAACCCATGAGCCAAGGGATCACGGCATCCGCTTGGATGCGTGACCACGGAATCGCCAAGCGCTTTCAAGAAAAATTCGCGCGCACATTTTTTGGCGGCGTCTTTCTAGATCGCTCGCTTGAAACAGATTCTGCAATGCTGGACTTCACGCTTTCCATGTTCATCCGTGGCGGCGCCGCGGTTCCGCAGTTGGGCATGCGCGAAATACCAATGCAACTTGCGCGAACTATTCCTGTTGAACACATCCGATTGCGTTGCCCGGTGGCCGCGGTCACTCCCTCATCAACAGGGTGGCGCGTGCAACCAGTGGCGGGTTTGGTTGAGCAGTTCAACGCGGTGATTGTGGCCATGGATCACAGCGCGGCCGCCAAGTTGCTGCCCACTCTTTCGCCGCCTTCGTGGCGCGGCACAACGCAATTTTCATTCACAACTCCAAGAGATCAACTTCCAGAATCCCTGCACCAACCTGTTTTGCATTTGGACGCCAGCGGCCAAGGGCCGGTGAACCATCTCATGTGCATGTCATCGGCGTCAAGCAATTACGCACCGCATGGCATGGCCTTGATCAGCGCAAATTGCGTTGATGTTTCGCTTTCAAGCGCGGGACTTGGCAACCTTGAACAACTCGTGCGCGCGCAGTTGAGAAAGTGGTTTGGCGCAAGCGTTGACGCATGGAAACTTTTGCGCGCGCAAGATATTGCCCACGCGCTTCCCCGCCAAACTCCCAAAGATTTCGCCGCGCGTCCCACAGCGACACAAGGCAACGGACTTTTTGTGGCGGGCGATTACGTGAGCGAGGGATCCATCGACAGCGCTATGCGCTCGGGGCGGCTGGCGGCGGAGTTGGCTCTGCGGTTTCCCGAACAATCACCGTCGCCTCGCTCATCGATGGATTCAGTTGTCCGGCCCTGAAATTTAATTCAACTTCGCGGTTGCCCTTGCGAAACACCAGATCACCTTTAGTTGGTTGCACGCTTCGCTTGATGACTTTCCATCCTTGCTCTTGAAACAAGGCCACGGACTTGTTGGTGAATACCACCACGTCCGCGATCGGTCCACGAAAAGTAAATTTTCCTCCGTCAAGCGTGCCACTGCGCTGATCAATGTTACCGCTGTGGCGGCTTTCCATCTCAGGTGGCGCGGGAATATCGCTTTCCAAAATCATGGCGGGACCCGAACCGCATCCAGTCGCAAGCGTTGTCCACGCCACTAGCAGAATGATTGCAGGAAAATTTCGGTTCATGTCGATAGCCAAGGATACAGCCGCCAACTTCAAGGAGCATGCATGAGGGGTATGGATCATGTCGTTTGAAAAGCACGCTCGAACCGTCTCCTTGTTGACGTTGGTCAGTCGATTTTCTGGTCTCGCCCGCGACGCCGCGCAAAGCCGTGTGTTCGGAGCCCATTCAACTATGGACGCGTTTTTTATTGCGTTCCAATTGCCAAATTTATTCCGCCGACTTTTTGGTGAGGGCGCGCTCAGCGCGTCGTTCACTCCGGTGTACGCCAAATTGGCGCAGGACAATCCGCAAAAAGCCAGACTCTTTGCGTCGGTCACAATTGCCCTGCTCGCAGTTGTGTTGGCCGCGCTCACATTGGTCGGTGAAGCCGTTGTGGTTTCGTTGCCAATCTTTTTTCCAAAGGAGCAACTTGCGTATCAATTGATGGCGATCATGTTGCCGTACATGCCGCTGATTTGCGTGGTGGCGCTCATGGGCAGTATCTTAAATGTGCACGGCAAGTTCGCCGTGGCCGCGGCCAGTCCAATGATTTTAAACGCGGCCATTATCGCGGCCTCGAGCGGCGTTTCGTATATATATGGAGGCATAGAAAAGGTGCTCCATATTCAAATTGTTTCGTGGAGTGTGCTTGTCGCGGGCCTTTTGCAATTGGCATGGATGATGTGGAGCATGCGTGGCTATGGCATTCGCTTGTCTCTGCAATGGCATAGTTGCCGCGACTCGCTACGCACCATGCTGACAACCATGTTGCCCATGATGCTGGGGTTGGGCGTATTTCAAATCAACACATTTGTTGACAGTGTGATCGCCAGTTACCCCACCCTGGTTGGTCCCACTATTTTAGGAATGCAATTTCCGTTGATAGAGGGCTCCAACGCCGCCATGAATTACGCCACGCGCCTGTATGAATTTCCATTGGGCGTGTTTGGTATTGCCATTGCCACCGCGATTTTTCCCACGCTTTCGCGACAAGCATCCCAACCAGCATTGTTCGCGCACACATTGCGCCGCGGCATTCGAATGGCGTTGTTCATTGGACTTCCCGCAAGCGCTGGATTGATTGTGGTACGCACGCATTTAACCACCGTGGTTTTTCAAGGCGGAAAATTCTCCGCTGATGACACACTTCGCGTGGCCACAATCTTGCTGGGTTTTGCCCCAGCCGTGGCCGCCTTTAGCCTTATGCAAACTATGACGCGCGCTTTTTACGCCTTAGGCGACACCGCCACGCCCACTCGTATTTCAATTTGGATGGTGTGCTTCAACTTCATTTTAAATTGCACTTTAATTTGGACTCCACTGAATACCTCGGGTCTGGCATGGAGCACAACCATTTGCGCATTCATTCAAGCGGCAATTTTAATGTATCTACTTCATGGCCGCGTCAATAATCTCTTTGACATCCACACGCGCATGGCCAGCGTAAAAATTTTCGCCGCAACACTTGTCATGACCGCCATCATCACCGCCATAGGCTTGGTGCTTCCCGCCGCCATTCAGTCATCCACCAGCGTGGTTGCGGTGGGGATGACGTGGGGACAATCACTTGTGCAACTATTGGTCCTCACTTTTTCCGGCGTGATATGTATTTTCGCGCTTGCCAGATGGTGGCATATGCCCGAATGGAAGTGGACTTTGGGGCGTATTGACGAGGATATTCAAGCCATGGATGCCGGACCGTAAATAAGCCATAAAGCGCGGAAAAAAAGCATTTTTTGGCACACGGATCAATTCATATGCGGTAATAGGTCTTGGCTCATTCGTCCGGGGGAGATTAACCATCTACACACCGAATGCGCTGACTGCGTCCACGGTGGGCGCAGTCTTTTTATATCAGCGACACACAAACCAGATCCACATGCCGTATGTGAAGTGCAAGACGATGACAATGAAAGGGATTGAGCATCAGCCTTGCGAGTGTGGGGTCAGGTCGTCTGCCCTCGAAGTAACGCGACGGAGAGTGAGTGAAAAGGAAAGTTGTACGCGAGCGCTGGGAATCGCTCGTCAAAAGAAAGACCTCGGATCGCAGGAGGGTGCGACCCGAGGTCTTTTTTACAAACGAAAATAATTCAGCAACGATTAACGCGACGGCGCCAAGCCCTCGCTATCGGTGGATGGAGGTGTGGGAGTAACTTGATCCATGTTCACAATTGGTTGCATGGTCATCGGATCGCGCAGGGGCAAATGTTTCACCTTGCCACCAAGCAAATCATCCATCTTGGCGCGGCCCGTGCTGTCGCCAGGACCAACGGTGTTCCAATCACCAACCACCAGCAAAACCATTTCATTCGGAGTGACATACTTTTGCGCCACGCGTTGCAGGTCCGCCGCTGTGACCGCGTTCACTTTGTCGCGAAATGTTTTCCAGTAGTCCTTTGGTCGATTGGTCCACTCGTCACCAACAAACACGCCAAGCATGGCGGGTTTGCTTTCAAATGTGCGCGGAAATGTCTCAATGAATTGGCGCTTGGCGGTTTCCAATTCCTCGGCGGTCACGGGTTGGTTGCGCACTTTGTCCATCTCTTCAAGCACAATCTTCGCCGCCAGCGCCACGGTTGGATTCTTGCTTTCATAACTGGCCGCGAACACGCCGGGGTAATACACCTTGGCCGCAAGTCGGCTACCCGCGGAGTACGCCAAGCCTTCATTGCTACGAACTTGTTGCATGATGCGACTGGTGAAACCACCGCCACCAAGAATGTCGTTCAGAAGCAAGTATGGAATGTAGTCAGGATCATCGCGTGTGATGGAGCGCATGCCAATGCGAACCTTGCCTTGCGGAATATCTTTTTGCACGTGGTAAATGCCAGGAACAATCTTGGCGGTTGGTGCTGGCGGATCCGCCATCTTCTCGCCGCGCGCCCAGCCATCAAAGGCCGCGTTCAGTTTGGCAAGCATGGCCTCTGGTTCAAAGTCGCCGCTCACCGCGATAATGACATTGCCCGGATTGAAAATACGCTTTTGAAATTCGCGCATCTTCTCTGGCGTGATCGCTTTCAAACTTGCCTCCGTCGCGTCCAACGACTCAAAGTGATCACTTCCATACATCAAGCGATTCCACTCGCGGCCCATGATTGAACCCGCGTCGTCGTTGCGTTGCTTCATGCCTTCAAGGGCTTGACCGCGATTGGTTTCCAAGCGCGCCGCGTCAAAGCCTGGATTGCGCAACATGTCCACGAACAGCTTCAAACTTTCGTCAAAGTTGTTGGTCAAGCAATTCATGCTGGCGCTACTTGTGGTGTCGCCGCAATTGGCGGAAATTTGCGTGGCCAGAAAGTCAGTCGCCTCGTCAAATTCAGCGGGTTTCATAGTGGTTGTTCCACCTTCGCGAATCATGCGACCGGTCATGCCGGCAAGTCCAACCATGTCCTTTGGCTCCAGGTAACTGCCGCCCTTGAAGGTCATGCTCAGCGAAATCAGCGGAAACTCCTTGCTGGGCGCCATGTACACCGCGGTGCCATCTTTAAGCGTGAAGCGAAACTTGGTGGCGTCTGGTGCATCGAATGTCAGCGGGCCATATTTAATTTCCTCGGGGCGCTTGGGCACGCTTGTTCCCGCGGTTTGTTGCGCCGCGAAAAGTGGAAGCGCGATTGAAGCCAGCACGAGTGTTGCGATTGTTGTTTTCATTGTGTTGTTTCCGTTGAAGAATTGAAATGTATTTAGTTTGAAATGATTCATTGACCGCCACCATTTGGCGCGGTTGCGTTTGGTACAGCAGGTGTTGCTGTTGGCGCCGAAGCACCAGCATCTGAAGCCTTCACCTTCATCTTCGCCGCAGGTTTCGCCACCGCAGGCGCCGTGGCATCGGCAGGAGCCGCCGCAGGCGCAGTGCCACCACCAGCCTCAAGCTCCGCAATTCGTCCCTGCATTTTCTTCTTCATGTAATCAAACATGGGTTTCATTTGCGCTGGAACTTGCGCGCCTTGCGCTTCCATCGCATCAAGACCTTGACGAAGTTCCGCGGGATCCGTGGACTGCATCAATTGCGCCGCCATTTGCTTGGCGCGGGCGCGCATTGGCGCAGGCAATGCGGCCAAATCCGGATCTTCGCCCGCCGTTGCCGCGCCAGGCTTGCGCTTGTAAGTGGCCACGCTGCGGTTGCTCACATCAAAGTAGGTCTTGGCCACGCGCTGAATATCGGCGGCGGTCACGGCCTGCAATTTCGTTGGCATTGCGTTGAGTTCCTTCCAGCCCAATGAATTTTCCGCGAAGGCCAATTGCACCAGTAGCGAAAAATTACTTTGCAAACGACGATAGCTGTCCGCCGCGACTCCATTTTTCACTTTTTGCAATTCACGCTCTGGAACCAACTCATCCTGCAACTTCTTCAGCTCGCCATACCACGCTTGCTCAAGTTGCTCCGGCGTGGAGTCGCCTTTGGTTTCCGCGCCAAAAGAAAATGCGCCGGCGTATTTACGGCCGTCGTAATTGGCGCGCGCGCTCGAAGCAATGCTACTGCCCTCGATCATGGTCTTGTACAAACGACCAGTGCGACCGTTGAGAATTTCACTCATCATGTCAAGCGCGTAGCCATCCTTGTGGCCAAGCGCCACGGTGTGATAGCGCACATCCACTTCGGGTTGAAAATCTCCCTCGGCGTTCATGCGTTGCTCCGCCATTTGCTTGGTCTCCAGCGTGACCACTTGCGGCGGCTTCACTTTGCCTGTCTCAAGGCGGCCGAAATATTGCTCAATCTTCGCCTTCACATCGGCGGGTTTGAAATCACCAACAATGATGCCCACCAAATTATTAGGGCGGTAGTAGGTGTTCCAATATTCCATGGCGCCGTCCATGGTGTAACTATTCAAATCACTTGTCCAACCAATCACGGGCCAGGAGTAGCCGCTTGAAATCCAGAACATGGCTTCAAACTGCTCTTGAAAGCGGCCGGTTGGCGTGCTTTCGGTGCGCAGTCTCCGCTCCTCATGCACCACGTCGCGCTCTGAATAAAATTCGCGGAACACGCTGTCCATCAAGCGGTCGCTTTCCATCCACGCCCACAATTCAAATTTATTCGATGGCACATTGATAAAGTAAAATGTGAGATCGTTGCTGGTGAACGCGTTCATTCCGCTACCGCCGGCCTTGGTGTAGACCTGGTCAAATTCGTCCTTCACAATGCTGGATTGCGCGGATTGCTCAAGCTCCAACTTGGAGATTTGTTTTTGAATGTCATCGCCTTGCGCTTTGCCAGCGTCGGTCTTGGGCACCGCGGCCAAATCCTTCTTCAATTTGGAAATCGCATCGGCCGATGATCGACCTTGTTGCTGATCCATGGACTTCTTCAATTGCGCGCGCAAGTCCTTCAACTCCGGTGTGTCGTTGTCGGAATTCCACGGATCATTAATTTCGCCCTTGAAAAACCGGGTGTATTGCGTGGTCCACGCCATCTGATTAATTTGATTGCGCAGTGCCTTCTGTTGCGCGCGGTACTCGGCGTCCTTCTGTGGATCGAGCGTGCCAATGGTGTTGGTTCCCTTGAACATCATGTGCTCAAAGAAGTGGCTGATGCCAGTGATGCCAGGTCGCTCATTCACCGAGCCGACTTTGGCCAACCAACCCGCGGCGATGACATTGGGTTGATCGGTGCGCGGAATTAAAAGAAATTTCATGCCGTTGGGTAGCGTGAATTCCTGCACATCCACTTGTTGTGCCGAAGCGGTGGTGGCGGCCAAAAGAAGTGACGCAAGAACAAGGAGTTGTTTCATGAAATGGTCCTTACTGAAAGTGATGAAATGTTGAACAAGATCTGAACGCCGCAATTAGCGGATTTGGATGATATACGGACTTTCAACTTGCCAAATTGCAATTTCCTGCAAAATATTCATGGACAGAGCGACTTGCGGGGGTACTCTATGAGCATGTTCAAGACCCAAACAATTGTGGTGATATTCATCGTTCTTGGTTGGGTCGCCTCGGCGTCCGCCCAGGTACGAGTTATGCACTTCAACATCGCCGGCTATCAAGGTGACGATGCGGCAATGAAAGCTGTTCTTGCCGCCATGCATGCCGACAACAAAATGGGTTGGGCGCAACCAGTTGATATTTTTCTTTTCAATGAGGTCAACAACACAGCCTGGCCAAAAATTATTGCCGCGGTCAACGCGTCGGCGCCTGCTGGCGTGACATACACGGCGGGAACATACACTTCCGCCAGTGGAGAAACTTCCGCCTCTGGCGCGCAAGCAATGTTTTATCGTTCCGACACGCTCACTGAAATCACAAGCGGTCACGCGGATATTTTCTCGGGCGCAAGCCGCTACTGTGATCGTTGGCAAATGCAAATCAAGGGTTACACATCTGCCTTGTCAAAGTTTTATGTGTACGGCGCACATTTGAAAGCCAGCACGGGTAGCACCAATGCGGCGTTGCGCGATACAGGCATGAAGGCAATTCGCGCCAATGCTGACGCACTGGGTGTGGGTGCCCCTTGCATCTTCACCGGCGACTTTAATTTCTACAGCAACTCGGAGGCTGGCTACGCAAGTTTAATCGCCGCCGGCAATAGCCAAGGCATTGATCCATACGGAAATGGAAATTGGACGGGCTCCTCCAACGCATGGAAGCAAACGCAAGCGCCAATGATTGTTGGTTACAACGGCATGGTTGGCGGCGGTTTGAATGATCGATTTGATTTTATTGTGCCAAGTCTTGGCGCCGCAGATGGCAAGGGCATTTCCGCAATGACTAGCACCATGCGCGTGCCTGGCAATGATGGCGCCCACTACAACATCGACATCACCGCAGGAAATAACACGTATTACTCGCCAGATATCACTCGTTCTAACATTTTGGCGGACAACTTGAGCATGGCCAGCGACCACCTCGCGCAACTGATGGAGTTTCAAGTGCCAGCCAAAATGTCGGCGTCGCTTGTCAGCGCGCCAACCCGCGTGATTAAAAGCGCGCTGGCTTCGATCGAAGTAAAAGTGCAAAATGTCGCGCCGTATTTTTCAAGCACCGGCGTTGATCCATTGGTGTTCACCGTGGCATGCAC
>CALFOZ010000036.1 GCA_937919205.1 uncultured Planctomycetia bacterium
GGGCGGTGCGGGCTTCCAAGGGAATGGGCGAAGTGGGCGACTTGGCCTCGCAGATCGATGTCCGCGTGTCGGCCGGTCGTTTGGAATTGGCCCGCGATAGCGCGCGCATTGACGAGGCGGTGCGCCAACTTGGCGGAACCATGCGCCAACAAGCCATGGCCAAAGGCACGTTGGTGTCCGCTGGCGCCTACGCGGTTCCATCACTGTTGAAAGCGTTGTTTGATCAACGCAATCCACAGTTGCAATTGCGGGCATCGCAAACGTTGTCGGAGATCGGCCGTTCAGCCGTACTGCCTTTGTGCGAAGTGATCGTCAGTTCCTCGCCAGAGGAGCAAGTTGCGATTTGCAATATCTTGACTGTCATTAATTCCAAAACCGCCGGGCCATGGCTCACAAAAACTTTGCGTTTGGCGACATCAAGCGATGTAAAAAAAGCCGCCAGCACGGCGTTGCGTTCGCTGAAAGTATCCAACGTATCGGAACTGAATCTATGGACCTCCATGGCGCGGGATTATTTTGTCTCGCGCGACGCGTTGACTCCATATCCAAGCGATCCGAATCAAGTTGTGTGGTCTGTTGACGTGGCGGGCACGATTGTTCCCACGTTGGTTGCAACCCAAATCTACGGCGATGTGATGGCGCAACGTTGCGCCCAAGAAGCGATGCGAATTGATCCCTCCGCGGAGGAAGGCCTATCAATTTATATTGCGGCGGGATTGCGAAGCCAAGCTACACAAGCCTCCAACAGCGCGGATGTTTCCATGATGAGCATCGCCCTTGCGGCCGGTCCTGTTCAAGCTGAACGCGTCCTGCGTTTGGCGCGCTCCGTGAATGATCCTGGTCTCACAAAAATCGCCATCTCTATTTTGGCAAAGACCGCCAGCGAGTCCATGTTGGTGGAATCAAAGGAAGGAAGCCCAATTTTGGGTTGCCTCATGAATCCAAGCCGCTCAATCCGGACCGCGGCGGCATTGGCGATTGGTTATGCAATGCCCAAAAAATCATTCCAAGGTGCGAATCGAGTTGTGCCCATCTTGGCGAGCGCGGTGAAGCAAGGTGGATCTTTGCGCGCCGTGGTGATCGCCAGCGATGAGACCCAGCGACGCGAGCTTGAAGGACGATTGTCCCAAATTGGGTGCGCTCTTCTGGCATCCGAGGCCAACGCGTCAACTGTGCTGTCCACGCTTTCAGGTCGCGGCGAGCCCGACCTGATTATCGCCAGTGGTGGCGCAAGCGAAATGAAGTTGATCGCATCGCAACTTCGCTCCAATCCGGCGTTGGCCTCCACTCCAATTTTAATGGCGATTCCAGAAGCCGACGAAGTTCGTGTTGATCAAGCCACGCGACAAGATCCAACCATCATCTTGTGGTTCCAAGGGCGCAGTGAAATTGAATTTCAGGCCGCCGCCAAACAACTCATCGCGCGCACAATTGGCGCAACCAATGGCGCCGAGGTTGGTGACACGGGGCAAGCCTCCTTGCAAACCGAGACTCTGCAAGTGTTGCGCAAAATTGGTGAGATGCAAATGTCGCCATTTCAAATTGCCGACGCCGAGCAGGACTTGATCGACGCGCTCGCCGCGACAACCACCGAAACGCAGATTCTTGTGGCCCGCGTGTTGGCGGTCACCCCCACGGCTGGCGCGCAACGCGCCTTGCTCAACGCGGCGCTCTCGGCCACGGAGGCCCAGCAAATCGCGCTTCTGCAAGCGGTGGCCGAAAGTGGTCGCTTGTACGGCAATCAATCCGAGGAGAAACAGATTGATCGATTGCGACAAGCGTTGAGCGAGGCCAAGGGCGCCAACGCCGACTCTTTGGCGCAAGCCTACGGCGCGTTACGGGTGGGCACGTCCCAAGTATTGAAGTTGATATTGAAATAATTTTGCGGGCGCGGATTGCCTGCCGCGCTTGCGCGTCCTGTGACGCAATGCCGCCTTAGCTCAGTTGGTAGAGCGGAGCTTTCGTAAAGCTCAGGTCACGGGTTCGAGTCCCGTAGGTGGCTTTGATTTATCCGCCCAAGCGTTGAAGTTGGTTGGCAATTTTCTCGGCGTAATTGATGAGCCCCAATGCGCCCTCGGCCTGCACTTTGATGCGCGAAAGAGATTCGACCGAATTGCCGCGGTCTGTTGGATTTGCCTCTCCGCGAGTCAATGCGGCCACCAATTGGGACATGCCCACTTGCAACAGGCCAGAGTCGCGGCGCAAATCCTGAATGGAACCAAGCACGCGTGTTTTTGCCAACAACGCGGCGGAGGACATGGACGGGTTCAAGGATCTCATGGCTTGCAGTGCGCCCAAAAATGATTGACGCATTTCGCTTGTGCCAAGATCTCCGCAATTCACAATGTTCATGTCTGCGGCGGCGCTCAGCAAAGAATCCTGCAGGCGCTTGATGCCATTTCGCAATCCTGTTTCGGAAGTGTCGATATTTTTCCACGCGGTCGCCACGGGAACATCTTGCCCAGTGGAGGCGCAACACATCACAAACGGCGATGCAATCATGGGCAAACCACGCATCATGCCCGCGACGCCCATGGACATGATGCACCATAAAAATCGGGAATGACGAAATGTGGATGTGTTGGTGTTGCTCATATGTGTGGCGCAATACTACGAAATAACCGTGCGCATGCGAGTGATGCGATGTGCGTTGGAACATGATTCAAGGTTTGGCCCACGGCGGGTAGACTGAAAAAATGAGGCACGCCGCCAGTCCAATTTCGGATGTGAACAAGGAGTCTAATCCGTTGGCCATGTTGGAGCTTGCGCCCACGCCACTGATTCCAATTATGTTGGAATCAGGCGGCGCGCCAATTTGGTCCAAGTGCGAGTTCATGAATCCATCCGGTAGCACCAAGGATCGCATCGCCACATTTATTTTAACCAAGGCTTGGCGCGATGGAGTTGTTCAGCGCGGCGATGTGGTTGCGGAAGTCAGCAGTGGATCAACCAGCATCGCCATGGCCATGGTGTGCGCGCATTTGGGGTTGAAGTTTATCGCGATCATGCCCGAGGGCGTGAGCCGCGAGCGCATATTGATGATCCAAGGTTTTGGCGGCGAAGTGCGCTTCACTGAAAAATCCCTGGGCATGCAGGGAGCCAACGACGCGTGCGGAAAATTAGCCGCCAGCGCAAAAGTTTTTCTACCGCGGCAATTTCAAAATATGGACAACGCGCAGGCGCATCGACTCGCCACCGCACAGGAGATCGCCAGATGGGTGAAAGCCCACGCGCCCGCGTCGGTGGACACAATCGCGTTCACCAGTGGAGTTGGAACCGGCGGAACCATGGTGGGGCTCTATCACGGCTTGCGCGACCATGGATTTAAGGTTCTGCCATTCGCGGCGCGCCCCATTGCCAGTGGCGCAAGTATTTTGTGCGGCGATTGCTTCTCATCCTTGGAACAGTGCTCCTTCTCGTCGCGCATTCCTGGCGTGCTTGATGGCATGAGCCAGATTTACAAGCCCGCAGAAATTGAACATTTGCAGGAGATAGAAGTGTCCGATGAGCGCGCCATGGCCGTCACGCGCGCTCTGATTCGTAAGGGATTTCCAGTGGGACCCAGCAGTGGATTAAATTTTGCGGCCGCGTTGCAAGTGGCGCCGCAACTTGCGAAAAACACCTTCTTGGTCACCATTCTTTGCGATCGCATGGAGCGATATTTCAGCACCGAACTTTTCACGCATTGGCAGTGACATGCATCGCCTGCAGACCATATGGACTCTGTGATGCAAATCCACAATTCGCCCGCGCAAACTTATTGGCGCAACTGCGCTACTCTTAGTTCATGAGCCATTCACATCATTCAGAGCATTCGCATTCCACTGGGAGCCAACCAGCGCGCAAGACGCCTCCGTTTCGCCACGCGGTTCGTCTGTTCATTTTGAACGCGATTTTATACGGCGCGTGCGCGGCGTTCATCGGCGCCATCATTGGTGATTCGCTACCCGACAATCAACAGATGAAAGTGGTGCTCGCTTTGTTCGTGGTGCCATTCGTACTGGCCATCATCAGCACAGTGATGCATGTCAAGTCGCATACATGGACAAGCGTGGATGACATGGCGGATCGATTGCTTCATCCGCATCAAACTCCTAGGGAGTGACGCGCCAAATTTGGCGATCAGTATTTGCATGCAACGAAGATTATTTCTTGGAAATATCTTGAAACCCATTGGATTGATCACCACCGCTTGCGTGGGCGCGACGCCACCTGCGCCAGGTTCGGCCGCCGCTCCTGGCCAGCCCGACGCACCCAAGACTGAAGCGTTAACCAAGATTAAATCCGGCGGATTCAACGCGCTGGCCGTCGCGCAGGCGTCGTTTCATCGCATGTTTAAAGATGGATCACTTACTCTAGACACATTCCCGCACTGGGTGAAAATGCAATGCGGCTTGACTCGCGTGCAGTGGAGTGGTGGATTGCTA
>CALFOZ010000037.1 GCA_937919205.1 uncultured Planctomycetia bacterium
CTCACGCACCGAGAAATATCGACTTGTCGGGCAACTAAGCGATGACTCCGCCGATGACCATATTGAAGTCACCGGATCTAGTCCCATTGGCGTTGCGCTTATGAAGGCGCGCATTGGCGAAACAGTTCGAGTTGATTTGCCCAAGGGCGAGCGCCGATTTCTGATCGTCAAAATTGAAGGTTGAAAGCCCAGCTTGCAACTGGCAATCGTGAATCCAATATTTGTTGTTGGAGAGTTCGCGTTGCAAATTTTTATGGCGGCCGTGGTGTTGTTGCGCAAGGGAAATCGTCCACAAGTGGCGATGGCGTGGATGGTGGTTGTGCTGGCGGTGCCAATTGTCGGAGTGATCGCCTATCTACTTGTGGGTGAGACACGATTCGGCGCAATTCGAATGCGGCGCCATGCGAAAATTATTTCCGAGGTGGATTGCGCCGCCAATCACTCTCACCAAGATTCGCGCACGCGACACTTTCAATTGGAGCCGCCACAACATCAAATTGCGGCCGTGTGTCAGTTGGCCAGCCATTGCCTTCCGTTGGCTGGAAATAAAGTCTGGCTGAGCGGTGATTCGCAAGAGGTCATCAATCGCATGTGCGATGACATTGATGAGTCGAAATTGCATGCTCACTTGCTGACCTACATTTATTTAAACGACAAGGCCGGGCAACAAGTGGCGGCGGCTCTGCTACGCGCGGCGCATCGCGGCGTGTCGTGCCGTGTGTTGGTGGACGGCGTGGGTAGCAAGAATTTTCTTCGCAGTGGATTGCGCAAACAACTTCAACAAGGCGGCGTGCAAGTGTGTGAGGCTCTGCGTGTGAACATGTTACGCTTCATGATCAGCCGATTGGACATGCGCAACCATAGAAAAATTTTGGTGACGGATGGAATTGTTGGGTGGGCCGGTAGCCAGAACATCGCGGAGGCTGGCTTTGCGCCCAAGGCCAAATACGCGCCGTGGGTGGATTGCTCCGTGCGCGTGGAAGGTCCGCTGGTTAAAGAACTGCAAATGATTTTCATTGAAGATTGGTACATGGAATCGCAGGAAGACTTAGATGATGTTTTGAAAATTGAGCCCGCCTTTCAAAGCGATGGCGTGATCGCGCAGTCATTCGCCACCGGGCCCAACTTTGCAAATGACGCGGTGACGCAATTGATTCAGTCCGCGGTGCAAATCGCCAACGAGGAAATTGTGTTGACCACCCCCTACTTCGTGCCCGACTACGCCACGCTTTCCGCGTTGGCGGTGGCCGCGCGCCGTGGCGTGCGCGTGCACTTGGTGGTGCCAGCGCGCAATGACAGCATATGGGTGCGCCTGGCCAGCCGAAGTTTGTACCGAAATTTACTGGAGTGCGGCGTGCGCATTCATGAATTTCAAAAAGGGCTATTGCACGCCAAGACCATTGTGGTGGATCGCTCCACTGCCATAGTGACCAGCGTGAATTTAGACCGGCGTAGCTTTGAATTGAATTTTGAGGTGGGCATTATGGTGTACAACGCCGATTTCGCGGGGCAATTGCGCTATTTGCAAAGCAAATACATTGAGGACAGCGCGGAAATACATATAGAAAAATGGGCGCAACGACGCTGGTTTGATCGGTTGGTTGACAACGCGGGCGGATTGCTTAGTCCACTGTTGTAAATATTTTTTGCCGTGGCGTGTGAAAAAGTAAAAATCACGCAAAGGAGTTGCCCCAAGCAGGCTCTACTTCAATTCATCAATCCAGGCTTGCTGAATGGCTTCAAGGATCTTCTCATTGCTTGGGTGGCCGGGCTGTTCTTGAAATCCTTTGAGCGCTTGCACCAGTGATTTTAATTTTGGAAACCCGATCGTCAGTGGATCGATGTCTGGATGCGCATCCACCAACGATTGCGCAATCTCTAGAACATCAAGCCAGTGGAATGTGTTGTTCATGCGGCGACACTTTGTATGTGAAAGTTGAAAGCGCACGCGCTGTGCAACCCGCGCTTGCTAGTGGGGAATTTCCTTCACGGCGTTGCGATTCCATGATGGCACACGAATTTCAATCAAGCCATTGCTGATGATTTCGCACTGGCACGACAGACGGCTGTTGCGTTGCAGGCCAGGAGCCTCTTCAACGCGGTCCTCCTCGGCCTCGGTTGCCGCGCTGAGATGCTCCATGCCTTTGACCACATAAATGTGGCACGTGCTACAAGCGCAGACTCCGCCACAGGCGTGCTCTATGTTAATGCCGTGATCCATGGCGACCTCCAACACATGCTCGCCCACGCCGCCCAAGAGTTCCCACTTTTCTTTTTGCGTGCTGGTTAAACCAGCTGGGTCCTCCAAATGAAAAACAACTGGAACAATTGGCGGGCCGTGCTCATGGTCTGATCGTTTCAAATGCATATACAACCATGGTAGGGAACGCCTGCATATTTTTCTTGCATGGGTTTTCGCGGCTTTGGCGTTAGGCTTGCGCGATGGACGTTCTTGGCCTGACCAGCGATGAGTTTGTGCGACGCATGCAAAGTAGCCGCGCGCGCCGGGACATCATGCTGAAGTACGCCGCCGTGTTTCGGCGCGATGAGGCGGACCCGGATTTTGCGCACGCTGAACTTCCGGAAATTGGCAAGACGGTGGTGGATGGCGAGACCGTGAAGTTCACGCTGAAGGTTGGCGGCGGACTTGAAACTGAAAGCGTGATTATTCCCATGCCGCACACTGGCGGTGGATTTAGCCGCACCTTGTGCGTGAGTAGTCAGGTGGGTTGCGCCATGGGTTGTGGATTTTGCGAGACCGCGCAAATGGGTTTGCTACGCAATGTAAGCGCGGCGGAAATTGTGGCGCAGTGGTTCACGGCGCGCCATCGAATTGAAAATACATTTGATGGGGGACGTGGCTTTCATATCAAGAACATTGTGTTCATGGGCATGGGCGAGCCAACGGAAAATCTCGACGCGGTGTTGCACTCCATCCGAATCTTGACGGACCACTATGGTCCATCCATCGCCTCAAGCAACATCACCATAAGCACCGTTGGCCGCGTGGCGGGCATTATAAAAATAGCGGAATTTGCTGGACAAAATGGCTTTCATCGATTGCACCTGGCGCTCAGTTTGAACGCGCCCAATGACCAGATTCGCTCGCAGATTATGCCCATTAATAAGTCGGAGCCAATCGCGGATATTTTGGCGGCGATTCAAAACTTTCCAGAAGCGGCCGGTCCCACGTGCATTGAATATGTGTTGATTCCGGGCGTGAACGATTCCATGGAGCACTGCGATCAAGTGTGCGCGTTGCTCAAAGATGTGCGTTGCTCGCTGAATATTATTCCCTACAACCCTCGGCGCAATAGTCCGTGGCCCGCGCCAAGCGAGGAGAGCGTGCTGGCTTTCATTGCTCGCGCCATTGCCAACAAACAATTTTGCAAGCGACGCGGAACCAAGGGACGCAGTGCCATGGCCGCATGCGGTCAACTTGGAAGCGAGGCCATTCGCGCGCGCAAATTTGTGCAACTGCAAAGTGGCGCCGCAAGCCACACTTGAACGCGTCTTCATTGAACACACTTTAAAATTGCAAGAGATGTTCAGGTCATGCCCAATGCATATTGAGTTGACATTTAAGACGCGCGATGGTTGCAAATGCAGATCAGCGCGCGTCCAACTGCTTCAAGCGCCGGCATCACTCACGGGCATGTATCAACTGCTTCCCTCGCGCATGCGCGTGATGCCCTCTGGAAATGGATACTGCGCAAAGACTGCGGTTTTAGGCACATCCCACAGCGCCACTGGAGGGTAGATGTCCCCGCTGAAACCGCCTTGGTTCATGGCTTGCAGAACCGCCTCAAATGAAGGCTCTTTGTTGGCATGGTCAAGCAAACGATTGCTTTTTGCGCCTAAAAAACTCACGCTGGCAATGGGCAGGCGATCGCGGCGGCCCTCCACCATGCGGCTGATGGTGCGGAAGCCACGGAAAATATCTTCCAGCGTGAAATGCTCACGGCCCGCCGGACGCAACAACGCAAGGATAAGCAATTGGTCAAGATCAAATTTTAGAATGTATGGCTCGCGGTCGTCCTTGGCGTGCATGCTGATGGCACTGCGGAACATTTTGGCGAAACTGGTGGCGCTGGACAATGTCCACTGACTGGTTGGAATAAGTTTCAGCAACTCGCCCAACACGCCGCGCGCATTGTCCGTTTCATTGATGCCACAAATGACGGTGCGGTAGCGACCCTCCACCAAATCATTCAGGAGATGTTGCCCCCACATGATGCGGATGGAGCGCGAACCTGTCAGCGTGCGCGGATCACCACGCGGAACCAGCGTGACGCGCGGACCCGTTGTTGGCGCCTCAATTAAACGATCACCATCTCCGTTGTAAATTTGAATTTCGCTCATGGCGAAAGAATGCCCGAAGCGTGTGCTATGCGCAAGTAATGGCGCACCGCGCAGAGTTCAACCAACGGAAATCAAAGGCACACATATGGGCACTGGATTGCAGGTTGGCTTGAGAACTTTGCCAATGCGACAAACGCCGATCGGCTCGAGGGGATCGTCCCCGAAAAACTTCGCGATGGTTTGAATAGCCAGACTGGCGTCCTTGCTGGAAAGCGCGATTGCCTCGAGCATTGTTGGAGGAAGAACAAATGAATCGCCATTCACTCCCTCGATGACGGACTGAATGGCGCCACGCTGGAGTGATCGACCCACTGCGATGAGACTTTGCGCTGAATTCTGCGAGGGAATGCCCACAAGCACCGGAGTGCACCCCTGTTCCCAATGCGACATGGGTCCAATCTTCTGCGCCAAAGCTGGCGACGCCTTGGCAAGCGTTTGCAATGCGGACGCCAATACCCGCGCTTCACTTTGTGAAAGCACTTTGGAGGTAATTCCATATTCCGGCATGAGCCGACCAATTGTTTGGATGATCTTTGCGTCTTGCCACGCTGGATCAAATGGGCTGTTGCAATTTGGCCTTGTCCACAATGCATTGGCGGCGGCAATGCCGCGGGCGGAAATGGGATTGCCCGCCTGCGCAAATCCCACGACCGTCTTCAAAATCCACTGCTCATCATTCTGCGGATAGGTATTTTGCATCACGCAACTACTGGCCACGCCAAGCGTGCTGACGCACTCGCAGGCCGCGCCAACTTGTATGTACAACATGCGAAGCGCGTCCTCCTGATACCCGGGCTCTTGCGCCGAAAACAAAATCTCACCGGAAAGATACGGCGTGATTTTCAAGGAGCTCTTGCCGCCAAAGTCATCGCAGAACGCACCGGCGAGGGCGAAAGGAAGTATTGGAATATCACGCTTGACCACTGGCGCTTTCTTGGGTGGTGGGCCAGCAGGTCTTTTGGGGGCTTGTCCCGTTTGGGCCGCTTGGGCCGCAAACGCGGCGGGCGCCAATAGAAATCCAGGAAGAGCCGTCAGAAGATTGCGGCGAATTTGGTCTTGAGGTTTCATGCTGTATTTCCTTTGTAACAATGAACGAGACATCATACGAGGCGCGTCAAGTGATCTGTGCGAGGACGGTGTTTTGTAATTTAGGTCGTTGCTCCGAGGCGAAGTCCCCCGCTTTCTGCGTCCCAACGAAGCGAGAGTTCGCCGCGGCCATCTATAAAATCGCTAAGCCAACGACCGATACTTTCCGCGCGCCAATCATCAATAGCAAATGGAAGCGGAGCAGATTCGACAGGCAACCCCTTGGCCAATTTGTGCTCTCGGTCAATGCGCGCCGCCAACCAACTGGTGAACTCGGCGCGGCTGGTCACCAAATTTGGCGCGATGTTGGTGGCCATGCAACGCGTCTGAAACGCCAACCACATGGCGTCAATGCGCACGCGCACCGCGGTGTCTTCAAGCAGTCGCGCAAATTCTTCGCGAATGGGCGGCATGCTCTTGGCGGCGCGAATGCAATCCACAATGCGCTGTCCGTGGCGCTGTGCCACTGGCTGTGGAACAAAACGAATTTCAGCCAGCGCGCTGGCGTTTTCGGGCTTGCGCCGCACCAACTCCATCAGCGCTCCATCGGACAATATTGTTCTTTGCGGTTGATCCTCGGCTTGCGCTAGTTCACGGCGTAACAACACCAACTCGCGCAGGATTGTTTTCACCGCGGGCTTCAGCGGCTCGCCTCGCGAGGCGCGGCGCATTTGCCGATCGGGATCAAACTCTGGCTCGCCCGCCAACTGCGTGGCGCTTTCCTGCATGGCCCAATTCAAGCGGTTTTCCCGCTCTAATTGCTCTTTAATGTGGCTCCACACCAGCGGTAAATAGCGCACATCATCGGCGGCGTAGCGCAACTGACTTTTGGAAAGCGGCCGGCGATCCCACTCCGTGAATGTGTGCGCCTTGTCAATATGAAATCCTGTGAGATGTTCAATGGTGTTGCCAAGACTGCTTGGCCACGGCAATCCAATTAGGCTGGCGGCAATTTGCGTGTCCACCAAATGATCCGCGTTGCCATTGATGGCTTGCCGCACCGCCATTAAATCTTGCTCGCCCGCGTGCACCAAGGTCAGCACCGAATTGTCCGCGACCAATTCATAGATGGGCATTGGATCAACGCCCGAAAGCGGATCAAGCAACGCCACGCGCTCGGCCGTGGCGATTTGCACCAGGCAAATCTTGGGGCGAAAAGATTCCTCGCCAATAAATTCCGTGTCAAAGGCGATCACGCCACCTTGGCGAACATGATTCACAAATTCTTCAACGGCCGCCGCGCTTTCAAGAAGTTCGTAGGTTCCCTTGGGCACCATGGCGTGCTCCAACATGGGCTTGTCCGAGTGCTGCTCTTGGTCGCGCTCGGCGTTGGCGTGATGTTGTGCTCTTTTAGATCGATGATGCGACACGAGTGACGGCTCCTTCTGTGAAACAAGAGTAGCGAAGTGCGCGGCGGCGCATTACGCCTTCGGCTTGGGTTTGCGTGAAGTTTTTTTGGCGGGCGGGCTTGCGGATTTTTTTTCGGACGCGCTTGCGGACTTTGGCAATGACTTGTTGGCGGAATTGATTGCCTTCTTGCTCACAACTTGAGCCGCCTTCGAGGGTCGCTTCAACACTTTCTTTGACGAGGTTGTTCCATCTGGAATCAACCGCTTGCGCACCAAAAGATGGTGGTAATGCTGCGCAAATCGATGCGCCTCATCGCGGATGGCCTGACACATCTTCAGCCCAAGATTTTCACGGCCCAAGCGAATGGGCTCGCTCTCGCGTTGCACATAAATCAGCTCCTCTTTTTTGGCCAGGCTCACCACAAATGGCGGCTTGGTTTCAAACTCCGCGAAGGCGTCAAGCGCGGAATGTAATTGCCCAACGCCGCCGTCAATTAAAATCACATCGGGATACAACTCACTGCCCTTGCCTTCTTCACGGTAGCGGCGGCTGACCACTTCGCGAATGGCGGCGTAGTCGTCGTTGGCGACGGTTTGAATTTTAAAGCGCCGATAGCGTTGCTTGACCGGACGGCCATTCACAAAACACACCAGGCTTCCAACGGTTTCGCCGCCGCCCAAGTGCGCAATGTCGATCGCCTCAACGCAGTGAATTTCCTGCGACAAGCCAAGCGTGCGCTGTAAACTTTTGCAACCCAACTTTGGGTCTTGAATTGAAATCGTGACTTCGGGTTGCCAGTCGTATTGCGCCTCGTCGCCACGGCGCTCGCGCTCATCAAGGCGCTCAATGGCCTGCACTTGATCGCGCAAAATGGCGGCCTCCTCGAAGCGCTTCTCATCGCTGGCCTTGCGCATTTCGGCGCGCAACTCCTTCAACATCACACTGCGTTTACCCTCTAGAAAGCGGCAAAAACGATTGATGTCCTCGCGGTAGCGCTGTGGCGAAATCCGGTTGGCGCATGGCGCCGTGCACTGCGCCATGCTGTGCAACAAACATGGCCGCACCAAACGATTGCGCGGATCGGTGGAATCAATGTCAAGCTCGCATGTGCGATATTGAAAAACGCGTTGCAACAATTGCACCGCGTGACGCAAACTTGCGCCGCTAATGAACGGCCCATACAAACGCGCGTGGCGAAATTGCCGCGCGGACGGATCGCGCGTGACAAACACGCCGGGAAATTCATCGCGCGTGGTGATGGCCAGATACGGAAATGTTTTGTCATCAAGCAAGCGCGTGTTGAAGTGCGGCTTCAAATCTTTCACCAGGCGCGCCTCCATCAGCAGCGCCTCCCACGAACCTTCGCATGGAATCATTTCGATGTCGGTGATCAGCTCCAACATGGGTTGCTTCTTTGGACCCAAGTCCGTGCTGCCCAGAAAATAACTGCTCGCGCGCTCGGGCAGGCAATTGGCCTTGCCCACATACAGAACTTTGCCGCCAGAATCCTTCATGAGATACACCCCCGCAACCTCTGGAAATGCCTTGGCTTTGGCTAGCAAACCCGCCAAACGCGCTGTGGTTACGGCATTCACGTCGTTCTTGGGCGCGGGCGTATTGGGGTTGTTTTGGGATGCGGCCACGGACAGAGTCTAGGAAATACTTGGCTATATATAAAAGATTGGTTTGAACCCGTCAAAGTGTGTGCTACTATTGCCGCAGTGCTTTCAAAGGCGAAGTTCGCCTAGCACAATTTCTTTCGAGTCATCTTTACAAAGGATCTCACATGAAACTTTTCGCAACACTCACGGCTGGTCTTCTTTTTGGTCTTGCAGCTTGTCAAAGCACCCCAACAACTGCGCCAGGCGCGGTGAGTGGTTGCTGTGGTGGCAAGACTTGCAGCACCAATGGCGCATGCAATACAGATAAGAGCAAGTGCACAACAACGGCATGCAAAGACAAGATAGCTTCGACAAGCCCAGGCGCTGTTGGCGAAACCAAGTCTGGTTGCTGCGCTGATAAGTCAGCGGCCGCAAGCCCAGGCGCTGTTAGCGAAACCAAGTCTGGTTGCTGCGCTGATAAGTCAGCGGCCGCAAGTCCAGGCGCTGTTAGCGAAACCAAGAAGAGCGATTGCGCTACCTCATGCTCCGACAAGGCCAAGGCCACAAGCCCAGGCGCTGTTAGCGAAACCAAGAAGAGCGATTGCTCCACACCATGCTCCAGCAAGTCCGCGGCCACAAGCCCAGGCGCTGTCAGCGAGAAAAAGGCTGATTGCAAAACATCATCTGGTTGCCCAATGACTGGCGCAGGTTCCTGCCCATTCAGCGGCAAGACCAACGGCTAAATTCACTGCATGAATGCGCTTGCAAGTCGCAATGACTTGAAAGTGCTTTCATAAAAGATGATTCGACTTTGGGCGGCTCGCACACGTGAGCCGCCCATTTTATTTTTGCCGCCAAATTATTTCAGCGCACAGCCGCTACCATCACCGCGCAAATGCAAATCAATGACAGTGCTCTTTTAATTCGCGGTGGACGAGTGATTGACCCGTCGCGCAACTTTGACGCGCGCGCCGATGTGTTGATTCTGAAAGGCCGCGTGGAAAAAATATCCGCCACTCCCATCACGCACAGTGGCGCCACGGCGATCGACGCGGATGGTTGCCTGGTGTGCCCAGGATTGATTGACCCGCATGTGCACTTGCGCGAGCCAGGCGGCGAGCACAAGGAAACTATTCTTACCGGCGCGCAGGCCGCCATTGCCGGCGGCTTTAGCAGTGTGTGTTGCATGCCCAACACCACGCCCGCGCTGGACCTGCCAAGCCTGGTTGATTTTGTGCGCCTGAAAGCCAAAGAAGCTGGCTTTGCGCGCGTGTTTGTTGCCGCCGCCGGAACGCTTGGTCGCGCTGGCGAAAGTTTGTCGCCGATTGGCGCCATGGCGCTTGCCGGTGCGGTCGCCTTCACCGATGACGGCGATGGAATTGCAAACTCCGCCGTGATGCGGCGCGTGTTGCTGACTTGCAAAGCCGCGGGCCGCGCGTGGATGCAACATTGTCAAGACGCCGCGCTGACAATTGACGCATCCATGAGCGCCGGCGCCATTGCCGCCAAACTTGGATTGACGGGTTGGCCCGCTGTGGCTGAGGAAATTATGTTGGAACGCGATGTGCGTTTGAATCGCTCGATTGGTTGCCGCTATCACGCTCAACATCTTTCTTCTGGCGGCAGTGTTGAAATCATTCGCAGGGCCAAAAGCGAGGGACAGCCCGTGAGTGGCGAGGCTTCGCCACATCATTTGTTGCTGACGGACGACGCATGCGATGGCTGGAACACCATGGCGAAAGTGAATCCCCCACTGCGGCGGCCCGAGGATATTGACGCGCTTCGCCGCGGCGTTGCCGATGGAACCATTGAGGTGCTTGCCACCGACCATGCGCCGCACACCGCCAGCGAGAAGGCGAAAGATTTTTCCACGGCGCCGTTTGGTTGCATTGGTTTGGAAAGCGCGCTACCCATGTACGCCAAAGCGCTTATTGAAACTGGCTTGATGAAGTGGCCCGATGTGATCGAGCGCATGACGGTTGGTCCAGCGAAATTGTTGGGCTTGTTTGAGCGCGGTTATGGCCGCTTGCAAGAAGGCGGCATTGCGGATGTGAGCGTGATTGATATTGGCGCGCGCGTGACCATTGATGCCACCACATTCCGTGGCATGAGCCGCAATTGTCCATTTAATGCAATGCAAGGAACCGGCCGCGCGCGTGCGGTGGTTGTGAATGGAAAACTTTTCGATCTGACACGGGCAAATTGGTTCGAGGTGGCTTGAGTTTGGATCCTTCTCAACAAGATCGCAGACGCGTTCGGGTGATGGATTGGTTGTACGCCACAATTGCGGCGCGCCCAAAGTGGATCATTGCGGCGCTTGCCGTGGCGGCGTTGGCGTGCGCTGGAGTGAGCGTGAAATATTTAAAGCTGGACGCCGATACCGATTCGCTGATCGGGGAGGATCAGCCATTTCTGCAGGATTGGCGGCGCTTTATTCATGATTTTGGTGACTTGGAATATGTGATCGCTGTGGTTGATCCGCGCGGCGACGCCCCAGCGGCCGACCGTGCGGTACGCGAATTAACAACGCGCTTGGCCGGGTTGCCAAGCGTTGCCAAGGTGCACGGCAGTATTAACGCGCAAGATCAATGGCGACTTGCGCCGCGCGCGATGAGCGACGATGAACTTGCGGGACTTGCCGACGCCGCGAACGCGCTTCCAATTTTGGCGGCGAAGCCAACGCTTGCGCAACTGTTGCAATCAGGCGACGAGGGCGTGAAAAAAGTGTTGGACGAGGGCGCGAAGATGGACCAATCCACTCAGCGATCAACCGCCGCCAGCGCGTTCATGTTGCTGGGCGTCGCCGCGAGTGGCCAACCCAACGCCGACACATTGTCGCTTGCCACGGCCCTGCAAACGCGCTGGCTAAGCAACGAGGGTGGCGCATTGCGCTTGGTGTTGATCATGCCCAAGAAAAATTACGAATCACTTGCGGTGGTGGACGAATCGTTGTTGCAAATGCGCGAAGTGATCGCGGACATTTCAGCCAAAGAACCCAGCATTGAAATTGGCTTGACTGGCAAGCCAGTTTTGCAAGCCGATGAAATGGAAACCACAAGCGCGGACATGAATGTTGCGTCCATAGTCGCGCTGGCGTTGTGCGCGGCGTTATTCATGATTGTTTTTCGCGGAGTGAAGCGCCCATTGTTCGCGGTGGCCGCGTTCTTGGCGGGCGCGGCGCTGACCTACGCCGCGGCCACCATCATGATTGGCAGTTTGAACCTGCTCAGCGTGGTGTTCATGCTGGTGTTGGTGGGCGTGGGCTTGGACTACGGAATTCACATGATTGCCCGCTATTTAGAGGGGTTACGCCACATGGATAGCGCGGCCAGCGTGCGCCACATGATGCGCACCGCAACGCCGAGCATGTTGGCGGGCGCGGCCGTGAGCGCGGGCACTTTTCTAATCGCCATCTTTGTGCCCATGCAGGGACTGCGCGAGTTGGGAATTATTTCTGGCGTTGGCTTGCTTCTATGCGCAGGCACCATGGCGATTGGTTTGCCAGCGTTGCTGTTGTGTTTTGATCGCCGTGGCGAGGATGATTCAAAACCACTCTCGTTTTTTGCCAGCAGAAATGTGATCGCGCAAACGCATTCAAGCGCGCCACTGAATCGCCACAAAATATGTGTTGGGATTTCGCTGTTGGCTATGGTTGCGGGCGTGGTGATTGCGTGGGAGCGTGTTGGCTTTGAAAGCAATCTGCTGAAATTGCAAGCCGCGGATTTATCAAGCGTCATGTGGCAACGGCGGTTGCAAACCGAGGGCGGAAACTCCACTTGGTTTGGCGCGGTGATTACGGATTCGTTTGACAAGGTCGCGCCGTTGGTGGAGAAAGCCAAGTTGCAACCACTGATCCGCAATTCGCGCAGTATTCTAGATTTTGTGAAATCTGATTCGCCACTGCGCGATCAATTGCGCGCGGTGATCGCCAGTGTTGGCGCAAGCGGAGCGGTCAATGCGAACGCAAACTTATCTTTAAATACAAACGCGGCCGGGCAAACTGCGTTGTCAACCGAAGCCAATACCACATCAAAGTTGCTTGAACTTGCCCAACGCGCGGGCGACCGAGTGGAATCACTGGCCAATGGCGCCAACACCGCTGGCGCGTCCGCCAAGGATGTCGCCATGATTCGCAACCTTGCCCTGTCCTTGCGCGCGTTGCGCAACGCGCTGGAAACCAATGAAATCACGGCAAAAAAACGAGCCGATGAATCCATCGCCCTGGCCGCGTTCGCGGCGCGGCAACTGCAGATTGGCGCGGGGCTTTCACTGCGCGACTCGCTTCCACCCGCGGTGCGCGACTCGTTCAGCAGTGCCAACAATCAGTTCGCCATTCTGTTGCACCCGCAAGAGGACATTTGGGAACCAGGCGCCATGACGCCATTTGTGGCCGCCATGCGCACCGTTGATCCATCGGTCACCGGCGCGCCAATCACGGTGTTTGAAAGCATGCAACTGATGCGCGCAAGTTTTGTATGGCAAGGATTGATCGCCAGCGCGTTTGTATTGGCTCTGCTGTATGTGGATTTTCGAAGCGTCAAACTGACCGCCATTGCGTTTCTAAGTTTGCTTGCTGGCCTTGGATGGACGGTTGGCATTATGGGCTTGCTGAAGATTCCATTCACGCTGGCAAACTTCTTTGCAATTCCAATTATGATTGGCCTTGGCATTGACAGCGCCATTCACATTACGCACCGAGTTCTAGAAGGCGGACTGACGCATGGCTTTGGTAGCACGCGGCGCGCGGTGATGGTGACGGCCATCACCACCACGATTGGTTTTGGAACACTGCTCTTTGCCCAGCACCGCGGTCTGCGCGGGCTTGGCGAAGTGATGACCATTGCAAGTTTGTGTTGCCTGGTTTCCGCGGTATGGTTGCTACCAGCCATGTTGCGTTGGATGGGCTACGACAAATTCACGCATCACCACTAGAATATTGCGATGCAAATTCAAACTACAAGAGCGTTGCGCATGCTCACAATCACGCTGATTACGGCGCTCAACGGCTGTGGACCAGACGCTGATCCGCGCGTCAGTGATACGGCGCCAGTTGTCTATCAATATGCCATCAAGGGTATGCACTGCCAAGGTTGCGTGGACGCCATTACCGATAAGGCCATGCGCACTGACGGCGTGGTGGATTGCAAAGTGAATCTAAAAGAGAACTCCGCCATGATTGCCATGCGTGATAGCGCGGTGGAGCCACAAGTGAAAAGTGGCATTGAAAAATTGGGATATACCGTGACGGTGGTTCCAAGCGGTGCGGCGATCAGCGCGCCGATGTCAAACCCTGCCTCAACAAACGTCCCCGCTGTGTCAAAATAATTCAGCGATGTCATGTGTGCGCGAAGTTTTTACGGGCAGTACACACATGGATTACGTTCTGCGCACGTGGCCGATACATCGTACCGCGAAATCAATCAAGTTCCGCAATGGTGCGCTCAATCACTTTGGCCACCTGCTGTGCCACCGATGTCATGTCGCCTTTCACGCGCGCACCCGCGGCGTGCACATGTCCGCCGCCACCAAACTCGCCAGCCATGCGATTGACATCCACAAACTTTCCGCCCGCAAAGAGCGCGGGCTTGCTACGGAAACTTAATTTCACAATTCCCGCCTCGGTCTGTGAAAGCAACACACTGCATTCGGTGCTACCCACTTGCATGGGCGCGTTCACCACGCCGGCCAAATCTTCCGGACTACCAGAAGCCGTGGCAAAATCGTCCGGCATCAGTTGCATCATGGCGGCGCGATTGTTGGCAAGCCAGCACATTTTGCTAAGAGCGCGTCCCAACAATCCAAGCCTCTGCGGGCGCGAATTCTCCTCTAATTGCCTGTATAAACGATCTTTTTCAACACCCGCGCCCAGCAACCGCGACGCCAATGTGAACACCGCGGCGTCGGCGCTTGAGAAGCGGAACCAACCCGTGTCGGTGGCAAGGCCGGCGAATAGCGCCTCGGCGATTGATCCAAATCCACCGGTTCCTGGCATGTCAAACTTCACGCCAAGCGCTTCAATGATTGGCACCAACGCCTGCGTGCAACTGGCGCAACGCGTTTCCACAATGCGGTCCGTAAAATCAGTGTCGCCACTTCTGTGATGATCAACTCCAATTACTTTTTCACGGCGCTCGCGAAGCCACGGACCCATGTGCTCGAGTTGTCCCCATGAACCCGTATCAAGCACGGCCACCGCGTCATACTCAGCGGTGGGCAATTTTTCTGGAGCGCGGCCTGGTTGCTCATGTGCCAGCAAGCATTGCAGGACTGGATCAAACGCACCTGAAAGCCACACATCAACAATGCGACCGCGTTGACGAAGCGCGCGCGCCAAAGCCAACACCGAGCCAATCGCGTCGCCGTCTGGCTTGTCATGCGACGTGATCAACACGCGCTTGGCGTTGACCAATCGATCCGCAATGTGTCGTGGCGTTGATGTTGTGGAATAGGTCGCGGTCATTTGTGTCATGTCAACACTACCTCTTGTGCAATTTCCTGGCGAGTTCGTTGCGTGTCCATGTTCATTTGTTCCTGCAACGCTTGCACGCCGTCAAAGCGCGTTTGCCCGCGCAACCAGCGCGAAAATTCAAGCGTGAGCGTCCAACCGTAGTCATCCAAGGGCGCCTTGTGATCAAGCAAAAAAGCCTCAACTGTGCGGGTATGCGCGCCAAATGTTGGCTTGGTGCCAATGCTAATCGCGGCACGTTTGCGCGCGCTCGTGGGTAGCGTGGCAATGCCGGCGTACACCCCATCGCTTGGAAGCAATTGCCCTGCCGTGGCCATGTTGGCGGTTGGCCAACCCAAGGTACGTCCACGTTGATCGCCCTTTTGCACAACGCCCGACAACTGATAGGCGCGGCCCATGACCGTGGCCACATCATTCACGCGGCCATGTTGTAAGAGCCAGCGTAGCAAAGAACTGCTGGCCACCGCGCTTGACGCGTCGCTGAGTGCGACTTCAATAGGCGCCACTTGTTCCATCTGAAAATTGCAATTCAAACCAATCGCGCGCAATGTGTTGATATCGCCGGAACGATCCTTGCCAAAGTGAAAATCAGGTCCTTCAACAATGCAATCAAATGCAATCTGCGCACGCAACCACGCCATGAATTGTTCGGCGCTCATGGTCAACAATTCTTTGGTGGTGTTGATCACATGCACATCATCGGCGCCGCATTTCAACAAGCACACGCGGCGCTCTTGAAGCGTTTGCACAGCGGGCGGCGCCAACTCCGGCTTCAGCAGCGTGACGGGATGCGGATCAAATGTCACCGCCACAACCTGACCTCCACTGCCTGCAAGAACGCGAGCACGAGCAAGCAAGGCTTGGTGACCCACATGAACGCCATCAAAATTACCAATGGTGATGCAACGCAAGCGCAACAGCGTAACCAACTTAGAGTCCGCATCCAATAGAAGATAAAAAATAGGCAAATTGTGGGCAAAAACGCTTGAGCGGCGGCACCAAAGCGGGGATAGTGTGCCAATGCGTTCTTCCGAAACACCGGCCGCCACAAACGCCCTGCCCACACACGCGCTCATCAATGAATTGTCACAACAATTTAAAGCGACCGCGGAAAGCGTGGTGCCGTGGTTCGTGGCGCAAATGCCGCCAATGTATTTTCAAGACACCTCACCCGCGCGCATGCAAAATCATTTGCGCGCCATCATTGCCGCCAAGGCCAGCGGCAATCCACTTGACTTGACCATTCGTAGCGACGACGGCAAGGAGTGGACCATGATCCGCCCCGGCAACCGCGTGGGCTTGCTCTCGCAAATCGTGGCGCAGTTGCCAATGAACGAACCACTGCGCGCCGCCACCATGCATGCGTCGATTGATGGCTCATTGGTGGTGGACACATTTGAACTTGGCGAGCGCGTTCCGTTTGACCCAAAGAACCCAGCGCAAGCGGCCAAGGTGAACTCCGTTGTTGTATGGGCATCCGAGCACGGACTGGACTGGAGCGAAAAAGAAATCCGCGGATTTGTTGCAGGTGCCAGCGCCGACTATGTGCTTACGCTTACGCCGCTTCGACTTAGTCGCCACGCCGCGCTGTATAAAGAAGTCAGCGGCAGCGACGGCGCGCGCACCGAGCTGGAGCAGGAATCAAATCCAGCGCATAGCCGCATCTCAATTGCCTTCTCAAACGCGCGCACGCGCACCATGTTGGAACGCGCCGCCATGGTGTTGGCGCGCGCAAAAATCTCCATTTTGCGGGCATATTTGGACCAAGTGAAGGACACGCCGCACGGGCAAGTCACCTTCCTGGCCTTTGTTGTGCAAACCGCCGACGGCAAACAACTTGATCCCAAGAGCGCAATCTGGAAACAAATTTCGCACGACATCGCGCGCGCCAAGTGGATCAACTACGACATTTTGGAATTGGCCAATCGACATCCTGGCCTTGACCTAAACCGCGCCGAGGCCGTGATGGGCTTGTGCCACTTGGTGCACCAAATGTTGGTGCATCAAGATCGACTTGCGTTTCAAAGTCAAGTGATTCTTGAAGCCGCCGAGGAGTCCATGGAAATTTCTTTGCGCATTGTGGATTTGCTGGTGGCGCGCTTTGATCCCAAGAAGCCAATGAGCGACGCGGACTTTGAGTCCGGCGTGAAAGTGGTGCAAACATCGCTTGAGTTTTTGCGCCCGCCCGGTTGGAACACCGTTCTCATGGCAATGTTGCACGCCGTGCAAGGCACGCTTCGAACTAATTATCATTTGCAAAATCGTTTTGGATTTGCCCTGCGCCTTAAACCAGAGTTGTTGCAAGACGAGTTGCGTCCCAATCTTCCATTTGGTGTGTTCTTTGTCAGCGGTCGCGGCTTCAACGGTTTCCATGTTCGCTTTAAGGAAATTGCGCGCGGTGGTTTGCGCCTGGTGCGTCCGCGCGACGCCGCGCAACACGCCCGCGAAAACGACCGTTTGTACGACGAGGTCTACGCGCTGGCCAGCGCGCAACAGCAGAAAAACAAGGATATTCCAGAGGGCGGCGCCAAATGCGCCTTACTGCTGGAGCCGCCTTCGGACCCGACGCGCTGTGTGAAAAGTTTCGTGGATTGCATTCTTGATCTCATCACACCGGAGCCTGGCACCAAGAGTCAAGTGGTCGACAAACTTGGCATTGAGGAATTTATTTATCTTGGGCCAGACGAGAACATTACGCCTGACCACATTGAGTGGATTGTGGAGCGCGCCAAGCGACGAAAGTATTCTCTGCCAACCGCGTTCATGAGTAGTAAGCCAAACGCCGGAATTAATCACAAGGTGTACGGCGTGACCAGTGAAGGCGTGAATGTGTTCCTAGAGGTCGCTCTGCGCGCGCGTGGCATTGATCCGACCAAGCAAAAGTTCACGGTGAAATTGACCGGCGGTCCTGACGGCGATGTCGCGGGCAACATGATCAGTATTCTTAAGCGCGACTACGGCACCAACGCGCTTGTCACAGGCATTGCCGACGGCAGTGGCAGTGGCGAGGACCCCGAAGGCTTGAACATGGATGAGTTGCTTCGCTTGTTCCATGAGGCCAAACCGATTACGTCCTTCAACAAGAAAAAGTTGAGCGCGCATGGACGCATTGTTTCAGTTGATGAGCAAGATGGAACTCGTCTGCGTAACACTCTGCATAATCGTCTTGTCACCGACGCGTTTATTCCTGGCGGTGGCCGTCCAAGCACCATTGATGATCGCAATTGGAAGGAATATCTACAGCCAAATGGCCAACCTTCTAGCCCCCTGATTGTGGAGGGAGCCAATTTATTCCTGACCGCCGAGGCGCGCAAGCACCTCAGCGCGGCGGGAACCACCATTATTAAAGACAGTTCCGCCAACAAGTGCGGCGTGATTTGCTCTAGTTACGAAATCATTGCGTGCATGTTGCTCAGTGAGTCGGAGTTCGTTCGCATCAAGGCGTCATTTGTAGAGGGCGTGCTTGGCAAGTTGCGAGAAATGGCGCGCACCGAGGCGGAACTTTTACTGAGCGAAGGCAAGTTGCACCCAGAGACATCGCTTCCAGAAATCAGCGTGCAAATTTCCAAGTGCATGAACGACGCCGCCGATGTGATTCACAACTCCATGCCAACATGGCGCGCGGCCGACCACGCGCTTTCACGCGGACTGGTGGTTGAACATTTGCCGCAGACTTTGCTTGACACAGTTGGCGCGCGCGTGTTCAAAGATCTGCCGGCGCCGTACCTCAAGTGGATGATCGCCAAGAAATTGGCAAGCACCATGATTTATTCTGGCGGTATTCAATTCTTGCATAGCATGAGCAAGGAGCAAGCGGCCGCGAAGGCGCTTGAGTTCATGCGCAACAGCAAGAACATCAACGCGCAAGCGGAGCGGGCGAAACTGCTGAAGTGATGGGTTAGAACCACGTTCATCAAGCAACCATCAAGCAATGAAATGCTTGATATTTGGATAAACTACGCGTTTAATTTGATTTGCAGGAAAAATTTCACTTGCATCTTTAGCAATCATCAAGCAATTCAAATTCGAATTCACTCAGCTCTACTTGGGCCTCTACTTGGGCCTCTACTTGGGCCTCCTCATAGGCCTCATCATGGACCCCTTCATGGACCCCTTTGCCATTGGAACCCCCTTTAAACAGCGGCCAAAACGTAGTTGTAAAAAAACCAGTGGAATCAAAAGTTGGCGCGGGACTGCCGTGTTTTTAACCTCACTTTTGATGCGCTTGATGCCTGTCCCCGCCTTCTCAATGAAATCAATTCTGCATGGGAATAAATCAAAAACCCGCCAAATGGGAAGGCAATTGATTGTCAACCAAAAATCTCATGCCACACGAACCACAATGTGATTCGTTTGCTGAGCTGCGTACGCCATGGCCGCAAAGACATCATCGCGTTCAAGCTGTGGATGATCCTTTAAAATTTCTTCAATCGGCGCGCCATTGGAAAGAAGTTCAAGAATGTCGCTCACACGAATGCGCTTGCCACGAATGCATGGACGCCCGCCGCATTTGCCGGGCTCAAGTGTGATTCGTGCAAGAAGAAGTGCGCTCATGTCATGAATATACACCGCAATCGCTTCGTTACAAAGCGTCACAAGCACGGTGCGCTCAAGTTGGCGCTGCAGTTCACGGAATGTCCAGTGTTCACGATGCGCAAGTCGCAGATAAAATTCGCGTTCTTCTTTGCCCTTACAGCGGCTCAAAATGATCAAGTTGTGCGTCCACGACAAAACTCGCACCAGTGGTGAGAGTTTTGCCTGCCCTTGATACGCCTCGTAAAACTGCTGCATTCTCCACAAGTTCTGCACTGAATACCCCGTCATCCCCGGATACTTACGCTGAATCGTGCGCGACAATGGTCCACCGGCCTCCCCACCGAATCCGACTGCAACGCCAACACCATCCTCGACAGTTGCGAAATTGCCAACGGCGGCGACTGCAACAACAACGGTCTGCTAGACGCGT
>CALFOZ010000038.1 GCA_937919205.1 uncultured Planctomycetia bacterium
TCATCTACTCCGACTACTGCCGCTCGTCGGACCGTTTCGACGTCGATCCCGGCGGCCGCTACGACTACGTCGGCTTCCGTGTCGCGAGGACTCCGTAGTTCCCTTTACCCTTTGCTGATTCCTTGGAATCAGCTTTTATTTTACTTTTACCCTTTCACTTTTACCTCTCTTTCACTGGGCAAAATTGCAAGGTAAAGTAAACGCGTCCATGCAACCACAAAGCCAGAACAAAGACGCGGCCAAATCTGCGCCAGCAGATTTGGCCGCCGAAAAACTGCACATTCCAGTGGCGCAAAAAACCAAAGTCCCTCACCCAGTCACTGCCGGCGGGCGAGCCAGCGAGCCCGCCGCCGTGGTGTTGGCCAGCGATTTGTTGCGCTGGATTATTCCCAAGGTTGGAAAGTTTCCACGCACGGTGCGCTACGGACTTGGTTCGCGCATAGAAATGGCGCACATGGATGTGCTGGAAGAATTGTTGCACGCGCAATATGCGCGCGGTGGTGATCGCGCGCGCAGTTTGGACATTGCCAATAGGCGCCTGCAGGTGGCGCGGCATTTGGTGCGAATTGCCCGCGAAATGAACTTATTGTCGGAACGCGCCACGGTGTTCGTGGCGGGTCTGCAAGTGGATCTTGGAAATCAGGTGGGAGCATGGCGAAAGGTATCGGCCGCAACGGCGAATTATTCCGCGATCTCTGCGACCCCGCCCATTTAATGCGCGCGGCGCGCCGCGCGGCGCGTGGCAAACGCACAAAGCCGGATGTGGCGGCGTTTTTGCTGGAGATGGAGCCGCAGTGCTTTGCCCTTGGCGCGCAATTGGCGGCGGGTGATTGGCGGCCAGGCCAGTACACATCGTTTTATATAGCGGAGCCAAAGGCGCGGCTGATTAGCGCCGCGCCGTTTTGTGACAGGGTGGTTCACCATGCCATGGTGGCGTTGCTCGAGCCGCACTTTGAGCGGCGCTTTGTGGCGCACTCATACGCATGCCGCGTGAACAAGGGAACGCACCGCGCGCTTCTGCGCGCCGCCACGCTTTCGCGCAAGCGTAAGTATGTGCTCAAGGGTGACGTGGTGAAATTTTTCCCCAGCATTGACCATGACATTATCAAGGCGCAAGTGGCGCGTGTGATTTCGGATGAGCGCCTGCTACGGGTGTTGGCGCAAATTATTGATGGCAGTAATCCGCAGGAGCCCGTGCAGGAGTGGTATGACGGCGATGATTTATTCTGCGGCGCTCTGCGGCGGCGCGGGTTGCCCATTGGCAATCTCACATCGCAATTTTTGGCCAATGTGTTGCTGGACAAACTTGACCACGCGGTTATGGATGACCTTGGCTTTGGCGATTATGTGCGCTACTGCGATGACTTTCTGGTTTTTGGCGACAGCCGCCAACAACTGTGGCAGGCGCGCGCCAATATAGAACGCGTGCTTGGCGGGTTGCGTCTGCGATTGCACCCGCGCAAGGGCGGCGTGCATTGCACTGGCTCCACAATTCCATTTTTGGGGTTCACACTGCGCAACGGGCGCAGGCGTTTGCA
>CALFOZ010000039.1 GCA_937919205.1 uncultured Planctomycetia bacterium
GGCGCGCGACGATGCTGTTTCAAAATATGTTGGCCGTGCACGCGGCGCGATGCGTGCAGAAACCAAGCGCGCAGTTGTGCGATTCGGCTTGGTTGGCGCTTATCAACTCCCTGCCACAGCGCGCGCAAGGCGTGAAGATTGACGGCGCGCGGTTGATGGTGGCGCACAATCAGATTTGGAAAACATTAATGCTGGACTCCGCAGATCCGCGGCGCATTTTGGCGTGCGAAAGGGATCCGGTGCGCCGAGTGTTTCGCGCGGTTGCCTTCACGCAACTCACGCTTCAAGAACTTTCTTCGTACGCCGCAGACGCGTTGGCGCATCTTCCATCCGGGGGGCGCCACGCGCTTGCGGTGCACCTTATGGAAAGCGGCGCGTCAGCACGCATGATTGCCGCGGTGGCGGCGCAAACCGCGAGCTTGTTCACGTTGGTGTGCACCAAGCAAAATCTGAAACAGTTTGTGACGGCTGGATCCGCCAATCACCGCGCGTGGCAAGCCATTGTGAAGCACCTTGCCAACATTGCCTCGGACAATCCAGAAGAGCCGCTGATTTGCAACTTACTTGCGGGACTTTTTTCAGCCAACGAAATTAAAACCGAGGACGATGTTCTTGCGGTGTTGGATTCGTGGCGTGGCGTTCGAGCGTTGTGCGTGGGCGGCTTTGACAGTGGCGTGAATGTTGCAACTGTTCTTGCGGGAGCCGCTTGAAATGAAATTGAGCGCGCGCTGTAATCAACGCCACACAATTGAAATGCCCAGCACGGTGGGCGCGCCACTGCATTCACAACACGTGAAAGCTCAAGTGATGTTAGAGCGCGCACCCATCGCAACGGGCGCGGCGTTGCTTCACAACATGAGTTGCCGCCCAAACACGGCGATCACGCATACGGGCGTGGATCAATGCCATCGCATTTGCATTCAGACTGATTTGCCACGACCGCCAAATTCATTATTCACGGAGTTCTGCGAAACATTTGGCGTGGACATGCCGGAGGATGGCGACGGCTGGAAGGCCTTGACCGACGCCGCGAACTTGCCCTGCCCTGAACTTATGTTGCTGCCAGCGGTGGCCGCGGTATTGGTGAACGCGCCAGGCAATGTATTCCCTGGCATAAGCGATAACCCGCGACTTGCGCTGGCCGTTCTTGCGCGTTGCTCTGGCGGAATTTTTATTCGCGATCGACCACCCGTGATCACAAGCGATCACATGAAAAACACGATCACTCTTATTGCACCACTTTCCTGGAGACCACCATCATGACATTTCAAAATGCACAACACCACGCAACGGACATTGACACGCATGACTTGCAAACAACTTTGCACAACCAAAGCCCGCACGCATTTCATATTGCCGCAAGCCCCGCACAACAGGAGACACCAGCGCCATATCAAACGCCGTCCGTTGCGCCGACCACAAGCATTGCGGATCAATTGCTTGGCTCGTTTCCGTCGGGCACG